>NZ_JAUCEK010000006.1:0-298717 GCF_032458965.1 Arthrobacter sp. lap29
GGCACACTCGGATACATCGGTGCCGCAGTACTCCTCGTTGCCACTTGGTGGGGTGCACGCGCCGAACAGCGTTGGCGCGGAAGCCATCCGTCTCCCCAAAGTAACCTAAGGTCGATGGTGCGAGAAACAGCCGATGAATAGCCTCCTCCATGGGCGGACGTGACACCCCGAACATTTCCTGCGTGATACCAGACCTCCGTACTGCCTGTCACGTTCGCTTAGCATGCGGACGCACGAGGCACCCTCGGCATTTCAGGAAGCATGGCCGGAACCTGGCCGCGCACCGACGTTTCAGACGCACCTTTTGTCTTCCTCACAAGCGACGGCCTACATCAAGCGGCTCCTAAATGAAACAGCTTCAGCCACCGGAAGAACCGGGACCTGTCCAGATGAAGTGAAACTGCTTTTCGACCATATCCCCAGTGTCTGTCCAAGGTTCCTTCGCGGACACGCGAGCCGCTGTCCTGCTCTGATGGGCAATGAAGTCGTATATACGCGATGTTTAGCGATCAGAGACGAGGACGTTGTCTGAGATCTTGATCCAGCCCGATTCGATTTTTCCAGTGTCGGAGTCATCCCCCAGAAGAATCGTTGAATGCGGTCCTTTCGCCGACGACACATTAATAATCTCACCGCTGTTTCTAGTCTCGCCGCAACCTACATGCCAACCGTTCTCGTCAGGCGGAACAACTGCCACACAGGTCGTTCGGGCATCGTCACTTTGCACAGCGAAGTACCGCACACCATCTTTGGTGGCTAGAAGACGTGAGCTGTCCCTGTTCACTTCTTCCGACAGGGTGATAGAGGACGGCAAAGAATCCTCGGGCGTGGCATCCCGCTGCAGCGCCTTTAACCCCGCCTGACCGGAACAACCAGTCAGCAGTAGACCTGCAATACCGACAACGGCAATAAAAGGAAATGATCTGCGCTTCATTGTTTTCCCCCAATATCGATTTTCATTCGAGGCTACAGTATGTGCTCCACAGAGCAACAAGTAGCCAAAACATTCGAAGTGCGTCAGACGTATGCCGTTCCCCTCTAGAACTGCCATGGCAGGACTTTTCGGCTCCCGCGTGCGCCTGAATCCGTAGGCCGGTATCCGACCGGCTTGCTGGACGCGACGCCACTTAGCCGATTGGTTAATCAAAAAAACCTAATCAGCTTCAGCCTCATCGGGATTCTTTGGTCTATTGGCGCGTTCTTTCCAGTACTCATCACGCTGCCCACGAACAGTTCGTACCAACAACACAATCATGATCACCACTGCAAGGACTTGGAAACCGAGGGCCACTATCGACCATGGACTCACGTCGTCTAGGAACACCTTGAGCGCAAGACTGATTATCATCAGCACGAGTACTAGAGAGCCCAATGTAGCTACGGTTCGCTTCTTAGGAACGTCGGTCATGGCTCACTGTAGCCGTTTCCCCGACGATAAGTCTCTACCGGCAGCAACGAAGCGCGGGAACTTCACCGAGGTCAACCACCCCTTTCGTCGGCAAGTTGTAAGCATCCGCTCAGGGTTCGACTGTCGGGCACGGGGGTGACGTTCAGAGCTACGAAAAAGCCGCCATTTATCGCTGCGATCCACAAGTGTGGTCATCACGATCCACACTGCTATCTCGTCCCGCGACCGTTGATCGACGTCCGTGATTTCCTCACTACTGTCTGGTTCTTCCGTATCGGTTGGTTCAGGGAGGGCCCCGTTCCGGTCTAGGGAGACCTCACTCAACTTAAAATAAACGTATCCTCTGACCTTTGGGTTGAAACCTGGGGGTCATACTTTCCGGAGATTTCCTTCAACACCGCCTGAAGACGGGCATCGACATCGTTGGCGACCTCGCGAGTCGCGTCGCCCGGGCTGAGCTGGACCATGGTTTGCGGGTCGATTGCTTCAATGGTGGTTTCCGCTGCATCGGGGGTGCGACGCACCACGACGTTGCACGGGAGCAGCTGCGGTTCGGCGGCGATGCCGCGCTGGGCCAAATGCGGGTTGCCCCCGGATGATGTAGTCCCCCACGGCGTCCCCGGCTTCCAAGCTTCCCGGCCCAGTTTCCGGGTGAAGGTCTCTTTCACATCGATTTACGTCAGGACGCCGAATCCCTGTTCGGCAAGGGCGCTGCGCGTTCGGTCAACGGCGTCTTGCCATGACATCGGGACGATGATGGCGTGGGAGTAGTCCATGAGTTTCTTTTGGGGGTGTAGTGAGACCCCGTGCCGTGGGAAATACTCGGTCCGCGGTGGCAGGGACACTCAGTTCTTTGCTCATGCTAGGTGCTGGTGTGATGGGGTGGAAGCGTTGCGCGTGCATCCCCCTCATGGGCCGGTGCTCTGGGTGGTAGGTGCGTTTCATACATTCTGCCCGCGACGGCAAGGGCTGCGGCGGCGCTGAGTGCGGCGGTCATCCATACGGCCGCTTGCAACCCCAGCCGGTCGGCGATGATCCCGCCCATGATGGCGCCGACGGCGTATCCGAGATCACGCCAAACCCGGTAGACGCCCACTGCCCGTCCCCGCCAGCTGGGGTGTGCGACGTCGCCGACGGCGGCCAGCAGCGTGGGGTAGACCATGGCGGTGCCGGCGCCGAGCAAGACGGTTCCAACCGACCACGCGGCAACCCCGTGCCCGAGCGCAATCACGGACAGTGCCGCGGCCTGGGTGAGCATGCCGGCGGTGATCAGGTGTTTGCGTCCGATGCGGTCCGAGAGTGCGCCGGTGAACATTTGGCCGATTCCCCAAACCCCCGGGTACAGTGCGAAGAGCATGCCGATCTGGCCCGCGCTGAGGTCCGCGGTGGCGAACAGGAGCGGGAACAAGCCCCAGGAGAGTCCGAAGTTCAGGTTGTTCACCAGTCCGGCCATACTTGCCGAGGACAGTGCCGGTTCCTTGAAGCTGGTCAGTGCAAAGATCTGCCGGTTGGTCGGTGCACCGGCGGTGCCGCTCGGTGCCGCAGGTGTGCGCCCAGGATTCAACTTGGCATCCAGCAGCGCGTGTGGGCGGGTGTCCTTGACGAATGCACCGGAGAGCAGGATGGCCAGGGCCGTGTAGGCGATCCCCAGGAGAAACGGCGCGGGGCGCAGGCCGAATTCCGCGGCAAGGCCCCCGGCCACCAGCGAGGATATAGCCACGGCACCGTAACCGGCTGCCTCGTTCAGGCCCATGGCCAGGCCGCGCCGGGCAGGGCCCACCAGGTCGATCTTCATGATGACGGTGGTGGACCAGGTCAGTCCCTGGTTGATGCCCAGCAGCACGTTCGCGGCAATGACCCAGCCCCAATCCGGTGCTGCAATGAGCATCAGCGGCACCGGGATGGCAAAGAGCCAGCCTGCCAGCAACACCGGCTTGCGCCCGTAACGGTCGGAGAGGGTTCCGGCGAACCAGTTGGAGGTCGCCTTGGCGATCCCGAAGGCAGCCACGTAGGTAAAGACAAAGGTGTATCCGCTGAGGCCGAACTCGCTCTGGGCGAGCAGTGGCAAAACCGTTTGCTGTTGCCCGACCATGGCGCCAACCAGTGCGTTGACCGCGACGAGCAGGGCAAACTGGGCTGCATTGGCGCGCAGCCCCAGGGTGGGCAGGCGCCTTGCTGTTGACTGCTTCATGCTAAGACTCCTGGGTGGCCGGGTGGAAACGGGGGATGTTGCGTTTTGCGCTAGCGGGCCTCGGTGGCCGTGTGCTCGGCGGCCGCATGCTTGGCGGTGGAGGTGCCGGATGCACGTCGGAGCGGGCACCCCGGGATCAGGAAACCGCACAACACGGCCAGAACCCCGATGCCGGCGGCCGAAAAGCCGAGGATGAGGTTGGCCGGTGCCGGGAGTTCCTGGACGAGCACGAAGACGCCCATGGCGAGCACGAAGTAACCAAAGCCCTTTCGCAGTGCCGCTTCGGGGATGCGTCCGGCCAGGCGGGCGCCGATAAAGGAGCCCAGGATGGCTGCGACGGTGACGCCGCCGACCAGTGCCCAGTCCAGGGAGATCGTGGTGAGGTAGCCGCCGAGGCCAGCGAAAGACTTCATGGCGATGACCAGCAGCGAGGTGCCTACCGCGACCGGCATCGGCAGTCCGCCGAGCAACGCGAGTGCCGGGACCACCAGGAAGCCGCCGCCGGCGCCCACAAGTCCCGTTACCAGGCCCACAACAAGTCCCTCAATGGTGACCTTGAAGACCGGGAGGTCATTCTCCTGGGCCTCGGGAGTGTGGTCCTTGCGTCCGCGGATCATGGCCAACGAGGTTGCCACCATCATCAGCGCGAAGGCGATCATGAGAACCGTGGCGGGGATCCGGCCCCCGAGCAGTCCACCGCCGAAGGCCCCGACCATGCCCGCGGCTCCGAAGATCAGCCCGGTGCGCCATTTGACACGCTTCTTGCGGGCGTGGGTGACCACGCTGACGGCCGAGGTTGCGCCGACCACGAAGAGCGAGGCGGCGATGGCTTCCTTGGGGTTCATGCCGGCGACATAGGTGAGGATTGGGACGGTGAGGATTGACCCACCGCCGCCGAGCATGCCGAGGGAAATTCCGATCAGCACCGAAAGCAGAAGGGTTAGTACGAGGGTGAGTGACATGGGGTGGTGGTCCTAGCGGATTCGGTGGATGGAAAAACCGTTGAGGAAGGTGCTAGCCGGTTGGCAGGCCCGCGCGCTGCCAGGCGCTCATGCCGCCGCCCATGGTGTCTGCGTTGTAACCGGCGGCCGTCAGCGCGTCGGCAACACGGGCGCTGCGGTTGCCGCTGCGGCAGACCACGATGACCGGGCGGGACTTATCGAGTTCTGCCAGGCGGCCGTCCAGCTCACCCATGGGGATGTGCAGGGCACCGGGGATAATGCCCTCGGTGACTTCGAAATCCTCGCGGACATCGAGGATATGGTCCTCGGCGCGGCGCTGGTTTGCATCGTTGATGGTGATTTCAGGCATGGTGGCTCCTTGGCTGGGTGACTCCAGTGGGGGTGGTTTCTCGGCCCCGGCACGGGGGCATGCCGGGGCCGAGAAACCGGGGGGTATTGCTGGTGCGTGTGTGGGGGGGGGTCAGGACTTCTTGGGCGGAAGCTGGGCCATGACCGATTCGCGGGTCGGCTCGTTGCCGGTCTTATTCCACGGCATCTTCGACAATGCCTTGCCCAAGGCGCAGGTGTTGGTGGCCGCGGAGAAGGCTAGGCCCGCACCGATCACCCCGGCAACGGTGCGGATCTGCGGAGAGAGGAACTTGCCGCCGGCCAACCCGGCCACGACCAGCGAACCGGCCGCCATGCGGACTTGGCGTTCCAGGGCCCAGCGCTTGGAGCCCTCCACGGTTTTGCCGCCAGCCTGCTGGTAGCCCGGGACGCCGCCGGTGAGTACCAGCGCATCGGAGAAGCCGACGCTGTTCAGGTTCCTGTGGGCCTCGGTGGCGCGCACGCCAGACTGGCAGACCAGCACGGTCTTGGTGCCCAGTTTCGCGGCTAGTTCCTCGGTGTGTTCGGCCAGTAGTGCCAGGGGCACGTTGTAGGAGCCCAAGATATGCAGGGATTCGAATTCCGCGGCCGAACGCACGTCGAGGATCACGACGCCCTCACCGGAGGAGATCAGTGAATTCAGTTCCACGGGGGAAATGGAACCGTTTGTTGCAGTCATGGTGCGTGGGCCTTTCAGGGTCCAATTGCATCGCGGGTCCCGGCACCGAACAAGCCGGCGCCGGAACCCGCGATACGGGGTGAAACAGGGAGGGTAAATGGGGGTGAATCAGGGGGTGTTAGGCGTTCTGGGTTTCCCAGGCGCTCCAGCCCGCATAGCTGCCCTCGAGTTCCACCACGCGGTGTCCGGCACGGCGCAGGGTCGAGGCGGCCACCGAGTTGCGCACCCCGGACTGGCAGTAGCTGACGATGATGCCGTCGGTGGGCAGTTCCGCGGTGTTCCAGAGCACACGTCCGGCGTTGAGCTGGACGGAGCCCGGGATGTGCCCGGCAAGGTGCTCGGTCTTGTTGCGCACATCGAGCACCATGGCTGAATCGAATTCGGCCAGGTCGGCAGGAGCCACGGTCTGCGGTGTGAAGGCCGGAAGCCCGTCGAACGTCCTCACGTAGCCGGCGACGTTGTCGATGCCCACGCGGATGAGGTGGTCCCACATTTCGGTGGCGGTTTCACTGTTCGGTGCCAGCAGCACCAGCGGGCGCTGGTCGGTAGCCGGGTCCACGGCCCAGCCGCCGAAGCTTGCTGCCTTGTTCCCGGCAGGGATGTTCAGCGCCCCGGCCACGGTCCCGCCGTGGACCTCACTGTGGTGGCGGGTGTCGACGATGCCGATTTCGTCGGCGGCCAGGGCCGCGGCGACCACTTCGGTTGGCAGTTCGGCCAGCGGTGCTCGTTCGCCCATGATCGCCGGGCCGACCCGGTTTTCGTGCTTCATGCGCCCGAAGTAGGCGTGGGCATCGGGCTGCCCGTCAAGTAGCACCTCCACGAAGCCGGCCTCGTCGTCGGTCTCCAGGTAGGGACCCCACCAGGCAAAGTTGCGTTCGTAGCCGACGGTGGAGGAGGGGATCGCGCCCAGCGCCTTGCCGCAGGCGCTGCCGGCACCGTGGCCCGGGTAGACCTGAACGTAGTCGGGCAGGGTCAGGAACTTTTCCTTCAGCGAGAGGAACAGGTCGTGCGCCCCGGCAAAGCGGGTGTCGATTCCGCCGGCCGCTTCATCCAGCAGGTCCGGGCGGCCCAGGTCCCCGGAGAAGACGAAGTCCCCGGAGAGCAGGAAACCGGCGTGTTCGGCGAAGGCGCCGTCGGTGATCAGGAAGGAAAGGTGCTCGGGGGTGTGGCCAGGGGTGTGCAGGGCGGTGATCGTGATGTTGCCCAGCTTGACGGTGGACTGGTCGAAGAGGCGTTCGCCTTCGAATCCGTATTGCCAGTCCTCTCCGCCTTCACCCGATACGTAGATGGCTGCCTCCGTGGCCGCAGCAAGCTCGCGGGTGCCGGAGAGGTAGTCGGCGTGGATGTGGGTCTCAGTGACGGCCACGATTTTCATGCCGTTCTTCGCGGCAAGGTCCTGGTAAATCTGGATGTCGCGGCGGGCGTCCACCACGATGGCCTCGCCCTTGGCTTGGCAGCCGATGAAGTAGCTGGCCTGGGCAAGGTCTTCGTCATAAATGCGTTCGAGAAGCATGGTCTCTCCTTGAGTGAGATAAAGAAGTTTTATACCCCAGCGGGTATTTGGTTCCCCATAACCATAATACCCCCAGGGGTATATTTGCAACATGCCTTCCGGAGGACTTTGGAAGGGCGATGGAAATGGCGGGCAGCATCCCCCGAGGATTGCTGACCGCCATGAGGCAATCGCTACCCGCTGTTTAGCGACCAAGGAGGCGTGCCAGCCAGCCCTTGGATTCCGCAGGCTTCTTTGGCGCATTTGGGTCGCAGGCGCAGCGTTCATTGCGTGGCACGTGGGCCATGACCTGCTTGACATGTTGGCCAAATCCGGCCCAGGTGGTTTTCTGGCATTTGCGACATTTGGCTGCTCGGCACATGGGGGGGGCATTCCTTTATTCTGGAGTTGTCCACGGAGACTCACTTACCCCCGCAATAGACTGAAAAGCATACCCGTGGGGGTATGCGAGATCCGCTGTCGATGTTATCTCAAGAAACCCCCGGGGGTATACACTTGAAGAAACAAACACACTGGAGGAACCCGTTATGGAACTTGAAGTGGACACCATGAAGCCCGTCATCAACCGGCTCAAGCGCGCCCAGGGCCAGCTGAACGGGGTGATTCGCATGCTTGAGGAAGGCAGTGACTGCCGCACGGTCGTCACCCAGCTGTCCGCAGCATCCAAGGCCATCGATCGCGCCGGCTTTGCAATTATCGCCACCGGGTTGGAGCAGTGCCTGAAAAGCGAGGACCCCACGGCAGACCGTGCCGACCTGGAAAAGCTGTTCCTCTCCCTGGCTTAGCCTCGACCATCCGGCGGCCACTTTCACTGGATACTGACCAGGGAAAGTGGCCTTTGGGAGGAACCCATGCGCGAACCAAGCGGTGCCGCGATGGCGCAACAGTCAACTCGTTGTTCCCCTGCCGTAAAGCAGGCCGGGGTAGCCAAAACCGCTATTCGCCGCCCAGGTACCGCGCAATGGGCAGGACCATTCACTGAGGTTGGTTCATCTAGTGGCCCAAAGAGTGAAGCAGAGGCCGGGCCGCGCGGCCATTGACCGTTGTGAAAAACAGGTCACTTAACGTGGTGCTTCACACCAATCGGGCGCTACCAAGTGGCAGTGTCACAGTGAAGGTTGAGTGATGACTACGCGATCGCAATGGGTAAACGAGGGTTTGAACGTGCTCAAGTTGCAGGGGAGGTCTGGCGTGCGGATCGATCGCATCGCGGAGCGCCTCGGTCTTACCAAAGGCTCGTTCCATCACCACTTCATCGGCATCGGCGACTACCGCAGTGCGCTACTGACGCGGTACGAAGAGGACTCGATGACATCGATCCGCGCCGCGATTTTCGCCGCATCCGAACTCCCGTCGCATCAGGCACTCGCGCGGGTTGCCACGGACGTGTCGCTCGACCCACGGCTAGATGCTGTGATGCGCGCCTGGGCGTTTGAAGACGAATCTGCGCGCGCCGTACAGGGCCGGGTAGACACGGCGCGCCTCGAAGCGCTTGTCGCTCTCTGGCGTGGCATCTTGCCCGACCCGTCCCACGCGCACATCGCAGCGCTGGTTCCCTACCTCGTGATGGTAGGCAGCTCGGCAGCTTTCCCCACTCCAAGCGCGGCAGAGATGCATTCGGTCTTCGCACTGCTGGCCCGAACCAAGTCAAACGGTGGACTCTCGAAAAATGTCAGCCACAACCTGAGATTTCCCTTGAACTCGACCTAGCATTGGTGATCATGTATTTACGCACCGCTACCGCAGCAGACTTTTCATTTCTCACCGACGTCCTCCTCCAGGCATTCAACTGATCAGGAGATCAGACATTAACCCGAGAACAGATCCTTCAAAAACCTGAGATCAGCCACTACGTAGTGGATTGGCAATCCGAAGTAGACTTCGGATTCGTCGCCGAAACCGACGACGGCGAACCAATAGGAGCCGCCTGGGCCCGCCTCCTGAGCGAAGACGATCCTGGTTATGGATTTGTATCATCCACCACTCCTGAGCTGACTATGGGGGTGCTTCCGGGTAACCGCGGAAGCGGAGTCGGAACCGCATTGATGACAGCCATCATCGAACAAGCTAAAAAAACTCGGCTTCACGGCACTGAGCTTAAGCGTAGAGGACCAAAATCCAGCAGTTCACCTCTACGAGCGAGCCGGATTCAGCAGAGTCGACCGGGCTGGAAATTCCGACACCTTGCTCCTACATCTGGCCTAAGCTTCAGGCGGTTTGCACGGCATCCAACACTAATCAATGAGAGAGGACCCCTCATGTGCACAACGACCGCCCCGGTGTTCTGATCAACAGGAGTAGGTCGGTGCGCATCGATAGGCACCGAAATCGCTCGGCAGCTCGCCGCTGATGGATGGAACATTGCCATCACCAGCTATAAGCCAGATCAAGGATTCGTAGCTGCATTCACAGCTGAGCTTGAGTCCCTCGGTCTCATAATCCATTCCATCGAGGCCGACATGGCAGAGGTGGTCGTCACCGAAGCGATATTGCGGGAAGCTACCTATGTAATCGGGCTAATCAGTGCTCTTGTATCAAGCCACTCAATGTGTATCAACAGCAGCATCCTAGAAACCACTCAGGAGAGCTCTGACAACCACCTCGCTGTCAACACCCGGGCAAACTGGTTACGTATAAGGGCCTTCGCCGAGCGCTACACCGAGCCGCACGGAGTCGGCCGAATCGTGGCGCTGACAAGTGATCACACAGCTCATAAGTTAGATGTCAACTAAACCTTGATCAAAGCCATTAGCCGTGCACTCACTTCTGAGACAAAGCTGTGGTGCTTACTTTGCCGCGAACGCGGACGGCCAGGGCAGCAGAGTGGGCAATTCCACTGAATCGGCGGCAGCTTCGGCGCGCAGGGAGCCCATACTGGGTGTACGCCCGGAGAGCCATGCAGCAATATCGGTCAGCATGCCGGAAACAGACACGGTACTCTCTCCAGAACCCACCGTCATGGGCGGCAGCGCCAGCGGCAACAACTTCAGCTGCAGCGCCTCCGGCACCCGGGGGCGCAGGAACCCGATCAGGTAGAGGCAAAACTCCTTGGACCAAGTTTCGGGGCCGCGGCCCAGCTGCAAATCAGCCAGATGGATCACGAGCTCGCGCCAGTATGCCAGGGCCACGCCCCGAATATCGCTATTGCGGTAGCTGACAGGAAGTTCCCACTGGCTCTCCTCGAGCCCGCCCAGAACAGTCAGTGCCCTCGTGAAGGCGGTGGCAATATAGTCCCGGTGTTCGGCCGCCGTGTGGCCGGCGTTCATCTCGATTGCCTGGGTGCGTCCGCCCGGGCCGCCGTCATAAAAATCAACAAGCTCACCACGCAGCGCATACTCAGCCTGCCTCGCTACAGCAGTGGAAACATGGGCAATATGGGCCAGTACGTGCCCGCGGGTCCAGCCGGGCAAATCAGTGGGGTCCAGGACGTCGCTGTCCGTCAGAGCCCCCAGTTTCGCGCTCACGTTCTCGGCGGCAGCCGTGAGTCGCTCCAGTAGCTGCGCATTTGAAATATCAGTCATGCACCCAAGCCTAGCGGGCGAGGGGCCCGAACAAAGAAATGCCCGCATCCTTCACAGATGCGGGCATTTCTAGCTTTCAGCCATTTCTACGTTCGTGCCAAGGAAGTGCGAGGCCGGTCAGGCGAGGAAGGTGCGAACCTCGCCCAGCTGACGCTCAAGGGCCGCCAGCTGCGTCAGTACTGCCGACGGTGCCGTACCGCCCTGGGCGTTGCGGCTGTTCAGCGAGCCTTCCGTGCTCAGAACCGTGCGAACTTCTGGTGTCAGGTACGTCGAAATGCCGGCGTATTCCTCATCCGTAAGGTCCCACAGCTCCACGCCCCGGCCCTCGGCAACCTTGACGGCGGCACCGGATAGCTCGTGAGCATCACGGAACGGAACACCCTGACGGACCAGCCATTCGGCAATGTCGGTGGCCAAGGCGAAGCCCTGCGGAGCCAGAGACTCCATGCGTTCGGTGTTGAACACCAAAGTAGCGATCATGCCGGAGACGGCGGGCAGCAGCAGTTCAAGGGTATCGGCCGCGTCAAAGACGGGCTCCTTGTCCTCCTGCAAGTCCCTGTTGTACGCCAGTGGCAAGCCCTTGAGTGTTGCCAGCAGCCCGGTCAGGTCGCCAATGAGGCGCCCGGCCTTGCCGCGGGCCAGCTCCGCCACGTCGGGGTTTTTCTTCTGCGGCATGATCGAGGATCCCGTGGAGTAGGAATCATGCAGTGTGATGAAGGAGAATTCCTTGGTTGCCCACAGGATGACTTCCTCGGAAATCCGGGAAAGGTCTACACCGATCATGGCGCACACCCAGGCGAACTCGGCAAAGACATCCCGTGAGGCGGTGCCATCAATCGAGTTCCACGTGGCGGAATCAAAGCCAAGGTCAGCCGCGACGGCGTTCGGGTCAAGACCCAGCGAGGAACCGGCCAATGCGCCGGAACCGTAAGGTGAAACCGCGGCACGCTTATCCCAGTCAACCAGGCGCTGCACATCACGCAACAAGGCCCAGGCGTGAGCCAGCAGGTGATGGCTGAGCAGTACAGGCTGAGCATGTTGGAGGTGCGTGCGTCCAGGCATGGCCACACCATGGTGTGCCTTGGCCTGTTCCACGAGCGCATCCACCACGGAGAGAACTCCGGCGGCAATGATCCGTGCATGTTCGCGGAGGTACATGCGCCCCAGCGTGGCAACTTGGTCATTGCGAGACCGGCCAGCACGGAGCTTGCCGCCCAGTGCCGTACCGGCGCGCTCAATCAGGCCGCGCTCCAGGGAGCCGTGTACATCCTCATCCGATTCGGAAGGAGTGTAAGCACCGCACTTTACATCCACCTCAAGCTGGTTGAGCGCAGCAAGCATGCCCTCCAGCTCAGCAGCATCTAAAAGCCCAGCCGTGTTCAGAACGCGGGCGTGTGCCTTGGAACCGGCAATGTCATACAGTGCCAGCCGCCAGTCAAAGTGAGTTGACTTGCTCAATGCAGCAAGAGCATCTGCGGGGCCGCCCTGAAAGCGGCCACCCCACAGGGCACCTTCGTTGGTCCCATGAGCCATGGTTACAGGCCTGAAACGCGCTGATCGCGCTGGCTGGCAACCTTGGAGGACATGCCCCACAGCTCAATGAAGCCCTTGGCCTGTGACTGGTCGAACGTATCGCCGGTGTCGTAGGTGGCCAGGTCAAAGTCGTACAGCGAGGTCTCGGAGCGGCGGCCGTTGACAATAGCTTGCCCGCCGTGCATGGTCATGCGGATGTCGCCGTTGACATGCTGCTGGGTGTCCTCGATGAAGGCATCCAGTGAACGCTTCAGCGGGGAGAACCACTGGCCGTCATAGACCAGCTCGGCCCAGCGCTGACCAACGGTGGCCTTGAAGCGTGCCTGCTCGCGCTCGATCGTGATGTCCTCGAGGTGCTTGTGGGCCGTCATGAGTGCCATGGCGCCGGGTGCTTCGTAGATTTCGCGGCTCTTGATGCCGACCAGACGGTCTTCGACGACGTCGATGCGGCCAACACCCTGAGCGCCTGCACGGCGGTTCAGTTCCTGGATGGCCTGCAGCGGGGTGACCTTCACGCCATCAATGGCGACGGGCACACCCTGCGCGAAGGAGATGATGACCTCATCCGGTGCCGGCGGGAATTCCGGGGTGGCCGTGTAATCGTAGATGTCCTTCGTGGGGGCGTTCCAGATGTCTTCCAGGTATCCGGTTTCCACGGCGCGTCCCCACACGTTCTGGTCGATCGAGTACGGGTTCTTCTTCGTGGTCTCAATCGGCAGGTTGTGGGACTCTGCGTACAGAATGGCCTTATCACGGGTCAGCGCCAGATCGCGGACCGGTGCAATGCACTTCAGGTCCGGGCCCAGGGTCTGAATGCCGACCTCGAAGCGAACCTGGTCGTTGCCCTTGCCGGTACAGCCGTGGGCAACCGTGGTGGCGCCGAATTCGCGGGCGGCCTTGACCAGGTGCTTGACGATCACGGGGCGGGAGATGGCTGAAACCAGCGGGTAGTGGCCCTGGTAGAGGGCGTTGGCTTTCAGCGTTGGCATGGCGTATTCGTTGGCGAATTCATCACGCGCGTCAGCAACATAGGCTTCGACGGCGCCGCAGCCCAATGCGCGCTGGCGGATGTCTTCCAGGGATTCTCCGCCCTGTCCTACATCCACTGCCACCGCGATGACTTCTGCGCCGGTCGCCTCGCCGATCCAGCCGATCGCTACGGAGGTGTCCAGGCCACCGGAGTAAGCCAATACAATGCGTTCAGTCACGTTTTTATCTCCCTATTTCAACACTCTTCACAAGAGTGTGCTTCTCATTAATACACAGCATAGTGCATGATTATGCATTCTTACTAAAAGATATTCATAGTGCCCACAAGTGCGACGTCGGCCTCCTCGCCTCCCGGTGTGGGTTACGCCCCAGCGCCGGATTCTTCGGCGAATTGCAGGAACCTTTCGGCTACTTCTGCCCCTCCCAAGGGCTCGCGCGTGATGATCATGACGGTGTCGTCGCCGGCAATCGTGCCCAGAATGGAGGGCATCACGGAGTGGTCGATGGCTAAGGCCAGGAAGTTTGCGGCACCTGGCGGTGTGCGCAGTACCGCAATATTGCCTGAGGCTTCGGCCGTGACCAGCAGTTCCCCGCAGAGCCGGATGAGCCTGGTATCCAACAGTTCTTGTGACGAGGCGCTGTGCACGCTGCGGTCACCGCCTTCCTTGGGGAGGGCATAGATAAGGGCACCATCCTTGCCCCTGACCCGAACGGCCCGCAATTCCACCAGATCACGCGAGAGCGTGGCCTGGCCCACCACCAAACCATCATCCGCCAGTAGTGCGGCAAGTTCAGCCTGGGAGCGGACGGCACGGCTGGTGAGCAGCGCCTGCACCCGCGCCTGCCGGGCCGTTTTGGTGGCCGGCATCCCGGCCGGAATGGGGGGTTTACTCACGATTATGCGCCGGTCCCGGCGGCTGTAGCCCTCACCGCTGAGTGCTCAACGGCTGAGTTCTCAACGGCAGAGTTCTCCACGAGCCACACCATGAGCGCCTTCTGGGCATGCAGGCGGTTCTCGGCCTCGTCCCAAACAACGGATTGCGGGCCGTCAATGACGGAGGCGGAAATTTCGTAGCCGCGGTAGGCGGGCAGGCAGTGCAACACAATCGCATCCGGGGCCGCCTGGGCGAGAGCGGCGTCGTCGAGCGCGTAATCGGTGAAAAGCTCCATGCGGGCAGCCTTCTCCTCCTCTTGGCCCATGGAAACCCAGGTGTCGGTGACCAGCACGTCAGCGCCCGCAACAGCCTGCGCCACGTCCTTGGTGATCAGGACGGAGCCGCCGGTTAGTGCGGCACGCTCCCGGGCAGCCAGCACCACGGCGTCGGCCGGCAAATACCCGGCGGGCCCGGTGATGCGCACATGCATGCCAGCCGTGACCCCGGCCAGCAGGTAGGAGTTGGCCATATTGTTGGCCGAATCCCCCATGTATGTCATGGTCAGACCGGCCAGCTCACCCTTGTGTTCCTTGATGGTGAGCAGGTCCGCGAGCAACTGGCACGGGTGGTAATCATCGGAGAGGGCGTTGATAACGGGCACGCGCGAGTTGGCCGCCATTTCCTCCAGCCCGGACTGGGTGTAGGTGCGCCAGACAATGGTGGAGACCATGCGTTCAAGCACCTTGGCGGTGTCGGCCACGGATTCTTTGTGACCAATTTGGGCCTCCCCGGGATTGATGATCAGCGGGTTGCCACCTAGGGCGGCTACGCCTGCGGCAAAGGAGATACGGGTCCGCGTGGAGGTTTTGTCAAAAATGACGGCCACGGTTTGAGAGCCCGAACCGTCACCGGCAAAGGTGTTTTTGGAGTACGGTGCCTTCTTCAACTGTGCGGCCAGCTCCAGCACCTCGGCTTGTTCAGCGGGGCTCAGATCGGTGTCTACCAGAAAGTGGCGTGTCATCTAAAAGCTCTTTTCCATAAGTTTTGCGGCGGTGGCCGTGGTGATCAATGCCGGCAAGGCTGTCAGGAATGACTGTGCCTGCTCAACGGTCAGGTTCAAGGGCGGGGCCAGGCGGATGGTGTTGGGGCGGGGTGCGTTGATGATGAAGCCGGCATCCAGCGCGGCGGAGACTACCTCGGTGGCAATGTCATCGCTAAGGTCGAAGCCAATCAGGAGACCGAAGGCGCGCACCTCGGTGACGCCGCTGGTCTTGGCCAGGCCGGTGGCAAAAAGCTCGCTCACGGCGTTGACATTGGCCAGCACGTTCTGGGTTTCCAGCACATGCAAGGTGGCCAGCGCCGCGGCCGTGGCCACGGGGTTGCCTCCGAAGGTGGTGCCGTGCTGGCCGGCATTGAGCAGCTGTGAGGGGCCTTCGCCGAAGGTGATGATGGCGCCGATCGGGAAGCCGCCGCCCAAGCCCTTGGCCAGGGTCATGGCGTCCGGGGTGGTGCCGGCTGCGATGCTGGCGAACCAGTTGCCGGTGCGGCCAATGCCTGTTTGGACCTCGTCCATGATCAGCAGGGCCCCGTGCTCGCGGGTCAGTTCGCGGGCGGCCTGCAAATATTCGACGGAGAGGGGGCGTACGCCGGCCTCACCCTGGATGGGTTCGATGACAAGTGCAGCAACGGTGTCATCCAGTGCTGCGCGGAGTGCGTCAATGTCATTGAAGGGCAGGTGGCGCACACCGGCCGGCATGGGCTCGAACGGTTCCCGGTACGCGGTTTTGGCCGTCATGGCCAAGGCGCCCATGGTGCGGCCGTGGAAGCCGCCTTCCAGGGCCAAGATGGTGGGGCGCGCCTTACCGCCGTGGGAGCGGGCCAGCTTGAAAGCGGCCTCGTTGGCCTCGGTCCCGGAGTTGGCAAAAAACACCTTCGAACCGGCCGGGGCTGCGCTCAATTCCAGCAGCTTTTCAGCCAAGGCAATCTGGGTGGGGCTTGTGAAGAAATTTGAGACATGGCCCAAAGTGGCGAGTTGGCTGGCAATCACGGAGGTCACAAACGGGTGGGCGTGGCCTAGCGCGTTCACGGCAATGCCGCCGAGCAGGTCCAGGTACTCCTTACCATCGGCATCCCAGACCAGCGCGCCGGCGCCACGCACCAGGACACGCTGCGGGCTGCCAAAGACACCCATCAAAGAATCCTTGTAACGGGCCAGCCACTGCTCACCAGTGCCGGTTCCGGTGACGGCTGCGGCATTGGCGTTGGACAGGTCGGTTGCGTTGCCGGGCTCGGTGCCTGCGTTTTCTTCAGTCATCACTTCTCATCCTCATCGGGAAAAATTTGGGTCCCGTTGCCCTCAAAAGTCATCAATTCCAGCAGCACCGAGTGGGCGCTGCGTCCGTCAACAACAGCTGCACGGGCCACACCGCCATCCACCGCGGCAAGGCAGGCACCCATCTTCGGGATCATGCCTGCTTCCAGACTGGGCAGCATCTGGCGCAGGGCACCAGCACTGAGTTCACTGAGCAGCGAGGACTTATCCGGCCAGTTGGCGTAGAGACCTTCCACATCGGTCAGAATCACCAAGCGGGAGGCTTCCAACGCCACAGCCAGGGCTGCAGCAGCGGTATCGGCGTTGACGTTCAGTACTGTGGAGGCATCCCCCACCTCGGGAGCCACGGTGGAGATCACCGGAATCCGCCCGGCCTCCAGCAAGTCAAGAATGGCACCAGGATTCACCCCCACCACCTCGCCCACCAAACCAAGGTCCACGGGTAGCCCGTCAACAATGGTGCCGGTACGTTCGGCCTGGAGCAGTGCGCCATCCTCGCCGGAGAGCCCCACGGCGTACGGCCCATGTTCGTTGATCAGGCCCACCAGTTCACGGCCCACCTGGCCGGTCAAGACCATGCGGACCACGTCCATGGCCTCCGGCGTGGTGACGCGCAACCCGCCCTTGAATTCGCTCTTGATGTCCAGACGCTTGAGCATGGCGTTGATTTGCGGCCCGCCGCCATGGACCACCACGGGCTTGATGCCCACATGGTGCATGAAGACAATGTCCTCGGCGAAGGCCCGGCGCAGCTCATCGTTGATCATGGCGTTTCCGCCGTATTTGACCACCACTACCGTGCCCGCAAATTGCTGAATCCACGGCAACGCCTCAATCAGCGTGCCAGCCTTATCCTGTGCGGTTTCCACCGACGTCATCATGAAAGTCCTTCTTCTGCGTTTGTGTACATCACTGCGGGCCACCTCCTGGTGGCGGCAGCCCCTCGCGGGCAGTAAGATTTTGCTGCTCGTGACCTCGCCTGCAAAATCCATCCCCGCTCCGGGGCCACCGCCACCATCCGGCTCGTCATCTGGCACTTTCAACTCTCGCAACGCCGCCGAAGCCAACCACAGCCAGCCGGCCGCAACAAGGGCTCGGCGGCGCACCAGTTACGAGGAGTACGCGCTGTTTTCTTCGACGTAGGCGTGCGTGAGATCGTTAGTCCAGATCGTGGCGGTGGCATCGCCGGCGTTGAGGTCAATCTCTACGGCGACTTCACGCGGTGCCAGATCTACCAAGTCACGGGAGTCACCAATTCCTCCGTTGCGGCAGATCTGCACGCCGTTGATGCTCACGTTGAGTTGATCCGGGTCAAAGACGGCATCGGTGGTGCCCACGGAAGCCAGCACGCGCCCCCAGTTGGGGTCGTTGCCGAAGATGGCCGCCTTGAACAGGTTGGAACGGGCCACAGAGCGTGAGACTACTTCGGCGTCGCGTTCGCTCTCCGCGTTCACTGTGGTGATGGCAATGTCGTGGCTAGCGCCCTCGGCGTCAGCAATCAGGGCGCGGGCCAGGGTGGCGCACACTTCGGTAAGGCCTGCCGTGAATTCTGCCATGTCAGGGAATGCTTCGGACGCGCCGGAGGACATGAGCAGGACGGTGTCGTTGGTGGACATGCATCCATCGGAGTCGGCCCGGTTGAAGGTGACGCGGACGGCGTCGTGCAGTGCCGCGTCCAGGCCTTCAGCTTCCACAACCGCGTCGGTGGTGATGACCACCAGCATGGTGGCCAGACCGGGAGCCAGCATGCCGGCACCCTTGGCCATGCCACCAATGCTGTAGCTCACACCTTCAGCATTGGCCGCGGAGGTCCAGGACGCCTGCTTGTTGACGGTGTCGGTGGTCATGATCGCGGTTGCTGCATCAGCTCCGCCGTGCTCCGTCAAGGCAGCGGCGGCAGCCTCAACACCGGGGAGTATTTTTTCCATGGGCAGCTGCTCGCCAATCAGGCCCGTGGAGGCCACGGCAATATCCGTGGCGGAGAGTCCCAGCACGGCCGCAACTTTCTCGGCTGTGGCGTGCGTGTTGTGGAAGCCCTCGGGACCGGTGCAGGCATTGGCTCCGCCAGAGTTCAGCACAACCGCGTCAACGCGGCCATCGCTGAGGACCTGGCGGGACCAGTGGATGGGCGCAGCAGCCACACGGTTGCTGGTGAACACGGCGGCGGCCGCGTGTTCGGGGCCATCGTTAATAACGAGGGCCAGATCCGGTTTGCCGGATACCTTCAGCCCGGCAGTGACGCCTGAAGCACGGAAGCCTAGCGGGGTTGTCACACTCATGGTGCTACTCCTTGGAAGGTCAAGCCTGTTGTCTCGGGCAGGCCGAGGGCAATATTCATGGATTGGACAGCTCCGCCAGCGGTGCCCTTGGTGAGGTTATCGATGGCGGCGCACACAACCACACGGTTCACGTGGGAATCGTAGGCGATTTGAATGGCTGCGTAGTTGGAGCCCTGCACGGACTTGGTGACGGGCCACTGGCCTGCCGGCAAAACATGGACAAAGGGCTCGTCCGCGTAGGCCTTTTCCCAGATTTCCCGCAACACCGCTTCGGGGTTTTCCAGCGCAGCAAATTCGGCGGACACCTTCGCCGTGGCCGTGGTGAGGATGCCGCGGCTCATGGGCGCCAGGGTGGGTGTGAAGGAAACCTGCACATCCAGTCCTGAAGCGTTGGAGAGGCCCTGCTCAATTTCCGGGGTGTGGCGGTGCAGTCCACCCACGCCGTAGGGACTCATGGACCCCATGACCTCGGAGCCAATCAGATTGACCTTGGCGGCTTTGCCCGCCCCGGAGGTGCCTGAGGCTGCAACAATCACCACATCATCAGGCATCAGAGCGCCAGCGGCGAAGCCGGGCATGAGGGCCAGCAGCGAACTGGTGGGGTAGCACCCAGGGACGGCGATGCGCTTGGCGCCCTTGAGCCGTTCCCGGTGTCCGGGCAGTTCAGGTAAGCCGTAGGGCCACGTGCCGGCGTGTTCGGAACCGTAGAACTTTTCCCACGCGGCGGAATCCTCCAGGCGGTGATCGGCGCCGGCGTCAATCACCAAAGTGTCCGGTGAGAGCTGGGCTGCAATAGCCGCGGATGCGCCGTGCGGCAGTGCCAGGAAAACGACGTCGTGCCCGGAAAGGTTCTCCACGGTGGTGTCCACCAGGACGCGGTTGGCCAAGGCATGCAGATTCGGTGCCAGAGCACCGAGGCGCTCTCCAGCGTTGCTGTGGGCCGTGATGGCGCCGATGGTTACGTTCGGGTGGCTGGCCAGAAGGCGCAACACCTCCCCCCCGGCATATCCGCTGGCACCGGAGACTGCTACTGAGATTGTCATACGTCGACTATACAGCAGAAATATTCAGTGTTACCGATATTTATGCATGGCTTTCATTTTTTGCACCTCGGTCCGTCCTATGATGATCTGAAGGGCATGCCCGAAAATTTTGTACCGGAACCAATGATGTGGAGTTCACCATGACAGATCAGTGCCAGGCAATTCTCGCCAAAGCCCCGGGTGGTCCCGAGGTTTTGCAACTCGCGGCAGTGCCCATGCCCGTTCCCGGCCCGGGTGAGCTTTTGGTCAAGATTGCCGCCGTGGGCGTGAACTTCATTGAGAGTTACCAGCGCGAAGGCATCTATCCCGTCCCATTCCCTTTCACCCCGGGAGCCGAGGCCGCTGGCACGGTAGTTGCCGTTGGGCCCGGCGTCAGATCCTATGAAGTGGGCGATCGCGTTGCCACGGCTGAAGGGAGCGGCTGTTACGCCGAGTATGCGATCTTCCCGGCCGAGGTGAGCTTGCCAGTACCCTCCAGCGTGCCCCTGGACGTTGCCGCGGCACTCCCCCTGCAAGGCATGACGGCACATTACCTGATGAATTCCACCTACCATGTGGAGCCTGGCGAGACCGTCCTGCTGCATGCCGGCGCCGGCGGAGTGGGCTTGTTGCTGACCCAGCTTTTGAAGGACCGTGGCGCTCGCGTCATCACCACGGTGTCCACGGAGGAGAAGGAAGAGCTTTCCCGCGTGGCCGGCGCCGACGAGGTGCTGGGCTACGACGATTTCGCCGCTAAGGTGCGTGAGCTTACCGATGGTGTGGGCGTGGACGTGGTGTACGACGGCGTTGGGAAAGACACCTTCGACGGTTCCCTTGCGTCGCTGCGCACCCGGGGGACGCTGGTGTTGTTTGGCGGCGCGTCCGGGCAGGTGCCGGCCTTTGATTTGCAGCGACTAAATGCCGGCGGCTCCCTGACGGTGGTCCGGCCCAAGCTGGGCGATTACCTGCTCAACGCACAGGAGCGGCTGTGGCGTTCCACAGAGGTTTTCAATGCAGCCGCTTCAGGGAAACTGGTGGCCCGGATCGGCGCCCGCTTCCCGCTGGCCGAGGCTGGCGCCTCGCACACGGCGTTGCAGGGCCGGCTCACCACCGGCAAGGTCATCTTGGAGCCCTAAACTCTGCCCGATGGCAGTCCTTGGACCACACCTCGCGAATCTGGGAGGAACGTCAGACCATGCCGGCCTGACGTTCCTCCCGGCGGGATTCCCACCGTCGCAGCAACAGGGCAATCAGCACGGCAACCACAAAACCGACCACCGTGTACATCACCCGCTCAAGGGTGAGTTCCACGCCCCGCTCGGCATCACCGAGGGAAGCGAAAATGAGCAGCATGGGCGTCAGTGCCAGGGTCTGCATTAGATAAGCACCGCCCATGGTGTACCAAACCATGACGAACAGGCAGAGCACAGCAACAATGACCCCGGCCCAGAGCGGCAGGAAGATGACCACCAGCAGCGCAAAAACAGCTCCCAGCAGGGTTCCCAGAATTCGCCCGTTCAGGGTGTCACGGCGCTGGTTTGGTAGCGGACGCAGGGCCATCAGTACGGTGACAGCGATCCAGTAGCCGTGGGGAATGTTATTGGACAATGTCCAGTACATGGCCGCTGCACAGAGCAGGCCAACCACAATCCCGTGCTCCCAAGCGACAGCCCTGGCCACCGGTTGAACGGGAGCCTGGAACTTGAGTAACTTGGTGATGAGTGCACCAACGGCGCCTCCGATCACGATCCAAACGGCCGCCTGCCACCACACGAGATTGATGGGGCCAGGACCAAAGAGGATCACCAGGATGGGCGCCAGCGAGAGCAACCCGGCTGATCGTTGATTGGTGAGCGCCGAGAGAATGGCCGCAACAAAAAGCAGCACAGCAATGGCCCAGGGGGTGTCCACCGCGTAGGAGGCAAGCGCACCAAGGACGGCTCCGATCAGGACCAGAACTACTGTCTGCCGGGGTTTACTAATGGGTGAAACAGCCATGCCGAGTCCCATGGCAATGCCAAATCCCATGCCCGCTGACGGGCCTGCAAGGATGCTGACAAGGGCCGAGGGGACCAAGAGTGCCACGAGAAGTTTCAAGGTGGTTGGCAAAGTACCCGGTTGCGGGCGGCTAAAGAGTGCCATGGCGTGGTTCCTGCCCTTTCAAAGCGTTGGGAGCGAGGCTCGCCCCGAATATTCCGTCACCGGAACTACCCAACGGAGCTACGCAACGGAGCCTAGAAGTAAGACTATCCATCGCGGTCCACAAATCCATGCTCCGGCAAAACGTTTCTTGTCAGTCACGTCACAGTGGCGCCACCTTGAAACGGCTGCTACACGGCTGCAGGGACACCCAATTGCCCCGTCAGCTTGGCCCAGCTTCAGGCTCGCTGTTCGGTGGCACTGGCGTGGGCTCCGCCGTCGTGCTTCCGATCCCGCAGGGCAAGCAACAAGCTGGCGGCGCTGTCAGGGTCCGGTACAGTGACGGCGAACTGCTTACCCGCCGTGGTGGTGACAATGAGACTAGGGCCGGCACCCATGACGACCGCCGAGCGGCCGGGCATGACACGGTAACCCCAGCCACCCCATTCGGAGGGGCGAATCTCGGTGACCTCGACGGAGGCAATGTTCTCGAGGGGGATGCGCTTGAGCGGGATCCGGCCCAGGGTGGAGACGATGCGCAGCCCGCGCCAGTCCACGGTCACCTGCAAGTGGGCGATCATGGCGACGATGACTGTGCTGAGCAACATGGTGGCGCCACCAATCCACACGGCGGAGAACTCATCGTTCAGCAAGTCCGGAATGTAGATCAGGCCGGTGAGACCAAGCAGTGCAACGGGCATCCAGAGCAGCATTTTCGAGGTGATGGTGCGCGACCACGCCCCGGTTTCCTGCTCCCCCAGCGGCATCCGGTGCTCGAATTTTCCGGTGGTGAACTTCGGCTTGGGCGCTATGAAATAGGGGACTGCCCCGAACAAGAAAGAGCCCATGACTGCGGCCAACCACCAGCCCAGGACCGCATCTTCGGCGCTGCCGGCGCGCAGAGTTAAGCCGGCGGAGACGAGCCAAGTGGACGCACCCATGCCCGAGAGCATCCCCGCAAATCCCAATATTCCGCGCAAAACTGCCGGGCGTAGGGTGCTGATGAAGGCTGCGACAAGTCCAATGATGGCGGGAATGCCCGTCAGCGACAGTCCTGCGGTCAAGGCTGTCCCGGTGCTCATGAAATCATCAGGTCTGCCGGTTCCGGACCAGTGTGAGGCAAGGTCACCCGGTAGTTTATCCTGCCATGCGAACCACGTCATGCCGACGACGGCCAGCGGCAGCACCCCCGCAATGGCTGCACCGATCCGCCGCGTGGCGCTGGTCCTTTGCTGTACCTTTGTCATGCTTTTGCAACTCCCCCAATCAATCGCACAATGTCCTGCTGGGACATTCCCAGCTTGCGCGCTTCTCCTACTAGTTGTTGTGCCAATTCCGTGAGGCGGACAAGTCCGGGGCCGGCGTCGTGGCGCACGTAGGCTCCCCTGCCTTGGCGCATTTCAATGACGCCTTCATCCCTGAGCGCTTTGTAGGCCCGCAGCACCGTGTGCATATTGATCTGCAATGCGGCACCAAGATCCCGCGCAGGCGGCAGCCGCTCCCCTGGCGCTAAAGATCCATCAACCACACCAGAGCGCACCTGAATGGCAATCTGATCTGCGAGGGACAGTGCTGAAGAAGCATCGACACGGAACAACATGTTAGTAATTCTACTAGAACAATGCGAACAGCAAAAAAGCGGAGTTAGCCAGTGCCAAATTGGCCAACATATGGGATTGTTCTCCTATGAGAGAGCTTAAATGTGGTGCCCTGCAATTGCAGGGATCATTCGGCGCGAATGGTTACGTGATTCCGCTGGAAAACAGCTACGCCGTGGTGGATCCGGGTATGTGGTTCGGGGCCAAGGCCGTCATCACGGAGTTGGCAACCGCTGGCATCCTAGGGTCCGTGGAACACATTCTCTTGACCCACTACGATCTTGACCATGCCGGCGCAGCTCAGGCACTAGCAACAGAGACCGGAGCGACGCTGTGGATCGGTCAGGCCGACGCCGACATCCTCACCGGGCGCCGGCCTGCGGGGACTTTCGTGCGGCGCATCACGTCTTCACTTTTCCGGCCCAAAATCCCTGAGGACACCGCGTACATCGATAAGGACCCCGGATTCCCCGCCACAATTGCGGCAGTTCCTACACCAGGGCACACACCGGGGCATTTCGCTTTTGTCTGGGAACGGACGCTTTTGTGCGGGGACAGTGCCAGAGTCAACGCTGACGGCACGCTGCGGGACTTCATGCACGCGCTCAATACTGACAGTCAACAGGCGCGGGTAACACGCCAACAGTTGACAACAGTAGATGTTGACTGGGTTTGTCCCGGACACGGCAAGGTCACCCAAAGACGTCGCTAGAAGAGCACCCAAACATCAAGAGGCCCCGGCGGGTTCAACCAAGCCTTGCTGGTTAGACCCGCCAAGGCCCTTCAGGTGTGCGCCCACACTGGGCCCACACTGGGCCCACGATGGGCCCACGCTGAGCCCACGCTGGGCCCACGAGGCCGAGGGGCCCGTAGTCGGCTCGCTTGCGAGCCGACTACGGGAGGCCGTGGGGACTAGCGCTGCGTGGCGCCGAACCGTTCTGCGGCCAGTTCTACGGCCGAGGCGCGGGCAGCCGAGGCCTCATCGGCGGTCAGGGTGCGGTCCGTGGCACGGAAACGCAGACCGAAGGCCAGCGATTTGTGGCCCTCCGGAATGCCCTTGCCTTGGTATTCATCGAACAGGGCCACATCCTCCAGTAGCTCGCCGGCGCCTTCACGCAGAGTTTCGAGCACAGTCTGTGCCGGAATCTGCGCAGGAACCACAAGAGCAACGTCCTGGGTGGCGAGCGGGAACGTGGAGATCGGCTTGGCCACAATGACATCCGCAGCTTCGGCAAATACCTTGTCGGCATTGATTTCCATGGCCACCGAGCGGGCGGGCATGTTCAGTTCAGCCAGCAGCTTCGGGTGCAGTTCGCCAGCGTGGCCAACAACTTCGCCACTGCGCAGCTTCAGCACGGCAGCACGTCCCGGATGGAATGCCTGGTGCGAGCCCTGCTCGACCACCAAATCAACACCGACAACGTCAGCCACGAGGTGGGCCGCGTCAATCGCATCAGCCCAGTCCCAGGCACGCGGGGTGTGGGCCGGGGCTGCCGGGGTGTCCTTGCCCGTGAATACGGCCGCAATGGTGAGCGGCTGGTACGGGATGCCGTCGTACAGCGCGTCAAGGACCTCGTCGGAGGGCTTGGCACCCAGCGGCGGGATCGAGGCGGTACCCATCTCGGCACCCGGCAGGAACACCAAACCGGACTCGAACAGAGCCAGGTCATGGAAGCCGCGTGAGTGGTTACGCTTGGCAATCTCAATCAGACCCGGCAGCACGGAGGTGCGCAGGAAGCCGAACTCCTCGCTCAGCGGGTTCGCCAGCTTGATGGCCGCAAGGGGCGCCCCGGCCTCGGCAACACCGAAGGTGTCATTGGAAACCTTGGACACGAACGGGTAGGCCAAAATCTCTGTCAGGCCGGAGTCGGCCAGGGCCTGGACCACGCGGCGGCGCTGCTGCTGGGCGCGTGAGTAGCCGCGGCCCGGAGGTGCCGTGGGAAGGGTGGACGGGATGAGGTCATAACCCACTAGGCGGGCCACCTCTTCCGTCAGGTCCTCCTTGGTGACCAAGTCATAACGCCAGCTCGGGGCTGTCACGGAGTACCCGCCGTCGACCTTCTCAACGCGCGCACCCAGATCCGTCAGTGATCCCATGACTTGGGCCTGGGTGAACTCCATGCCGATGCGGCCCGATGTGAAGCCGGACGGCAGGAACACGGGAGGCGCCGGCACAACGGAACCGGCGTCGGTGGCCGTGGTTTCCTCCGTGCCGCCGGCCAGTTCGACCAGCAGGTTCACGGCGCGCTGGGCTGCGACGTCGGCAATCTGGGTGTCCACGCCGCGCTCGAAGCGCTTGGACGCTTCGGAGGGCAGCTTGTGGCGGCGGCGCGAGCGGGCAATCGTGATTTCTTCGAAGTGTGCAGCCTCAACAAGCACGTTCACGGTGGCGGAGGTGACCTCGGTGGAGGCCCCGCCCATGACCCCGGCAATGCCGATGGGGCCAGAGGAATCAGTGATCAGGAGGTCCTCGGTATCGAGCTTGCGGACCTTCCCGTCGAGGGTTTTCAGGGTTTCTCCAGCGGCGGCACGGCGCACCACAATGTCACCGGCGAGTTTGTCGGCGTCGTAGAAGTGCAACGGCTGGCCCAGCTCGAGCATGACGTAGTTGGAGATGTCCACGGCCAAGGAGATGGAGCGGATCCCGGCCAGGCGCAGGCGTGAGGACATCCAGGTCGGAACCGGCGCTGAAGCATTGATGCCGCTCACGGTGCGGGCCACAAAGCGGTCGCAGCCGTCCTTGCCGTAGATGGGGGCCTGATCGGCAAGGACAACCCCGTGTCCGTCACCGGTGGCGGGGCTCACGGAAACCAGCGATGCCGGGTCCGTGAACACACTGTCCGTGGCGTGCGCGTATTCACGGGCCACGCCGCGGATGCTGAACGCGTAGCCACGGTCCGGGGTGACGTTGATTTCGGCGGCTTCGTCATCCAGACCCAGCAGCGCCAATGCGTCAGTGCCCAGTTCCGGGTCAAGGCCCAAGGTGGAGAGCACCAGGATCCCGTCATGGTCATCACCAATGCCGAGCTCACGCACGGAGGCGATCATCCCGGCCGAGACGTGACCGTAGGTCTTGCGCGGGGAGATGCGGAAGTCTCCGGGCAGCACGGCGCCGGGCAGGGTCACCACAACCTTGTCCCCCACCTCGAAGTTGTGTGCACCGCACACAATGCCTTGCACACCGGAGGGGTCGATGCCCTCAATGTCCAGGGTCTGGGCGGTACCTTCGGGTACCACACGGACGGAGCACCAGTTGATGGTTTTGCCGTTGGACTGCGCCTCGGGCTCCTTGGATAGAACCTGGCCCACCACAATGGGGCCGCTGATTTCATCCAGGGGACGGTGCACGTCCTCTTCTTCAAAGCCAACCTTGACAAGGTCAGTCATGACGTCTTCGGCAGTTGCTGTTGCCGGCACCTGCGCATACTCGCGCAGCCAAGTCAGTGGAATTCGCACTTGTCTTAGATCTCCATCCCAAAGTGTTCGCTGAATCGTACGTCGCCCTCGATCATGTCGTGCATATCGGACACTTCGTTGCGGAACATCAACGCCCGTTCGATGCCCATGCCGAAGGCAAATCCTGAATATTCGTCCGGGTCAATGCCGGCCGCGCGGAGCACGTTCGGGTTGACCATGCCGCAGCCGCCCCATTCGATCCAGCGCGGGCCACCCTTGGCGCCCGGGTGCCAGATGTCCAGCTCCGCGGAGGGCTCGGTGAAGGGGAAGAAGTTGGGGCGGATGCGCACCTTTGCCTCGTCGCCGAACATCTGCCGGGTGAAGTGCTCCAGCGTGCCCACCAGATCTGCCATGGACAGGTCCTTATCGATGGCCAAGCCCTCGAACTGGTGGAACACGGGGGTGTGCGTGGCGTCGAGTTCATCGGTGCGGAACACCTTGCCGGGGCACAGCACGTATACGGGCAGTTCACGTTCAAGCATGGAACGGACCTGCACCGGTGAGGTGTGGGTGCGCAGCAGCAGGTGGGCTTCGGGAGGTTCCACGAAGAAGGTGTCCTGCATTTCGCGGGCCGGGTGGTCCGGGGCGAAGTTCAGGGCGTCAAAGTTGAACCATTCCGACTCCAGCTCCGGGCCTTCGGCAATTTCCCAGCCCATGCCCACGAAGATGTCGCAGACGCGGTCCTGGAGGGTAGAGAGCGGGTGGCGGGCACCAGCGCGGCGGCGGCGCGGGGCAGCCGTGACATCAACGGTTTCCTCGAGGAGGATCCGGGCGGCGTCCTCGGCCTCGAGCACCTCGGTGCGGGCTGCGAGCGCCTTGGCAACACGTCCACGCGATCCGCCCATGAGCTTGCCGGCGGCGGCCTTGAATTCCTTGGCGAGCCCGCCAATTTCACGGTTGGCCAGGCTCAGCGGTGATTTCTCACCGGTGTGCGCCAGCCGTGCGGTCTTCAACTCATCTAGCGTCGCGGCGGCAGCAATGGCGCCGAGCGCGTTCTCGACGGCTGTTCCAATGGCGGCTTCGTCCAGCGGGTCCGGGACCGCAATGGTCTCTGTGGTTGGTTCGGGCATCTCAGCCGTCTCGTGGGGCATCTTCGACATCTACAGTTTTTACCTAAGCTTGTGTGCGAGTAACCGGCGGGGTGGCTCATCCCGCCCGTACCAGTCTAGTTGACGGGGCAGCCCTGTTTTGAATCCAACTCGTTAGAACTTTCTCGCCCTTTCTCCCTCCCCGCTTGCTACGCTGGCGCCATGGGCATCCCTCTGCGCAGAAGTACGACGCCGGCCTTCCGCCGTGCGCGGCTGGCCTGCCTTGCGCCGGGCTGCCTCGCGCTGGGGTTCTTTGCTCTGGTGTTGGGCGGGTGCTCCGCCGTAGGGGCCTCCCCCCTCGAGTACACCCCGGAACCTGCTGCGATTCAGCCAGCCGTGGACTGCTCCACGGCGGGGTGGTGGGAGCCGGAAGCAGCGTCGCCGTCATCGCTGCACAAGGGCAGCATCCCGGAGGGCTTCACCACGGTTGGCGTGGCCCGCTGTACGTCCGACCCCGGCAGCCGCGTGGTGGAGGAGGATCACCTCAGCGGCGACTTTGCGCCTCTGCTTGCGGCACTGGCGCAGCCTAGCGAGCGCGGCGGGCCGGTCAGCTGCCTGGACTACGCAGAGCTTCCGCCTGCGATCTGGTTGGTCAACGCCGAGGTCCAGGCCGTCAACATCCAGTGGCCCCTTGACTCGTGCGAACACACCAAGCCAGACACGGCCAAGGCGTTGCAGGCGCTCACAGTTTCCGAATCACGCAGCGTACCCTCCCCGGAAGCCGCCCCGTGAACACGGTGGGCCCGCTGACTCCTGTCACCACGGTAACCCGCGCTGAACGACTGCGGGCGCTTGCCAATGCCGTGAACCTGTCCACGGCAGCCGGTTTGCTGCTGGCGACGCTGAGCCGGACCCCGGTAGAGCCCGGCCCGCACGGGCTGATCCTTGGCACCAACTACACCCCGAGGCTGCCGCTGGCCGGGGCGTTCACAGTGGGCAACGTCATCTTCTACCGCGCAGACCGTGCCTTCATTGATTCCCGCCCCGATCTGCTCGACCACGAAGCCGGCCATGCCACCCAGTACGCCTGGTGTTTAGGCCTGCCGTTTTTACCGCTCTATTTTTCCTGCGCAGCCTGGTCGTGGTGGCGCACGGGAGACCCCGGCAGCAGGAACTTCTTTGAGCGCAATGCCGGGTTGGCACTGGGCGGCTACCGCGAACTGCCCACGATTGCCCGGATGCCAATAATTTTCAACCGCCTCAAGAGAACCTCCCGCCCCCACCGCCGGAGTACACCACCGAAAGAGAACCGACCATGACAGATTCCTTCCACTGCATTACCGTCACGGGCCATGGTTCGGCCCATGCTGCACCGGACCAGTTCAACATCAACATCGGTATTGAAGCTTCCGCCCCCACCGTGCGTGCAGCATACTCCCATGCTGGCGAGGCCATGACGGCTGTCAACACCAAACTGCAAGCCCTCACAGTGGCCCGCGAGGCCATCAGCTCCTCCTCCCTCAACGTTGCGGCCAATACCCGTTGGGAGGATGGCACCGGAACCATCGTGACCGGCTACACAGTCTCAAGCACGCTCACAGTGGCACTGCGTTATGACCAGAGTCCCGGCGAGGTTATTGCTGCGGTGGTTGATACCGGTAACAACAATGTCCGCCTCAACGGGCTCACCCCAGTCCTGTCCGATCCGGCAGCCGCTCAGGACACCGCTCGAGCAGCCGCATGGGCGGATGCAGTCCGGGCGGCTGAGAACTATGCGGGCCTGGCTGGACGCTCGCTAGGTGCCGTCACGGAAGTCATTGAGGGTTCGGTGCGCGATAGCGCCCCCCGGCCCATGATGG
This sequence comes from Arthrobacter sp. lap29, assembly GCF_032458965.1. Lineage (NCBI taxonomy): Bacteria > Bacillati > Actinomycetota > Actinomycetes > Micrococcales > Micrococcaceae > Arthrobacter > Arthrobacter sp. lap29. The sequence goes on from NZ_JAUCEK010000006.1 coordinate 29,752, forward strand.
CCCGGGCGCTTATGTCCGCCGATGCCTCGATGCCCATTGAACCGGGGCAAAGCAGCCTCTCTCTCTCAGTGCAGGTCACCTGGGAACTGAACTAAGTCTGTTCCCCGCTGATTGAGCCTGCCGAAACCAAGATCTCGGCAAGCTCAATCAGCGGCACACAACCGTCAATCAGCGGCTTCGCATGTTAGGAAACACTGATTTCGCGTTTGAGGATCTTGCCCGTGGGCCCTTTAGGCAGGGTATCCATGATGATGACCCTGCGCGGGAACTTGTAGGCGGCCACCCTGGCCTTGACGAACTCCACAATCTCGGCTGCGAGGGCCTCTGGATCCTCGGCGCCAACAGCTCCGGGCTTCAGCGACACCGCGGCACAGACTTCCTCGCCGTGGACGTCGTCGGGCATTCCCACTACGGCAGCCTCGGCCACTGCGGGGTGTTCGTAGAGGACCTCTTCAATTTCACGCGGGTAGATGTTGTAGCCACCACGGAGGATCATGTCCTTCTTGCGATCAACAATGAAGTACACGCCATCCTCATCCATCCGGCCTAAGTCACCCGTGCGGAACCAGCCGTCAGGGATAGCCTGGGCCGTCGCCTCGGGGTTATTCCAATACCCCTTCATGACATAGGGCCCGGCCACAGCAATTTCACCCACGGCACCGGGCTCAACATCGTTGCCAGCATCGTCAAGTACCCGCAATTGCGCACCGGCAACCGGCTGACCAATAGAGCCTGGCTTGCGGATCCCGTCGAGCTGGTTGAAGGTGACCACGGGAGAAGTCTCCGAGAGTCCGTAGCCTTCTAGCATGGTGGCCCCAAAGACCGTCTCGAATTCATGAAGCACCTCCAGCGGCAAGGGTGAGCCCCCTGATGCGGCAAGGCGCAGGGTGGAGAGGTCATAATTTTCCCGGCCAGGGGCACGCAGCAGCGCGATGTACATGGTGGGGACGCCTTCAAAAATGGTCACCTTGTCGCGCTGAATGATCTCCAACGCCTTGAGAGGATCGAACCTGGGCAAGATGGTCACGGTGGCACCTGCCATCACGGCCGAGTTCAGGGCGCACGTCTGCCCGAAGATGTGGAAGAAGGGCAGGCCGCCAAAGATGACATCACCGGGCTGGCTGTTGAAGAGGCTGACGGAGACCTCAGCGTTACTGCGCAGATTCTCGTGTGTCAGCTCCGCACCCTTGGGCCGGCCCGTGGTGCCGGAGGTATAGAGGATTACAGCGGTGTCGTCCTTCTGTGCAAGGGCCACCTCAGGGATCGGCTCAGCCCCGGCCAGTAACGCCATAAAATCGGCGTCGACAGCAATGACCTCCGTACCGGATTCCTGCGCCCCCGGCACCACTTCCGCCATCACACCATCCCACGCGAAGGCCAAGGTGGCCCCGGAGTCCTTCAGGTGGTAGGCCACCTCGCGGGACTTCAGCAGCGGATTTAGTGGCACCACAATGGCCCCGTACCGCAGGATTCCGAAGTAGATGGGAGGCATCTGGGGAATGTTGGGCGCTATTAAGGCCACCCTGTCACCCGGTTTGACCCCACGTGCAGCCAACAGCCCGGCAACCTTGGAGCTGAGAACTTCCAAAGCAGCGAAGGTGAGCTCAATATCGTCCATCTTGATGGCAACTCCGGCTGGGTTTCGCTGAGCAGATGCCCCAACAATGGTGGCTAGGTTCGTCATGAAGGCTCCTTGGTTCTGGGCTACCGAGCAGCGAAAGAACCGGCCATGACCGCTGCTCCGCGCCAAGTGGGCGGGGCTTCCTTGCCCCATGGCTCCACCCTATCCTCACAATAAGTGATTTACGCCACATAACTACCTGCGGGTAACCAAATTCAAGCTTTTCACCCATTGAATCAAATTAGAATATATGTTCTAATTTCTATATGCGGTGGATGGCTCAACAACTCAATGAACCCTTATTTGCGTCCCTTCAGCCCATTCCGGGAACAGCTGAGCAGGTGAAGCCGCCCGGATTTCAAGCACCTCTGCTGCCGATGGCCGGGCTAATCCAAAGCGTTGCCACCCCGGAATTTGCTGGCATCACCTTCCATGAGGTGCTTTCTAAAACGGCCCTGAACAAGGTTCCTCCCAGTTCCACCATGCCCTTTGAATGGACTGTCAATCCATACCGGGGATGCTCCCACGCCTGTGTTTATTGTTTTGCCCGCAAAAGCCACACGTATCTGGACTTCGATGCCGGCACGGACTTTGACTCCCAAGTGGTGGTGAAGGTCAATGTTGCGGATGTGCTTCGCAAGGAACTATTCAAGCCTTCCTGGCAGCACCACCATGTGGCCCTTGGCACCAACACCGATCCCTACCAGCGGGCGGAAGGACGGTACAAGCTCATGCCCGGCATCATTGGTGCCCTCGCCGACTCCGGCACCCCGTTTTCCATTCTTACCAAAGGCACGCTGTTAGCGCGCGATCTGCCCTTGTTGCGCGCAGCAGGACGCGACGTCAACGTGGGTATGGGCATCTCGCTGGCTTTGCTGGATGAGGAACTGGCTCAGACACTTGAACCAGGCACACCCTCCCCCAAGGCTCGGCTGTCCCTGATTAGCAAGCTGCGAGATGCTGGCCTGCCCTGCGGGGTCATGGCCATGCCGATCTTGCCCTGGCTGACCGACTCCGAGGATGCCTTGGATGCACTTATTGCCAGCCTGGCCCACGCAGGGGCAACCGGAGTCAGCGCCGGAGCTCTCTATTTGCGCCCGGGAACGCGGGAATGGTTCATGGGGTGGCTGGCCCGCGAACACCCTTCCTTGGTGGGCCGGTACCAGCGGCTCTACGGTTCCGGCGCCTATGCGCCCAAGGAGTACCGGCAGTGGCTGGCATCGAGGGTCAATGAGGCCAAGGCACGCCACGGCTTTGGCACCCAAGGCTTTGTTCACGATCCCCGCCAGGAAGAAGCCAGCTATCCGCACGGTAGCCTGCCTGCTCTAACCGGCAAGGATCACAAGACCACCGTGCCACTCACCAGGGGCGGTTTCCGTGGCAACTCCAACGCCAGGGAGGGCGGCGGCAGCAAAAAAGCGGGAATCCCCGAAGGGACCCCCGCCTCTGCCGATCCTGCACCCACATTGTTCTAGGGTCGCAATTCCCGTGCCGCTTTGAACATCCTCAGTTCACGGGCAGTTTGTTACCGCCCTACTTGATGATCTGGACGTTGAACGGGAACTTGTAAACTTCCCCGTTGCGGAACTTCTTGGGCGCCTCCACCGCAGCGATGATGTGGATGATGAACAGTCCCAGACCAATAATCCCAAAGACAAACCCGAGGTAGGGAATGAAGGTCAGGACTCCGGCGATGCCACGCAGGATCGAAAAGTTCAGGTTCGCCTTGTGGTATTCATCGGAAAGGCCGTTCTTGCCCTTTTCCGTCAGGAAGAAGATCAGAGCAGGAATCCAGCTAAAGAACACGGAGAGCCAGTAGTTAAGCACCACGGTTCCGGCAGGATCAACCGCACCCTGCTGGTACGGCTGCTGAGCCGGCTGACTGTAGTTCTGCTGCGGGGCCTGCTGGTACGGCTGCTGCGCAGCTGGCTGGTTGTAGCCGGGCTGGTTGTAGCCGGGCTGGGGTGCTTGCTGGTACGGCTGTTCCTGGGCGGGTTGGCCGTAGCCGGGCTGGGGGTAGGACGTAGGTGTTTCCGGTGCGTTGTAGCCCGGAGGTGTCGGCTCGACGGGCGGTGTGGGGGAATTATTCTCAGTCACGTTTTCACTCCTGAATGGTTGATATTTGCTTAACAACCTAACCCATGGCCCACGTGAAAGCCCGCATATGACGGGCAGATCCCCAGAAACACGAGCGGACGGAGTCGATTGAACGAATGTTCTTACCTCACCTTGTCCGCCCGTGTTTCTGGGCGTGGGTTTATCCGCTCTTGCGGCGGAATTCGCGCTTGTGAGCCGCTGCTCCGTGGGAAGCATTGATCTTCGGTCCACCAGTAGCAGACACGCTGCCGTGTTGCTGGTTCTTCTTATTCTCTAGGGCCTGACGAAACTTCTCTTTTGTTTCATCGCTGGCACCTGCGGCGGCTTGTTCGTCGTGGTGATCACTCGTCATGGCACAACCTCCTTGGGGTCTTCAGCACCCAGTCTGGCACAGCCAAATACTATTTCAACACCCACGAGAACAATTGTTCTCAGGACGTGTACTCGATCAAGGCATGCACAATGGGCAGATCGGCAGGAATCCATGGCAACTCCAAGATCTCCTGCCCTCCCAGATCCACCCACACCAGTGCGTCATGGTCTTCCAGCGGTTCGGGGGTGCCCTCCATTGACTCAGCGAGCCAGACACGCATGGCTGCGCCCGAGTTCAAGGGCCAGCCATCCGGCGTCGAGCCCTCTATTTCAGCACCTAGCGTCACAGTAACGCCCAGTTCCTCACGTAGCTCCCGATGAAGAGCTTCTTCTGGGCCCTCACCTTTCTCAATTTTTCCTCCGGGGAACTCCCACATACCTGCAAACTCTGGCGGCGCGGTCCTGCGTGCGGCTAGGAGTAGTTGGGGATTTGATAGCGAGTCCACGAGGGCGGCACCTACGATTTGTTTCATTGAAGTCACCAGCTCAGTCTAGGGCGAACTAGACTGACCAAAGCATCATCTTGGCCCTGCCGCTGCGCACTATGGCGCCGGCACCTGCTTCCCGCTTCCCGCGGCGGAACCGGGATCCCACCTTGTGAAAGTTTGTCTCTATGTCTTTGTCCTTGCTTAAAACCTGGCGTGACACCACACCCACTTCCCCCAACGTTATTGCCTGGGCAATTCTGGCCTTGGCCATAGGCGGATTCGGCATCGGCACCACCGAATTTGCCATGATGGGCCTGCTGCCCAACGTGGCAGCAGGTGTGGGCGTCAGTGTGCCAGCAGCCGGACACGTCATCTCTGCCTACGCCCTTGGAGTAGTTGTGGGCGCACCCATGCTGGTCGCCATCGGCGCGAAGATGCCGCGAAAAACACTGGCTCTGGGCCTGATGGCACTTTTCACCGTGGGCAATCTGCTCTCCGTCATGGCGCAGGATTACACCACTTTGCTCATCACCCGATTCATTGCGGGCCTTCCCCATGGGGCCTTCTTCGGTGTAGCCGCTGTCTTGGCAGCATCACTGGTTGCTCCCGGCAAGCGCGGGCGTGCCATCTCCATGGTCATGATGGGCTTATCCGTAGCGAACGTTCTCGGTGTGCCCTTGGCTACCTTTGTGGGCCAACAATTTGGTTGGCGCTGGCTGTTCATCCTGGTTGGAATCATTGGCGTCATCACCATGGTGTGCATTGCTTTGTTGGTTCCGGCGCAAAAGGCTCATCCCGATGCAAGCCTGCGCAAGGAACTCAGCGCACTGCGCCGCGGACAGGTATGGCTAACCCTGCTGGTGGGAGTTGTGGGCTTTGGCGGATTCTTCGCCGTTTATACGTACGTGGCCAACACCATGACGGACGTGGCCGGCTTTGACTCCGGTTTCCTTCCCGTCATTGTTGGCCTGTACGGGCTGGGAATGGTTGCTGGCAGCTACATAGGCGGACGCATGGCCGACTGGTCCGTCATGGGCAGCATCTACGTCATGATGGGTTTCATCGCCGTTATTCTGGTGATCTACGCGGCCACGGTCCATATCCAGTGGATGGCACTTTTGATGATCTTCGTCATTGGCGCCTCAGGGTCCATGCTTGTCCCATCTCTGCAGACCCGGCTTCTGGACGTCTCCCCCGGCGCCCCCACCTTGGCTTCCTCACTGAACCATTCAGCATTGAATATGGCCAATGCATTGGGAGCCTTCGCTGGTGGGCTCGTCATCACCTGGGGCTGGGGATTCACCGCACCTGCCCTCGTTGGTGCCGTGCTGGCGGTGCTGGGCCTGGTCATAGCGCTCTTCAGCGGCCTGCTCGATAAGAGATCCCCCAAAAACGTGGCTCACTAGCCACACCCGCAATTGGCCCCAGCTATAAAAGGCCCGGGCTCACCCCAGGCGCCGTTGGGCCCTGGCGCTAGCGTAGAGACATACCGTTGCTGCGGTGCCCAGATTCAGCGATTCTGCGGCGCCGTAGACAGGTACTGCCACCCGATGATCGGCCAGAGCCTTCTCTTCCCCCGCCAGGCCTTGGGCTTCGTTGCCGAAGAGCCACATAGTGGGCTCCGCCAGGTCATACAGGGAATCGGGAATCTCTTGGTCAAAGGACCGGGCGGCACTCTCATCCTGCAAGAGGTCCAAATTGAGCTGCCCGTAGCCATCCGCTGCCAGAATGCCTACACCGGCCGCCTTGGCCGCTGCCACAACCTGGGCCACGTCGGCACCAAGCACCACAGGCAGGTGGAACAGCGAACCGGCAGTGGAGCGCACAGCCTTGGGGTTGTAAATATCCACACTGGACGAGGAGAAAATGACGGCGTCCGCACCAGCGGCATCCGCGGCACGCAGGACAGTGCCAGCATTACCAGGGTCCTGCACGCGGCACAGCATGGCGATGAGTTTGGGCTTGGCGGCGAGGACTTCTTCAAGAGGCACGTCAACGAAATTGCAGACGGCCACAACACCCTGAGGTGTTACGGTGTCCGTCATGGCCGCCAGGACCATGTCGCTGGCAATCCGCACCTGAAGGCGAGACCCTGGCGCGGAGGCGGACTCCATGATCTCTGGGAATTTTTTCAAGCATTCCACAGTGGCGTAGAGGGCCTCCACCACGGGTGTACCGCCAGCGGCCAGGCACTCGCGGTGTGCCCGTAGGGCTTCACGTACGGCTTGTGGACCCTCAGCGAAGAACTGGCGCCGCTTTAAACGGCCCGAGCGCCCAACCAGTTTGGCAACGTCCCTCACTCGATCTGCTCGAGGGTTGGTCATTGCATCTGCTGGTGGGCGCCCGGGTTCATTCATGGTTAGGACTTTAGCAGTCACTTGCCATGAACAAGGAACTCAAGGGTTCCTGTTGAAAGCTAGAACTACTTTGCTACCGGTGCTGAGGTGTCGGCAGGCAGTGCAGCCTTGGCCAAGCCAACCAGCGCGGCGAAAGCACCGGCGTCGTTGACGGCCAGGTCGGCCAGCATGCGGCGGTCAACCTCGATCTGCGCAGCCTTCAGGCCCTGGATCAAACGGTTGTAGGTCAAGCCGTTGGCGCGTGATGCAGCGTTGATACGCTGGATCCAGAGGCGACGGAAGTCACCCTTGCGCTTGCGGCGGTCACCGTAGCTGTACACAAACGAGTGCAGCAGCTGCTCTTTGGCCTTACGGTAAAGGCGTGAACGCTGTCCGCGGTAACCCTTTGCGCGCTCAAGAATAACCCGACGCTTTTTGTGGGCGTTTACAGCCCTCTTCACACGTGCCACGTGCGTACTCCTTCAAATTTTAAAGATCCCAAGCCAATCATGCCAGGGAAGGCTTTGATGAATAGTGAGTCATCCCGGAAGGGAATCACACCGATTGACTTGCGAAATTAGATGCCGAGCATCTTCTTGATGTTGCGAACATCTGCCTTGGCAACCGTGAGGTCACCCTTCAGACGACGCTTCAAGCTGGAAGGCTTGTGCTCCAGGTAGTGGCGGCGGTTAGCCTGCTGGCGCTGAAGCTTACCGGAACCGGTGAGCTTGAAACGCTTCTTAGCACCACTATGTGTCTTCATTTTAGGCATGAGGACCTGTCTCCTTACGTATCCACCGGCGCTGCCTGTGGTTCTCTTGCAGCGACCGGTTGGGTCACTGTGTGGGTGTATTCACCGCTGAAAAGGTGCGAACCTTATTCAGCTGAGCTGGGGGTTTCGGCTGCCGGGGTGCTCTTTGCAGAGGCAGGCTTGGCAGCCGATTTTGCACCAGCCTTGGCGGCAGGCTTGGCTGCGGGCTTCGCAACAACAGGCTTGGCCATGGGCTTGGGCATGGGGATGGGCTTTGCGGCCACGGGCTTGGGAGCTGCAACCGGCTTGGCGGCTGCGGCAGGCTTTGTTGCTACGGGCGCCTTGGGTGCAACAGACTTAGTCGCGGCAGCCTTGGGAGATGCAGCCTTAGGAGCAGCAGCCTTGGGAGCTACCTTCGCTTCCGGGGACTTGGCAGGTACGACGGCGGCGGGGGCCGACTTTTCTGCCGGAACCTCCTTGGCCGGGGCTGCTTCGGGAGCCGGAGCCTGCGCCGCTACGGGAGCCTCAACGACTACCTCTTCAACGGTCTCGACGGCGACTGGAGCCGGTGCGTCTTCGCCCAGGTGCAGGCCGTCGGGCAGCAAGTCAGCCAATGATTGGGTCATGGGCGCCTTGTTATCGCGGTCCACATCAACGCGGGCCGTGCCATTGGCAACTGCCTCGTTGTGGGCCTTGGCATCTGCACGCTGCTGATTGCGACGAGCCTCAGCCTTAGCTTCAGCCTTATTCTTCAGCGGGCCAATAACCATGACCATGTTGCGTCCGTCAATGCGGGGGCTTGATTCAACCACGCCAACCTCGGCAACGTCTTCGGCAAACTTCTGCAGGAGGCGGATGCCCATGTCGGGACGCTGCTGCTCACGGCCACGGAACTGAATCATGGCCTTGACCTTGTCGCCGGCACCGAGGAAGCGGAGGGCGTGTCCACGCTTGGTCTCGTAGTCGTGCTTGTCGATTTTGAGACGGAAACGGATTTCCTTCAAAACGGTGTTGGTCTGGTTCTTGCGGGCTTCACGAGCCTTGACTGCGGCTTCGTACTTGTACTTGCCGAAGTCCATCAGTTTGCACACCGGCGGCTTGGCCGTCGGTGCTACCTCAACCAGATCCAAGTCAGACTCAGCTGCTAAACGAAGGGCATCCTCAATGCGGACAACTCCAACTTGTTCGCCTGCTGGCCCAACCAACCGCACCTCAGGGACGCGGATTCGATCATTGATTCGTGGCTCGCTAATGTGACGCTCCTGTTGCATAAAAAGGTGAGTACCATCAGCAACGAAGAAGGCCTCCAATTTGCTGATGCAATGGAGGCCTCGAAAAATTGGCACACACTTTCCGCGAACGGACTGTGCTGGCTCCCCGTAAGGGAAAGCGCCAACCTGAACCAGACAACGCCTTGGAAGGGTCGAAAGGTGGGAGAGGACTCCACTTGCAAACTCTGTGCCATTACCTTGGCGTATCCTGTGACTTTCGTCTTTTGGACACACTCTAAATAACAGCATCGAGTCGGTCTATGACAAGCTTAGCAGTATGAGTACCCAAGATAATAATTCAGAGTCACGCAACACTTTTCAGGCGGCCGCGGAGGAGTCCCTGACGGACAGCCAGGCAGCTTCGGTGGTGCGTGACATCGCCGAAGTTCCGGCCATTGAGGTCATAACAACCGCGGCCGTTCACCTCATGAGCGCGGCAGCAGTCAAGTGCGGCCTGGCAGCGGGACCGGACGCGGAAGAGCTGAAGGATCTGGATGAAGCCCGCAAGCTCATTACGGCCCTCGCCGGCTTCGTCACGGCCGCGGCCCCCGAGATTGGCAGCCAGCATGCTGGCCCGTTGCGCGATGGCCTGCGCTCCTTGCAGCTCGCCTTCCGTGAAGCTTCCGAGTTCCCTGATGCACCAGGCAAGGGGCCCGGCGAGAAATTCACCGGAGCAGTCAACTAGTTCCTAGCTCAGGGTTCTAGATAAACCCGGCCGGGCACTTGAAAAAGAGAGTGCAGTTGGTGGACCGAAACCATTCTGGTCCACCAACTGCACTCTCTTTTGTCTCTAAACTCCCTTTAGACCGGATCTGGTTGGCCCATGAACTCATCCGGGTCCAACTCGGCCCCGAGCTTTGATGTTGCACTCTTTGCAAGTGCAGCATTGCGGCGGCGGTTCCACACCGACATGGCGATCAGGCCAATGATTGCCAACGTGCCACAGATGGCTCCAATGATGGCGAAGCCAGCCCAGGGGCCAATGCGATCAATCATGGCTCCTGCAAAGGGTGAGCCCATGGCGCTGCCAATAGTCATCGAGGATCCATACCAGCCCATGGCTTCACCGCGCCGGCGTTCCGATACCAGGTCAGCAATATGTTCAGCGCTTGAGGTCAGGACTGGCGCGCAGAGCAGGCCCGGAAGAATAGAGAGCAGGCCCAGTGTCCACGCATCGGTGGCAAATCCCATCGGGATGATCAGCAGTGCCATGGCCATCAGCAGCCACAAGGGGTTAATGGAGCGTTTGAGGGCTCCGTAGAGAATGCCACCAACAATCGAGGCACCGCACCAGAAGAGGAAAACAATACCCAAATCTCCTACAACATCGTTTTCCCGCATGATGGCCACCATGCCCACATTGGTGCCGGCCAGGACCAGCCCGGCTCCCAATGATGTCCCCAAAATGGCAAGCACAGCAATGTTGACCCAGCGCAGGTTGTGCCGTGTACCGCCCCACATCCTGAGTAGGATGTTCTTATCTGCAAGGTCGGGGGCTGGGCGGTCCTCAACGGCATCGATGGGCGCCACCTCGGCGCTGCCAACGGCTACGAAGGATCCCTTTTGCCCGGTTCTGGTGGGTGGGTTGAAGATCATCAAGAACACCCCGGCCATGGACGCCGTGAGCCCAATGATGACCAGACCAACCACAGTGTGAATGGTGGTGGCCAACAAAACGCCCGCAGCCGGACCAATCATGAACGTGATTTCGGCCCCCATGGAGTCCAAGGCATACGCGGTACGCCGTTGCGCCTGAGGCACCATCACGCTCAGCGCTTGACGGACCACGGAGAAGATGGGTACGGCGAAGATTCCACCGATGAATGCTGCCACCACAAGGAATTGAAAACTCAAGAGCGGCGCCACGCTCCAGACGGCAACCTCGGCTATCACTGAGGGAACTAGAGCTCTGCGCAGTCCATGAATGTCAACGAGCCGCCCACGCCACGGGGCGCCGAAGGCCATGCCGATCGTGATGGCGGCGGCAACCAGCCCAGCGGAGGCGTAACTGAGCTTCATGGTTTCAACAACGTGCAGTGTCAGGAGAACGCCGGCAGCCGCATGCGGGATGCGTGCAAACATGGCTATGATCAGCAGTCTGCGCACGGGTCCAACCGCCAGGATTTCACGGTACGCGGCAAAGTTCACGGGGCACTCTCTTTCATGATGATCACAAATGAGCACCTGTGCTACGTTGCGATGGGGTCCTGCGGGGTGAGGGGATGCTGAAGCCGAATCTGGATCGAATCAACAGCGCAGGCAAAGTGCTCGTTCGCCGCCCAGGACTCTTGAAGGGCTGCGAGGACCCCATTGACAGCGGACTGATCCAGCCCGGGCAAGAGGGTCAGTGTGACACACAATTCCGGGCCCGTTCCGCCACCGGCCACCAACCGTCCAGACGGTTCGGTTTTTGTGTCCCAAAGGGATTGTATGCCCTGCCCTGACGTTGCGGAAATTCTTACCACGGATGGATGTCCCAGAGCGAGCGCCGAGTCCGCCAGAATACGGCTGACGGCATCATCACAATAGCTTGGCACCCACTCCTGCTGCTGGGCCAAGGCCCACATGGCCGGCCTGCGCACCACGAACGGTCGCTGCGAACCGGGATCCAAAACCAACAGTTGTGCTTCTTCAGCCACGGCCGAAAGAGCCGCCCTGGCCGCATACACAGCAACAGGGCGGGCCTGTGGATACCACTGGGACAGTGCAAGTGCATGAGTAAAGGCGGGCAGCGCCCGGCGCCCATCCGGCCCTTGCAAGGTCACCAAAGCCATATCGGATTCCTTATCGGAGACCAGCCCGTTCTCTCCCACGGTTTGCTCCGCAAGTTGAGCCACGATCGGGATGAAGACGCGGGCGGTGGCAAGTGCAGCCACAACATCCGCCTCCGTGCACTCACCCGTGAGAAGTTTCTCCAAGGCCGCGGTGTAGCCGGAGTCTGCAGCGCCGTCGTCCGTCTCAAAGTTATGGTACTGCTCGTGCGACGGAAGGTTCCGCCCCGCCCAAGGCTGCCCGGCCGAATCGGTAGACCCACCGGCACCGGCCAAGGCCGCGGCAATGTGGCCGGGCAGTTCCTTCTTGGGCATCTGTGTCATCGTTTAGCGGCGGCCTGCAACGTCAAGGGCCTGCGGCAGCGTGAACTGGCCAGAGTACAGGGCCTTGCCAATGATGGCGCCCTCCACTCCTACCCCCACCAGCTCGCGCAGTACGCGCAGATCTTCCAAGCTGGAGATGCCACCGGAGGCGACAACGGGCTTGGACGTGCGGGAACACATTTCACGAAGCAATTCCACGTTAGGGCCGCGCAGCGTACCATCCTTGGTGACGTCGGTGACCACGTAACGGGCACAGCCAGCGTCCTCCAAACGTGCAAGAACCTCCCAGATATCCCCGCCTTCCTTGGTCCAGCCACGGCCAGCCAAGGTGGTGCCCCGGACATCAAGTCCGACGGCGATCTTCTCACCAAAGCGCTCAATCACCTTGGCGGTCCATTCGGGGTTTTCCAGCGCAGCAGTGCCCAAATTGACCCGGCCAACACCCAATTCGAGGGCACCTTCCAAGGACGCATCGTCGCGGATTCCGCCCGAGAGCTCAACCTTGACAGACAGGCTTGCCACCATCTCACGCAGCAATTCCACGTTCGAGCCACGGCCGAAGGCGGCGTCCAAGTCAACCAAGTGGACCCACTCCGCGCCGTCGTTTTGCCACTTCAGGGCAGCTTCCAGGGGCGAACCGTATCCGGTTTCCGAACCAGCTTCGCCTTGTACCAGGCGGACGGCCTGTCCGTCAGCAACATCCACGGCAGGCAACAATTCCAAAATGGGGGTGGTCATGGGTTCCTCAACGTTGTTAGTTCAAGAGATTTTCAGGGAATCAATGGAGCAGGTGCCAGCAGTGGCGCTGGTGCCAAATGGGTAGAACTAGGCCCCAGTGGGTAGAGCTGTGTCCTATTGGGTAAAGAGGTATGCCGCTATCAGGGACATGACGGCAAGTGCGGCAAAACAGACGGGAATCCAGCGGGCGGTTTTCTGCTGGTAGAACGTATAGGCTCCACCAATCAGCACGCCTGCCAGGGCCATCAGTAACAGCGAATACATCAGCGTGCCGCCTTGGTCAATGACTGGACCCAGTTGCGCAGCAAGCGCGCTCCAGCGTCACCGGATTTTTCCGGGTGGAATTGTGTGGCGCACAGCGGGCCATTTTCAATGGCGGCAATGAATGGTGCGCCGTGCTCTGACCAGGTCACCATGGGCGGACGCATTTTGGGCTGGAGAACCTCAAAATCCCACTTTTGCACACCGTAGGAGTGGACAAAGTAGAAGCGTTCCGAATCCACACCTTCAAAGAGCATGGAGCCCGGAGCTGCGGTGACGGTGTTCCAGCCCATGTGTGGAACCACAGGGGCAGGGAGCAGTTCCACAGTTCCAGGCCACTCCCCCATTCCTTCCCGGTGCACACCATGTTCTACACCGGCATCAAAAAGCACTTGCATGCCCACGCAGATACCCAGCACCGCCCGGCCCCCAGCAACCCGGCGCCCGATCATGCGCAGCGCGTCCACGGCTTTGAGCTCATCCATCACGGAGGCGAAGGCACCAACGCCGGGGACCACCAGGCCATCGGCATGCAGCACGTCGTCGGCCTTTGCACTGAGTGTGACAACGGCGCCGGCGCGTTCCAACGCCCGGACTGCGGAGCGGACGTTGCCGGAACCGTAGTCCAGAACTGTGACCGTGGGCTTACTATTTACTGCTGTCTCGTTAGCTCCAGAGCTCACAAAAGACCCTTCGTGGATGGGATTCCAGTGACGCGGGGATCGGCTTCGACGGCTGAGCGCAGAGCCCGGGCGAAGGCCTTGAACTGGGCCTCAACAATGTGGTGCGGATCTCGGCCGGCGATGACCGTCATATGCAGGCAGATTTGCGCGTGTAAGGTGATGGCTTCAAACACGTGCCGTGTCAGCGACCCGGTGAAGTGACCACCAATCAGGTGGTATTCCTGACCGGCAGGTTCGCCACTGTGCACCAGGTACGGACGGCCTGAAACATCTACCACGGCGTTGGCCAATGCCTCATCCAACGGAATGGTTGCCTCACCGAAACGGCGGATGCCGGCCTTGTTGCCCAGGGCTACCTTGAGAACCTCGCCCAAGGAGATGGCAACATCTTCCACGGTGTGGTGGGCATCGATGTGGGTGTCACCCGTGGCCTTGATGTTCATGTCAATCAAGGAGTGCTTAGACAGCGCCGTGAGCATGTGGTCATAGAAGGGCACAGAGGTGTCAATGTTTGACACGCCTGTCCCGTCGAGGTTAATTTCCACCATGACGCTGGACTCGCTCGTGGCACGCTCCAGTCGGGCCGTACGTCCCTGGCCGGGTTTCGGGCTGTTCTCAGTCATTGCGGCAGTCCTTTGTGTACTATGCGCCCCGACCAGCAGATACCGGGCAGGGTGGGGCGCTCAAACGAAACGGGGTGTATTGATACCAGCTTAGAAGGGAAGGCACTGTTATGCCCAACCAGTTCCCCACTGGCGAACTTATTGGCTAGGTCAGTTTGACCCAATTACCCGGGTCCGGTGGAACTCATGAACCGCGGCGCAAATGATGAACTTAGTCCAAGGCCGGACACTACAGGGAACACTAGCGAGCTAGGAAGGTACGCAACCCGGTGAGGAATGCAGTAGTTTCCGCTTCCGTGCCGGCGGTGACGCGCAGGTGCCCGGGGATTCCAACATCGCGGATGAGCACACCGTCATTCAACAACGCCTGCCACGCTTCATGGGGATTCTCTAGACCACCGAAGAAAACAAAGTTCGAATCTGAGGGGGCCGGGGTGAGTCCCAATTCCTTTAATTCCTGCACAATCCGGTCACGTTGGACCTTGATCTGCTCCACGTTAGCCAGCAAAGAGGTGGAGTTCCGCAGAGCAGCCACAGCAGTTGCCTGGGTGATGGCCGAGAGGTGGTAGGGCAAGCGGACCAGGCGAAGCGCGTCGGTTACCTCAGGGGCGCCGGCCAAGTAGCCAAGTCTGGCACCGGCCAAGGCGAAGGCCTTGCTCATAGTGCGTGAGACGACTAGTCGAGGACGGCCCTTGAGAAGATTCAGTGCGCTAGGGGTTCCCGTCTGGGCGAATTCGGCGTACGCCTCGTCAACAATGATGATGGCCTGAGATTCCTCCCCTGCCTGGTAGACCGCCTCGACCACATCTTGCCCAAGAGCCGTTCCCGTAGGGTTGTTGGGCGAACACAGGAAGACGATGTTGGGGCCGTTGCGGCGCACCTGCTCCGCCGCAGATTCCGCGGTGAGGGTGAAGTCATCCTCACGGACACCTGCCACGTAGCCAGTCCCTGTGCCACTGGCGAGCAGCGGGTACATGGAATAGGTGGGAGGGAAACCCATGGCCGTTCGGCCGGGGCCACCGAAGGCCTGCAACAGTTGTTGAAGAACTTCATTGGAACCGTTGGCCGCCCAGAGATTCTCCTCCGTCAGACCATGACCCAGATATGCCGCCAATTCCTGACGAAGCACCGTGAATTCCCTATCCGGGTAGCGGTTGAGGCCGTCAAGCTCCTGCGCAACGGCTGCCAAGATGGCCTCTTTTGCATCCGTGGGAACGCCATGGGTGTTTTCATTGACGTTCAGCAGAACGGGAACATTTAGCTGAGGAGCCCCGTAAGGGCGCAGGCCTCGCAGATCGTCACGAAGCGGCAATTGACGGAGGCGTTCAAACTGGTCCATTCCCCCAGCATATTTGGTGGCCGTGAGAAAGTTCGAAACGGCGACACAATGCGGACACCTGCCAAGACCTTACCCGGCTGTGGAGGAGCGCTCTTGGCCTGCGGACCTATTGGTACGGAGGGCTATTTGGGAATGGGGACGTACAGTCGCTGCCCGGCGTGAAGTATCCCGCTTCCCAAGTCGTTGAGGGCAACGATCTCCCTGACCACATGGCGTGCATCACGGCCCGGATCTGCGGCGGCCGCAATACTCCAGAGGCTGTCACCTTGTAAGACGGTTACCGCAACGGCATAATCTGCAAGGTTCACCGGCTGCGACTCCGTTGCAGCATTCGCCGGTCCCGCCAGAGAGCCCGCCATGATGGCCAGCGCCAAAAACAGTAGTAGGGCGGCGCTGACAATGGCTGGAATCCCTAAGAACACCAGACGCCCGCGCCTGGTCAGCGCTAGCCTTCCTGCAGCATCGGAGGCACCCCTGGAATGGGAAGCGGTGATGGCACCGGTGCGCCCCGCTCCAACTGTCTGGTCAATGCGGGCCGCACGGGCGCTAACCCCTGCTGTGGAAACGCCAAAGGATGCGTGGGAGATAAGCGCTGCATTCATGACTTGTGGTCCTTTCACCGTGAATCCGGATCCCGTGGCCAAGCACACCCATCGGATCGAAATTCCACACTCAACATCTTCGATAGAACGTATGTTCTAATTTCCTTCTAGTACAGTTTTAGCATCTATAGACGACACTTGCCAAGAGTAAATAGAACAAATGTTTGAAATTCGCCTCTTGGTGGCTTAAACTCGGAAGAACAAGGATTGGCCGCATGATGCAGTCCACCAGCAGGCACTGACATTGTTCAGGGCAGCCACGAAAGGACCGACGGAACCATGACGCTTCCAGACCCGCCGCACCGCATTCCTCAAGCCCCCAGCCGGGCCGGCATGAAGGGCCTCACCGTGCGGCAGAAGAAGATTCTTGAGTGCATACAGCGGTGTATTGCAGACAAAGGGTACCCGCCGTCGATGCGTGAGATTGGTGATTCCGTTGGCCTGGCTAGCTTGTCCAGCGTTACGCACCAACTGACTCAGCTCGAACGCCACGGCTATTTGCGCCGCGATCCCAAGCGCCCCCGCGCCATGGAAGTTCTGATTCCGCTGGTGCTGGACAGCGGCACGGTTGAGATTGAAGGGGTAAGCTCCCCGTCGGCGTTGCGCAGTTCGAATGGATTGAACTTTGCTGAGCTGAGCTCCTCCTCCGACACCGCGTTCGTACCCCTTGTGGGACGTATTGCGGCAGGCGGGCCCATCCTGGCCGATCAGGCGGTGGATGACATCATGCCTCTGCCGCGGCAGATTGTGGGCAGCGGCGAACTCTTCATGCTCAAGGTCCAGGGTGATTCCATGATCGACGCCG
The DNA here is from genome assembly GCF_032458965.1 of Arthrobacter sp. lap29. Taxonomy (NCBI): domain Bacteria; kingdom Bacillati; phylum Actinomycetota; class Actinomycetes; order Micrococcales; family Micrococcaceae; genus Arthrobacter; species Arthrobacter sp. lap29. Next base: position 46,774 of record NZ_JAUCEK010000006.1, read on the forward strand.
CAATTTGTGACGGCGATTGGGTTGTGGTTCGGCAGCAGCCCACGGCCAACAACGGAGACATCGTGGCAGCCTTGCTGGAGGACGAAGCCACTGTGAAAACGTTTAGGCAACGCGACGGCCATACTTGGCTTCTTCCGCAAAACACCCGCTATGAACCCATTCTTGGCGATCATGCCACCATCATGGGCAAGGTTGTCTCGGTACTTCGCAGCCTGTAACAGCAGCTGCCTACACAAAAGCGCCCCGCTAGACGGGGCGCTTTTGTGTTGGCGGCACTACTTTCCGGAAAGCCGTTTCAGCGCACCAAGCGCCACGGTACGGTCTTTCGTAGACCAGAATGGCGGCAGGGCGGCTCGCAGGAAGCCTCCGTAACCGGCATTGGCCAGCCGCGAGTCAAGAACAGCAACCACACCCCGGTCATCACTAGAGCGGATCAGGCGCCCCACCCCCTGCGCCAACCTCACTGCGGCATGGGTGGCTGAAATGGCAATGAATCCATCCCCACCACTTTGCGCCACTGCACGCGCCCGGGCGGTCACCAACGGATCATCAGGGCGGGGGAAGGGAATCCTGTCAATCACAACGAGCCGGCACGAGGTGCCCTGAACATCAACCCCTTGCCAAAGGGACATGGTGCCAAAGAGGCAGGTGTCGGGTTCATCCGCGAATTCCTTGATGAGCCCCGACATGGAGGAATCCCCCTGACACAGGATCTTCACCTTCAACTTCTTGCGGAGCTTCTCAGCTGCATCTTCCGCCGCACGCCGTGAGGAGAACAATGCCAAGGTTCCCCCACCGGCGGCAGAAATCAGTGCTTCCAATTCATCCAGCTGCTCCTCCGACATGCCAAAGCCCGGCTTTTTCAGATGAGCGGCAACATAGAGCATGCCCTGCTTGGGGTAGTCAAAGGGAGATCCAACATCGGCCCCCGTCCACGCGGGTGCGCTAGGACCCAACAATCCCAGTCCGCCAGCGGTGGCTTGAAAAGACTCTCCAATGGCAAGGGTAGCTGAGGTGAGCACTACCGTCCGGTCAGCGAAGAGTCCTTCCCGCAATTTCATGGCCACGCTCAACGGCGCAATATTGAGCACCGCAGGCTCACTTTCATCGGCCTTTTGGTAGCCCTTCCCGGGGGTGAAAGACCCTGGCCGGGATGCCCACACCACTTCCCTTGCATTGGTGGCATCCAGCAAACGCTCACACAGATCAAAGATCAGATTGAGCCGTGAACGAGCAATGGAACGGCCACTGTCAACCGCCGCATTGCCCTCAGGTTTGGAGTCGGAGAGGGCTGCCCGGACGCTGTCGCGTAACTGTTCCACCGCCTGGGACTGCTGTTCATTGAGGCCGTTGGGAAAGAGCCCTTCAGGGGTCCCCGCCAAAGCTAGGTCCAGAGCGGCCGCGCTGGCATGCAAGGCATCCACGGAAACCGCCGTGTGCTTTCGCGTGCTTGATGCCGCTGCGGAAACCATCTGGACAGATAGTTGCCCCGTAACAGCCCCCGTCACCCGATCTTGGAGCTCATGGGCCTCGTCCACCACCACAACGTCATAGTCAGGAAGCACTGCTATACCTTCGAAGGCGCTAATGGCCAGCATGGCGTGGTTGGTGACAACAATGTCTGCCTGGGCGCCGCGGGCACGGGCCAGCTCAGAGAAACATTCGGTGGCAAGGGGGCACTTTTGCGCGCCGAGGCATTCCATGGAGGTAACAGAGACTTGCCGCCATGCTTTGTCCGTCACGCCAGGGACAAGCTCATCCCGATCCCCTGTGTCAGTCTCCTGCGCCCAGTCACGCAGCCTGACCACTTCCTTACCCAGCTGTGAGGTGGGCCCGGAAGTAGCACCGGGCAGGTGCGCCACACTGGTGTCCTCCCCCAGGCTGAACAGGGCGCCTTCCCCCGTATCTTCTGTGGGGAAGCCTCCAGCCAGCTTTTGCTTGCACACATAATTGCTGCGGCCTTTAACGAGAGCCACGTCAATGGGGCGCGGCAATACTGGCGCCAAAGCAGCGAGCAGCCGGGGCACGTCACGGCCCACAATCTGTGCTTGAAGGGCCAGAGTGGCTGTTGCAATGACGGCTGGCTTCTCGCTGGTGAGCGCATTGACTATCAGCGGAATCAGGTAGGCCAGGGACTTTCCGGTGCCTGTGCCCGCCTGAACCAAAAGGTGGTCCCCGCTCTCCAAGGCAGCAACTACCCGGCGGACCATTTCATGCTGCCCATCACGGCGCTGTCCGCCCATGGCAGCAACGGCACGATCCAGTAATTCCAGAGCCTGCTGCGAAAGTTCACTTTCAGGCATGCTGGACAAACGGCTCAACCTCAGCTGCCAAGTCTTCCCTGACACGGGCGTGGGCCAAAGTGCCATGCTCTCCGTGTTCCAAGCTGATGATCTCTGCATCGCTGCGATGGAGCTTATTGAGTACATCACCACGGTCATAGGGGATCAACAAGGTCACTAAGACGCTGGGGTGCGGAATACCTTCTTCGATGGCTTGGAGCAGTTCATCCATGCCCTGGCCAGTACGGGCTGAGACCACCACGGTACGGGATTCACGCTGGATGAGCCGCTCGACCACAAAGGGATCGGCGATGTCCACCTTGTTCAAGACAATGATTTCAGGTATTTGCAGCGCGCCTACCTCGGCAAAGACCGAACGTACGGCAGAAATTTGTCCTTCCGGGTCAGGGTGCGAGGCATCCACAATATGCAGGATCAGATCGGCGTCAGCCACTTCTTCCAACGTAGAGCGGAAAGCTTCCACCAGCTGGGTGGGCAAGGCGCGCACAAAACCTACCGTGTCCACCAAGGTGTAGCCCAAACCTTCTGAGGTCTCGGTTTTCCTGACCGTGGGATCAAGGGTTGCAAACAAGGCGTTCTCCACCAGCACACCGGCGTCCGTCAAACGGTTCAGCAGGGAGGATTTGCCCGCATTGGTGTACCCAGCAATGGCCACGGAGGGCACACTGTTGCGCTTGCGGTTGGCACGTTTGGTTTCCCGAGCCGGCGCCATCGCAGCAATTTCACGGCGCAACTTGGCCATGCGGTTGCGGATCTTGCGCCGATCCAGTTCCATCTTTGTTTCACCGGGACCACGTGAACCAATACCGCCTCCGGCAGTTCCCACCCGGCCGCCCGCCTGGCGAGACATGGAATCGCCCCAACCGCGCAGGCGCGGCAACAGGTACTCCATCTGTGCCAGCTCAACCTGGGCCCGACCTTCCCGCGATTGCGCGTGCTGGGCAAAAATATCCAGGATCAGTGCTGTGCGGTCAATGACTTTGACGTGGACAACTTCTTCCAAGGTACGGCGCTGTGAGGGAGCAAGGTCACCATCGATGATGACGGTGTCTGCTCCCGTTGCGTGCACGATCTCCTTGAGTTCCTGAGCCTTACCCTGGCCCAGATATGTTGCTGGATCCGGTTTGGCCCTGCGTTGGACCAAGCCGTCCAGGACTTCCGAGCCGGCAGTTTCGGCCAACGCGGCCAGTTCCTTCAGGGAATTCTCGGCGTCCGCCATTGTCCCTGAAGACCAGAGCCCAGCGAGCACAACCCGCTCAAGCCGCAGCTGCCGGTATTCAACCTCGCTAACATCTTCGAGTTCGGTGGAGAGGCTGGCCTTCCGGCGCAGGGCATTACGGTCTGCCAGCGCACTTTGATCACCGTCAGAGCTACTGTGCTGAAAATTCAGGGTGGAGACGGCTTGGGCACGGCCGCTCAGGGGCCGGGTTGACGGCGCAGCAGAGAAAGGATCCTGCCCCTCAAGTTCATCCTCGGCACGCACAGCACGGCTTGCGGCCGCGTCTTTGGCCAAAATGCGGTCAATCACCACTTCGATCTCAGCGGCTGACAGGGCGTTCTCTCCTGTGCCGTGGCTCTCCGACGTTGCCGCGTTGTGCCCTTCGTTGGGCAGCTCGTTGCCGTCGGAACCGTTGTTTGCAGATGCGTTGGACATATTCTCCTTATAGGCGCTTTTCTACAATCGTAGTCCGCCACACCGACACTGACACCTTCTGCTGCCCTCCTATGTGGATAAACCCACACTGTATCCGCGGAGGCCTTAGGCGTGCCTAGATACACAATGGACGGATTCGGCACTAATCTGGCATAACTATGGGTACTCAGGGTGCAGATCACTATTTCAGTTCAGAACCGTCAACGCCAATGAAACGCCGTCCGCTCAGCGTCACTTTGGCCGGCGAGGTGCGCCAACTGCACACCGCTGGGGGCATCTTTAGCCCCGACGGTGTAGATAAAGGCACCACGATCCTTCTCAACGAGGCCCCGCCGCCTGCAGCCGAGGGCAATTTGTTGGACATCGGCTGCGGTTGGGGGCCCATTGCGCTGACTTTGGCCCTTCGCTCACCGGCAACCACTGTGTACGCAGTAGATGTCAATGTTCGTTCCATTGAGCTCACCCAAGACAACGCCAAGGCCTTGGGTTTGGAGAACGTCAAAGCTTCAACCCCAGACGCCGTGGATCCAGAGGTGCGCTTCAACACCATCTGGTCAAACCCGCCTATCAGGGTCGGCAAATCAGAACTTCATTCGATCCTGCTCATGTGGCTGCCACGCTTGGCCCACAACGGAAAAGCGTATTTGGTGGTACAAAAAAACTTGGGCTCAGACTCGCTCCAGCGCTGGCTTGCTGGCGAACTTAAGGAGCAATTCCCGGAGGCGGGATTTGTTGTTTCCCGCGATTCCACCAACAAGGCGTTTAGGATTCTGCGCGTTACACGCACCAACCCCTAGGCCAGAACACCTTCGGCCACCATCACGGCGGGTCCACTGAGGTGGACATGTTCGCGCCCGTCCGGCCCGGGCTGGAAACGCACACCCAGTACACCACCGGGTAAGGCAACGGCCCACAAGTCCGGGGCCCCAGAGCCAGCCCAGAAACGGGTGGCTGCAGCTGCGGCACAGGCTCCGGTCCCACAGGAGAGCGTCTCCCCCACGCCACGTTCGTGGACACGCATACTAATGTGGCCGACGTCGTCTTTCACGAGCGGCTCGGCAGGCACAGCAAATTCCACATTTGTCCCGTGCAGGGGCAGCGGAGTCACAACGGGTGTAAGGGTGAGGTTCACGGTTGCCAACTCGGCCAGATCCGCTAGAGCCACCACGGTGTGCGGGTTTCCAAGCGTGATGGATAGCGCGGGCCGTGCCACTTCAAGCCCCGATGCCTCCACCAGCGAATCACTGCCTTGTCCCGACTCCTCCGGGAAGATAAAACCCCACGGCCCCATGTCCACCTGGTAACCGTCACCTAATCGGGCAACGTATTTGATGCCACCGCGCGTTCCGATGGCCAGTTTCTCCCCTGCCTCCAATGCCACGAGACCTTGAGTCACGAGGAAGTGGACAAAGACTCGCACACCATTGCCACACATTTCAGAGAGCGAACCGTCAGCGTTGTAGTAATCCATGAACCATTCCGCTGCCGGATTTTCCTCCAGGATGGCTGTTCCGTCGGCGATGTTCCGGGAGCGGACGGCTCGAATCAGTCCGTCACCGCCGATCCCCCGGCGCCGATCGCACAACGCGGCAATTTGCTCGGACGCCAATTCGCGCATGCCACCAGGATCAGCAATAAGCACAAAGTCATTACCGGTGCCGTGGCCTTTTGCAAAGCGCATGCCTGTCAGGGAGGTGATGGTAGCCGTCATGAGTCAAGACTAAAGCACCTTGGGCACGGCGCAGGAACATCGGTCAACAGCCGACTCCGTGTGGGTTCACGAAGCAGTCGTCAGCGTAGAGATGGGTTTCGGCACGCCAAACCGTCAGGGGCAGTGCCGGTGAGGGGATACTTCCTTGGCCGGGGATGGGCAGGTCTGGGCCGCCGTTGACACTATAGCTGCCGTTGAAGTGAGTGGTCAGGTTGATGGCCAGGCGGCCCGTTTCGGTGTAGACATGGCTGGTTTGCGTTTGCTCGCCAATGCGATCCGTGTGCAGCGGTGCACCGTGGATTGGAGTAGGACCCCAGATGGTACCGTCCCCGTAGCTCCAGGTATAGGCGGCCGGAGTGGCAGTGATGACCACCTTTTGGCCAAGCAGGGTCAGGTTGAACGTTTGAGTTTTAGCTTCGGCCCAGACATTGGTCTCCTTACCCCGAAGTGTGTGAGGCCCCGGCTGGCTGCCAAACTCTGCAGCGGCGACGGGAGTACGCTGAAACTCGTGCGCTATCAGCCCAGCAATTTCCGCCAACAAGTCACGCGGTTTTTCTCCAAAGACACACACCGGCCCCGAGTGGAATACCCAAACGGCTGGCGTGATTCTTGTATCAGAAAAATACCAGTAAATGGCTGTCCCAGCTTTACCATCCTTGCTCCCTGCACCCGCAGCGCACTCCGGCATGACTACCGCACATTCTGGGAAGATGACAATGTCTCCGTCAGCACAGGCGAGTCGCGCCTCGAAGACGACACCACTCTTCGGTTGGGAAGAAGGAACTTCTCTTTGATCACCACCCGACCCAGGAATTTCCACCGTCCCGCCTGTATCAACACCAGTATTATTCCATTCGGGAAGAAAGGGATCTGCGCTATCAGCAAGAGCTTGGTGGTTGCCTACCAATAGAAAGGCCACTGTTACTGCAAGCGCAAGCATGCTTCGCGCTAGCAGCTTAAACCCGTTCATGAGACCTATCAACCTTTCAGCCGTTGGATGTCAAGAGCCTTCCATCGGCCAGCATCGTAAACCGCACCTAGCGAGTCGCCCACCGAAGGCTTCTGCCCTCGATCATCAGCAAGAGTCCCGTCACCGCGGTAGAACTTCAAATGCTGCTGTCTTACCAAGGCAGTAACCTGATAGGTGCCGTCTTCGAGGGGAACAAAGGATGTTGTGGCGGACAAGACCATCATCTGCCCACCCATGATCCACCGACCCTCAGAGTGCCACGGCACTACTGCCACTTTCATCGCTTCACAAGAGGGGCAAGCCGCTCCAGTAATGGCCATCATGGGGTCAGGATCTCCGGTTTCAAAGGCATAACCCAGGGTTTGATACCAGTATTCAGTGAAGGCAATCAGTCCTTCTTTACTGAATTCCTTGGCCTTCTCAGGCAAGACAGGCACCGGAACATTCTCGGCTGGCCCTGTCTCCGTAGCCGGCTTATAAGCAGCAGCAGTGGTGGCAAGAGCTTGCGTCGTCATCTCCGCTGTATTACTGGCAACCGGAACCGCACTTGTTGGAGCCTCTACAACTTCCTGCGGCAAGGAGGAACAACCAGAGATACCCAAGATAGCCACTACTAACAGCAGTAGAGCAGCCTTTGGCCTGTGGAACTGTTCAGCTCTGGTGTGGCGCATTGCCTGCCCCCAAGTCTGCTGCGAAGCAGCGGCTTCCCCGTTGAAGTCGTTGCGGCTGGCTTACTTCCAAAATACCGTGCATGGGCCTTACACGCCACCACGTTATCCACAGCCCACATTCCCAGCCCCGTCACCCGCAACCCGCAACCCGCAACCCGCAACCCGCAACGAAGTGCCACGAGCCACCCGGACCCTGGCGCAAGTCTTAGACTTCCGGAAAATCCGCCTTCAGCAGTGCCGCTGCGGCCTCGCCAAGATCCGGCTGGGACCAGTCAAGCCAGTTCACTCGGGGGTCAGCGCGGAACCATGTGAGTTGGCGCCGGGCAAACTTCCGGGTGGCCACAATGGTTTCTTCGCTGGCTTGGGCCACTGTGGAGCTGCCGTCCAAGACTCGCAGGAACTGTTGGTAGCCAAGCGCCTTGTGCGCGGTCCGGCCTTCCCGCAGGCCTTCGGGGATGAGTGCTCTCACCTCATCGATTAGGCCGGCGTCCACCATGCCGTGGACTCGTCGGGCGAGTCGAGCATGGAGCTCGGCACGGTCACCGTTCAAACCAATCTGCAGGGTGGGGCTGACATACTCACGTTCCGGCATGAAGGAACTGAAGGCACGTCCTGTCAACGCATGTACCTCAAGGGCCCGGACTACGCGCTTGGCATCATTGATGCGAGCTGCGGAGACGGGGTCCACCTCTTGTAGCCGAGCCACGAGCACCGCTAAGCCGTCTCTCTCCAACTCGTGTTCAAGCATTGCCCTGATGTCAGGGTCTGTCCCGGGAAACTCCAAGACGTCAAGGGCTGCCCTGTTGTATAACCCTGATCCGCCTACGAGGATGGGTAGCTTGCCGCGGGAGCGGATCTCCGCAATGGCTTCCCTGGCCATGCTCTGAAACGCGGCCACGGTGGTGTCTTCACGAACGGAAAGGAAATCCATCAGGTGGTGCGCAATGCCGCGCCGTTGCGCCAGCGGCAGTTTGGCCGTGCCAATATCCATGCCCCGGTAGAACTGCATGGAGTCGGCATTGATAGCCTCCCCGTCAAAGCGCTCAGCCAGCGTCAGTGCCAGCTCAGACTTACCCGAACCGGTAGGGCCAACAATGGCCACCAGCGGGAGCTCAGTTCCCTGGGCAGCCATCCGGGCTTGAGGCGAAAGGCTCACGCTGTCCGGACCGGCAGCGACGGCATGCCCAGGCTCACCTTGGGCCGCACGCCCTTCACCGATGAGGCAGCCGAGCCGCCAGCCGTGGGCACGCCACAGGACTCTGCCTGAGCCAAATCCCAAGCGTCACCGGCGCGCGAACGGCGTAGGTGGTAATCCGTTGCAGTGGCGGGATCAGCTACCAAGTGGAAGGCTGCGGCCCCGGTAATGGTGACCGTCACGAGGTCACCGGGCCGTGGAGCGGTGGCACCTTCCGGCACACTGAAGTGAACCAGCCGTTGGTCTTGGGCGCGTCCTGAGAGGCGATTAGTCTCGGCGGCTTTACGCCCCGATGCTGCCGTGACCATGACCTCAACCTTGCGCCCCACCTGCTTGGCATTTTCCTCGGCAGCAATCCTGTCCTGCAGGGCGGTCAGACGCAAGAATCGCTCCTGAACCACTTCCTTGGACAGCTGATCAGGTAGGTCCGCGGCCGGGGTGCCGGGACGCTTGGAGTATTGGTAGGTGAAGGCGGTGGCAAAGCGTGACTTCTCAACGACGTCGAGCGTTGCTTGGAAGTCCTCCTCGGTCTCACCGGGGAAGCCGACGATGATATCCGTGGAGAATGATGCGTTCGGGATTTGCTGGCGCACCTTATCCAGGATGCCCAAGAACCTGGCCGAACGGTAGGAGCGGCGCATGTCCTTGAGGACTTTGTCCGATCCGGACTGCAACGGCATATGCAACTGCGGCATGACGTTGGGGGTGGCGGCCATGGCGTCGATGACGTCGTCGGTGAACGCGGCCGGGTGCGGACTGGTGAAGCGCAGGCGTTCCAAGCCCTTGATCTCGCCGCAAGCACGCAGCAGTTTGCCGAAGGCCAGGCGGTCACCGAATTCCACGCCGTAGGAGTTTACGTTTTGGCCCAGCAGCGTAATTTCGATGACACCGTCGTCCACCAGCGCCTGAATTTCAGCCAAAATTTCACCGGGGCGACGGTCACGTTCCTTACCGCGCAGGGAGGGCACAATACAGAAAGTGCAGGTGTTATTGCAGCCTACCGAGATGGAGACCCAGCCGGAGTAGACCGAATCGCGCTTGGTGGGCAGGCTGGAAGGGAAGACTTCCAAGGATTCCAGGATTTCCATCTCGGCGTCCGCATTGTGCCTGGCCCGCTCAAGCAAGACCGGCAAGGCACCAACATTGTGAGTGCCGAAAACCACGTCAACCCAAGGTGCCCGCTTTTGAATGGTTTCGCGGTCCTTTTGCGCCAAGCAGCCGCCCACAGCAATCTGCATGCCAGGGTTGGATTCTTTGATGTGGGCTAACATGCCCAAGTTGCCGTAGAGCTTGTTGTCGGCGTTCTCACGCACGGCGCAGGTGTTAAAAACCACCACATCGGGCACAGGCTCCCCGTTGCTGTCCACCACACGTGCGGGGCCGGCCTCCTCAAGCGCCACCATCCCGGCAGTCTCTAAAAGTCCGGCCATGCGCTCGGAGTCATGGACGTTCATTTGGCAGCCATAGGTTCGCACCTGGTAGGTGCGGGGGTGCTTAGCTGGGCTGGCGGACGAATCAACGCTCTCTAGGATCAGGCTCACCCACCAAGCTTAAGTCCAACGGCCATAGAAGAGCTAAACCGGCGGAACCCGGCACGTGCTCGGTTAGTACCAGCCGACGCTTTGGGAATGGTTCCAGGCCCCGCACGGTGAGCCGTAGCGATTTTTAATGTAGCCCAAGCCCCATTCAATCTGGGTACGGTAATTGCTGAGCCAGTCCGATCCTGCCGCAGCATATTTTCCTGGCGGCAACGCTTGAGCAATTCCATACGCCCCGCTGTAGGGGTTGGTGGCGTTGGTGCGCCAATTGGATTCGCGTTCCCATAACAGGTTCAGGCAGTTGAATTCGCTCTGCGCCCACCCAAAACCGCCCATACGGGAGGAAGCATAGGCTTTGGCACCGGCAGGGTCATTGACAGCACCGCCCGGAATATTGGGCAGCAGCACCTCAACGGGAATATAGCCACCTCCTGGCACAGGCTTGGCAGGGACGGGGTTAGGTACAGGGTTGGCGGGCACGGGCTTGGGGGCAGGCTTGGCGGGTCCAGGTGCGGGATTGGCGGGTGGCACCACGGGATTGGGCACAACTTGAGGACGTGAGGGCTTGTGCGGGTGCCGTGCAGCCTCACGTTCAGCTTCTGCCCGCCGCAGGGCTTCAGCGGTCTCGGCAGCTTGGCGCTTGGCTTCTTGGGCCTGATAGTACGCAGCTTGGGCTTCCTGCCCCTGCCGGTATTGGGCTTCTTTGGCGACCGTGGTGTTATTCAAGGAAGCCAACTGGGCCGTGAGGGTGGCGCTTTGCTCTTCTTTGGCATTGAGTTGTGTAACCACGGCGGAGTGTGCGGCCACGGCGGCGTCACTGGCAGCCCGGGCCTCAGTGGTTAAAAGAGCTTGTACTTCCTGCGCGGCCTTACGAGTCTTCTCCAGCGCCGTTGCTGCGGCTTGTGACTCTAAGGCCTTGGTTTGCTTCCGAGCTGCCTTCTCCCCCACCTGCTGCATTAATTCAACGCCGTTTAGGCTCTCCGGCGATTCCAGCGCTGCCACGCTGGCAAAGAGTCCCAAGCCGGTGCCACCGTTTTTGTAGCTTTGCACGGCAACAGCCACCGCGTCCTTCTTGTATTTAGCGGCGTCCACGGAAGCACGGTTAGCCTGAGCGTTGAGAACATCAACCTCGTCAACAGCGGCATTTAGTTTGCGTTGGGTCAGGGCCAACGTGGCACCAGCACCAACGGCGGATTCACTGAGGCTTGTTGCCTCATTTTCCAACGAGTCCAGCAACCCTCCGATCTTTGACACCTCGGCCGCGGTGGCGGCCTCGTTGCCCTTGGCAGCTTGCACATCCTCCCAGCTGGGGAAGCCCGACGGCGGCCCCTCTTGTCCCAGCGCAGGTCCTGCTGTGACGCCGGTGACGAGCAATAGCCCTCCCGTCAAAGCAACGGCAAGGATTTGGCGCAGGGTTGGATTGTGATTACGCATATGCCGCCAGCATAGCGGGTACCGGCTCAACTATGAGTCCACGCGCAGCTTTGAGTCAGCCCTCCGTGAGGCTTTCGTCAATGACTTCAGCCACAATTTGATAGGCCAGGGAAGGGTTAAATCCTTTTCTGGCAAGCATGGCCACCCATCGCCTTGTGTATTTATCACGCTCAGCCCGATCCTCCAGATTGTTGGACGGGCGGAGCTTCTTGCGCACCAGTTCGCGCGCCTGGTCACGTTCTGTGGCATCGTCAATTTGTTCAAGAGCGGTCTCGGCAAGATGCTCATCGATGCCCTTCTCGGCCAGTTCTCGACGCAACGCACCCCGTGCCAGCGATTTATACAGGGACCGGGTGCGCACCCATTCCTGGGCAAACTCTCCATCATCAATGAGCTTGACGGCTTCGAAGCGGTCAAGCACAGCATCCGCTACATCTTGGGGAATGTCGCGTTCGGCCAGCTTTTGACTGAGCTGGAAACGGCTTTTGGGCGAGTGCGTGAGTTGGCGCAGCACAATGGATCTGGCAGCCGACGCCGGGTTGGCGTCAGCTACCAGTTCTGGCCCGCGACGTGCGGTGTTCATGGGTGAGCCTAGAAGCCGTCCACTGCCTTGAGCTTGGGCGCAGCCTCAACCTCGGTTTCCGCAGTAACACCCACTCCCAGCTTGGCCTTGATCAACCGCTCCAGCTCATCGGCAAGCTCGGGGTTGTCTTTGAGGAACCGACGGGAGTTCTCCATGCCCTGTCCCAGCTGATCGCCGTCATAGGTGTACCAGGAACCCGACTTGCGGATGATGCCGTGCTCAACACCCATGTCAATGATGCCGCCTTCACGTGAAATACCGACACCATAGATGATGTCAAATTCGGCGATCTTGAAGGGCGGTGCCATCTTGTTCTTCACCACTTTTGCCTTGGTGCGGTTACCGACGGCGTCCGCGCCTTCCTTCAAAGTTTGGATGCGGCGAACATCGATGCGGATGGAGGCGTAGAATTTCAGCGCCTTACCACCGGTAGTGGTCTCAGGGCTGCCGAAGAAGACACCGATCTTTTCACGCAACTGGTTGATGAAAATGGCTGTGGTCTTGGTCTGGCTCAGGCGACCTGTGATCTTACGCAGGGCCTGGCTCATCAAACGGGCCTGCAGGCCCACGTGACTATCTCCCATATCGCCTTCAATTTCGGCGCGGGGTACCAACGCGGCAACGGAGTCAATGACAATGACGTCCAAGGAACCAGAACCAATCAACATGTCCATGATCTCCAGCGCCTGCTCACCGGTATCCGGCTGAGAGACAAGCAAAGCATCAGTGTCCACACCTAGCTTGGCGGCATAATCAGGATCAAGGGCGTGCTCGGCGTCAATGAACGCTGCAAGGCCGCCAAGTTTCTGTGCGCTGGCAACAGCATGCAGTGCCAGGGTGGTCTTACCGGAAGATTCCGGACCATAAATCTCGACGACTCGTCCGCGGGGCAGCCCGCCTATACCCAGGGCCACATCCAAGGCAATGGACCCGGTGGGGATCACTTCAATGGGTGCACGGACGTCATCACCCAAGCGCATGACAGAACCCTTGCCAAATTGCTTATCAATTTGGGCCAATGCTGCTGCCAGCGCTTTGTCACGGTCTGCGGGAGCGGCCATGATTCACCTCGGTCTTTCCTTTGCGCCGTTTCCGGCCCCCTGGACCGCGCTGTGAGCGAGGTCCACGGTCAGTGGTTGATGCGGTCAGTGCCTGGCGAACTGCTGGACACTTGTACTTCTCTGCCGGTTTCCCGGCCTCCTGTAAAGGTTGCGGAGCTAGCGAATCTGCTCCACACCTAAAACGCTAGTTCAAGGCACTGACATTGTCTGCCGTCATGGTGCACCAGAGTCAAAATTGTGGAGAACTTAATTTGCTTCCTCCACGGGCCATTACTCATTTAGTATACGGCTGTTCGAATAGATATTCGATGTTTTTTGGCGTGTCGTTGAACTTGGGTAACTCAATGCGGCATCTTTTCCGGGCCGCAACAGCTAATCTTTGGGTGCAATGTCCCGACCGAGCCACCGTGAGCGCGGAACATCCTGGACCTTGCAGACCTCCTGCCAGATGTCCTTGGGATCATACCCGGCACGCAACGCGGCGCTTGCGGTGTTTCCACCCACACCAGCCAAGACCAGATCCTGGGCAAGCACCCTGGAATAGGAGGGGCTGAATTCATCATCCATCAATCGCCAAAATTCACTAACTCTCACGCCCCCTATTCTCGCATGTCCTTATCAGCTGAAGGACCGCTATTTGCCACAGGCTCACTTAGACTTGAGCTATGACAAGTCCTGCCGAGCACGGCATTGAGGTAAGCGACGAAAAGCTCGCTGCCGTTGAGCTCCTTGACGCCCAGCTGAGCCTGCTCTGGCGCAGGGCCAGGGCCATCAACCACCAGCTCACCCGTAGCGTGCATCCAGATCTGGAGCCCGCGGCCTACGGCCTGCTCTCCGTACTGCATCATCAAGGCGGCATGCGCCTAACAGAGCTCGCCAAACGCATTGGAGTGGGCAAACCCTCCGTCAGCCGCCAGATTGCTTTTCTTGTCTCGATTGGGCTTGTGGCCAAGGAATCCGATCCCCTGGATGGCCGCGCGCAACTCATCGAGTTGACTCCGGCCGGGCTGGAGAAGATGCGTTCGGTGCATGCCGGCCGGCAACGCGCATTTCATGAGCAGCTTGCCGGGTGGGACGAACGCGAACTTGCCGATCTAGCCCGGCTAGTGGCTAAACTCAATGCCGAATACGGCCGTTAAGCTGCTACTAAACACCCGCTGAGCACAGCCAGCTACGGAGGGCCGAGCCCAGCCACAGCGCCCAGACTTCTACAAACTGTTCTCAAAGAGCCACTTAGGGGAACTGCAGCTGAGGAACAAGAAACCGGCCTTACCTTTTGGTAAGACCGGTTTCTTGCACGCCTGCCCACTGTGGACAACAAGCGCTAAAAGGCGCTGGACATCAAGCCCTTATTGAGCTCGTCTGAGAGTTCCTCGTTCAAGTCGCGTCCATAGCGTGCAGCAAATTCCTGGGGAACAGTGTCAGGGACGGCCACGCCTTCGGCAATGGCCAAACGGTCACTCACTTCACGCAGCATGAGCGACAAAGGGACCTCAAGGGCTGAGCAAATGGAGGAAAGCAGTTCAGAAGATGCTTCCTTCTGTCCGCGCTCCACTTCGCTGAGGTAGCCCAGAGAAACACGTGCGTTGTGTGAGACTTCGCGGAGCGTGCGGCCTTGACGTTGACGTACATCACGAAGAACATCGCCAATTTCGTGGCGTAATACTACCATTTTGCGCTCCTTCTGCTGATGTGGTTTTGCGTCCGCCAAACCCACATCCCGCCAGCGCACGACGCCGTTTACGGATACGGGTTGTTTCACCATCGGTATCGCCTAACTCCTAGATCAATCACTTCAATTTAAGGGTGCGGTCCCCAGTGAAAACTTTCACCGCGAGCCGCTTTGTCGCCTTGGTGTTCCCATCCTAGAGGGAAGGAGAGCATTTGGGCTTCATCATGACTAACTATCTGGTCACAAGTTTTGTTCCCGAGACTCTTCAATGCTCTCAAGGAGCATCATGAGGGCGGCCTCGGTGGCCTGGTTCCTGATGGACTCACGGTCTCCAACAAAGTGAAATTCACGTGCCCGGGCCACTCCATCAAGCGCCACCCCAACGAAGACCTGCCCCACTGGCTTGCCCTGGTGAGGTTCCGGTCCGGCCACACCCGTAGTGGAAATGCCCACCCGCGCCCCCACAGCGGCGCAAGCACCTAAGGCCATCTCTGACGCTACGTGGGGGTCAACGGCCCCATTGCGGGTAAGAAGCACAGGGGAAACCCCCAGCAGCTTCTCCTTGACCTTGTTTTGATAGGCGATGACCCCGCCCTGCAGCACGGCGGATGCGCCCGGAACTTGAGCCAGAACCGCCGCCACCATGCCTGCGGTCAAGGACTCGG
Source organism: Arthrobacter sp. lap29 (assembly GCF_032458965.1). Classification (NCBI taxonomy): domain Bacteria; kingdom Bacillati; phylum Actinomycetota; class Actinomycetes; order Micrococcales; family Micrococcaceae; genus Arthrobacter; species Arthrobacter sp. lap29. Next base: position 62,231 of record NZ_JAUCEK010000006.1, read on the forward strand.
CCGTGCCCACCGTCAATTTCTTTGCCACAGCCCTGGTCACCAGCAGGGCAAGATCTACGCGGCCAAAGTGAAGAGCCTGCTCCGTCACAGAGCGCCCTAGCCTTGTGCCGTGTTGCTTGTTTTTCCGTTGCCGCCGCGGCCAGAGCGGACCAGCTGCCCGGCCTTAATCAGGTAGTCCGCGCCAGTGACCAAGGTGACAGCCAATGCTGCCAGCATCACCACCAGTGCCAGAATTCCCAACCAGTCATTGGCCGGGGTGAGCGGCAATAGGAAGACGAAGATGGCCACTGTCTGCATGACTGTCTTGAGTTTGCCACCCTTGGAGGCCGCCATGACGCCGTAACGAATCACCACGAAACGTAACAAGGTGATGCCTACTTCACGCACCAGCATCAAAATGGTCACCCACCACCACAGCTCGCCCGTGGCGGAAAGCATGATCAGCGCTGAGCCAATCAGCAATTTATCCGCAATGGGATCGGCGATCTTACCGAAGCTGGTGATGAGCCCGCGCGCCCGGGCAATGTCGCCGTCGAGTTTGTCAGTGTAAATGGCCACCACAAACAGCACCACCGCCAACCAGCGCAGGGGCCCGTATGCACCACCATCGGCCACGAAGGCCCAGATAAAGAAGGGCACCATCACAATGCGCAAAAGCGTCAAGGCATTGGGAAGATTCCAGTTCGAAGGGCGCGGCGCCACCGTTTCACTCACGCTATAAGGCTATCGGCAAACTGGGAACTGGCTGCATCCGTCCCCGCGAAACTTGCATCCGTCGTTGCAGCGCCTGCTAACGACCTGTCAAAGACCATGCGTCCTCGCCACCGTCTTCATCGTCGCCATCGTTGTATTCCACGGTTTGGGGGCGGTTTGCCAAATCATCAGCCACCAGGTCCCCTCCCCAGGAAGGATTCGCGTGAGCATGGTTGGCATTGGCATTTTCGGCCAGCGCAGCCATCATTGGATCCACCTCGGAGCTCACCGCTGCGGGAACTCCTGGCGCGCTCTCATCCCCACGGATGGCTGCGAGAGTCTCGGCGAGGTCATCCGGTTTGACCAGTACGTCACGGGCCTTGGAGCCTTCGGAGGGTCCCACAACACCGCGGGATTCAAGAAGGTCCATGAGCCGGCCGGCCTTGGCGAAGCCCACCCGCAGCTTGCGCTGAAGCATGGAGGTGGAGCCGAACTGGGTGGTGACCACAAGTTCGGTGGCCTGCATCAGCAGGTCCATGTCATCCCCAATATCATCCTCGATGACCTTCTTGGGGGCCTCAACGGCAACATCGTCACGGTAGGTGGCCTTCAGCTGGCCCTTGACGTGGTCAACAACAGCCTTGATTTCAGCTTCGGTGACCCAAGCTCCCTGGACACGGACTGGCTTTGACTTACCCATGGGCAAGAACAGCGCGTCACCTTGTCCCAGCAGCTTCTCGGCGCCTGGCTGGTCCAGGACCACCCGGGAATCCGTCACGGAAGAGGTGGCAAAGGCCATGCGGGAGGGCACATTGGCCTTGATCAGACCCGTGACCACGTCCACGGAGGGCCGCTGCGTGGCCAGGACCAGGTGGATGCCAGCCGCACGGGCCAGCTGGGTGATCCGCACAATGGAATCTTCCACGTCACGCGGGGCAACCATCATCAGGTCCGCCAGCTCATCCACAATCACCAACAGGTACGGGTAGGGCTTGACCACACGCTTGGAACCTTCTGGCGGGTGCACGTTTCCGGCTTTGACAGCCTTGTTGAATTCATCAATGTGTTTAAAGCCGTAATTGGCCAGATCGTCATAGCGCTGGTCCATTTCACGCACCACCCACTGCAGCGCCTCTGCGGCCTTTTTCGGGTTGGTGATGATGGGGGTGATGAGGTGTGGGACGCCTTCGTAGGCTGTTAGTTCCACACGCTTGGGATCCACCATGACCATGCGTACCTCATCCGGGGTGGCCCGCATCAGGATGGAGACAATCATGGAGTTCACAAAGGAGGACTTTCCGGCGCCCGTGGCACCAGCCACGAGAAGGTGGGGCATCTTAGCCAGGTTGGCAACCACAAAGCCACCCTCAACGTCCTTGCCCACACCCATGACCATGGGGTGTTCGGTGCGGCGCGCGTTGGCTGAGCGCAGCACGTCACCGAGGACCACAATTTCCTTATCCGCGTTGGGTATCTCAATACCAATGGCGCTCTTGCCCGGGATGGGGCTCAGGATGCGGACATCCGAGGACGCCACGGCATAGGAGATGTTCTTGCTCAGCGCCGTCACCTTTTCAACCTTGGTGCCGGGCGCCAGCTCAATCTCATAGCGTGTCACGGTGGGACCGCGGCTGAACCCTGTCACGGCCGCGTCAACATTGAACTGTTGCAAGGTGTTGGTCAGTGCCGCCACCACCAGGTCATTGGCTTCCGTAGCGTCCTTGCCCGGAGGGCCCGCAGGCAGGAAGTCGGATTCCGGCAACGTATACGTGACATCTCCGGAAAGTTGGAGTTGCTCGGAACGCGCAGGAATGGGGGTTGGCGGGGCTAGGGGCGGGGCAGGAATACTGCGTGCCACGGCCGCGTCAACGTCATACAAGCCACCAACGGCGGCGGCTCCGGATGTTGCCAGGCGAGGTGCTCGCGGTGAGTTCTCTGCCACGATGCCAATGGCTTCTGTGACAGGCTCACTGCCATCACGCTGGAGGTCAAACACTTCGGTTGATGTGGGCAGACCTTGGCGTGCCTTGATCTTATCCGCGGCGAGTTGATCCCTAGTGGGCCGGCGGACCCCGGGGCGCACGGTCGGCTCGTTCGACGCCGGAGCCTGGCTTTCGTCCTCGTCGGTGCCTATGAGGGGCGTGGCAAACGCACCCTCGCTGGGGTCCTCACCCAGGAGCTCCAGATCTGATTCGCGAGCAGCCTTTTGCCGGGCCCGCAGGTTGCGTGGTTTCTTAGCCTGAGCCTGATCATCATGCTGGTACAAGTAGCTTTGATCGTGCCCGTCTCCCAGCGGCTGCCCGTCAGGAACAGCACCCATGAGCTTTTCATACACACCGCGCAGGCGGGCCGGGATATGGCGTACGGGGGTATTGGTCAGGACCAGGACGCTGGCGAACGCTACGAGCGAGAAGAAAATGATGGCGGTGATGGAACCCAACTTCGCCACGAGGCTGCCGCTGAGCGCTCCCACCATGCCACCAGCCGCGCTGAGAGGGGCAAAACCTCCGGAAATGTCCGGGTTACCGGCCAGCACATGTGCCAGGGCACAGCCGGCAAGGGTCATGATGGCAAAGCCCAGCGCTACCCGATTGTTGGTGGCCATGTTGGCGGGCTGGCGGAACACCAGGACGGCAAAAATGAGGAACATAGGGGGCAGCAGGGCCGCAAACCAGCCAAAGGTGCCCTGCGTCACGCCACGAACAGCGTCCGCAACTGGGCCACTCAGACCCCACCATTCAAAGGTGGCGATCACAATGGCCAAAAGAATAAACAGCAGCCCGGCGCCGTCGCGGCGCTCCTCTGCTGGCATCTGGCTTTTATCCGAGCCCATACGCCGGATGGCGCCGCCCACCAAGTGGCCCAATCCTTGCCAGAGAGAGACAATGATGCGCACAGGCCACACCAAGGTCACCTCCGGCTCAGCAGGGGAGGTTTTCTTGCGGGGCACCGGCATCTTGGTGGTCTTGGGGGCGCGCGGGGATGCGCCGCCCTGTTGACCGGAAGACTGACGGGCGGGTGTGGAACGAGTCGCCATGTCTCCAACGGTACCTGCCAAAGCCTGCAAGTATCCGGATTTAGCCCTCGAAACCGGACGTGGTGGCAGGCACAGCGGTTGCCAGGTAGCCACCGTCGCGCTTCTATACCTGTGCGAAAAAAAAGCGCGCCCGCCCCCCGCAGATGCGCCCGGTAGACGGGGCGCATCTGCGGGGGGCGGGCGCGAAAAACGGTTCCGGGCAGGCTAGGCTTCCAGGACCACCGGGATGATCATGGGGCGCCGGCGCAGTTTGCGGTTGACCCAGGTGCCGATCACGCGGCGCACCACCTGCTGGAGTTGGTGTGTGGTGTGCTCGGAGCTGGCCATGACGGCTTCCTCCAGTGCTGCAGCGATCTTGGGCTTGATCTCGTCAAAGACGGAATCGTCCTCGGCAACACCGCGGGCGTGAATGTCCGGCCCGCTCACAATCTTGCCGGTGGCACGGTTCACCACGGTGATGATGGAGATGAACCCCTCATCTCCTAGAACGCGGCGGTCCTTGAGGTCGGCATCGGTGATCTCGCCAACGCTGTGACCGTCAACGTAGACGAATCCGCACTCCACCTGGCCAACAATGGTGGCTGTGCCGTTCTTGAGGTCAATGACAGAGCCGTCCTCGGTGAGCAAGACGTTCTGCGCCGGGACCCCGGAAGAGATGGCAATGTTGGCGTTGGCGATCAGGTGCCGCGTTTCACCGTGCACTGGCATCACGTTTTTGGGCGTCAGGATGTTGTAGCAGTACAGCAGCTCGCCGGCGGCGGCATGGCCGGACACGTGCACCTTGGCGGTGCCCTTGTGGATGACGTCGGCGCCGAGTTTGAGCAGGCCGTTGATGATCCGGAACACGGCGTTCTCATTGCCGGGGATCAGGGAGGAAGCCAGGATGACGGTATCGCCCTTGCCAACAACAATTTTGTGATCCCCGTTCGCCATGCGGGACAGGGCCGCCATGGGCTCGCCCTGCGAACCTGTGGACATCAGAACCACCTCATTATCGGGGAGGCTGTCCACGTTTTTCAGGTCCACAATGACCTCCGCCGGGACGTGCAGGTAGCCCAGCTTTTCCGCAATGGCCATGTTGCGGACCATGGAACGGCCCACAAACGCCACCTTGCGCCCATGCAACATGGCGGCGTTGAGAACCTGCTGCACGCGGTGCACATGCGAGGAGAAGCTGGCCACAATGATCCGCTTGTCAGCCTTGCCGAACAGGGCTTCCAAGGTGGGCCCAATCTCGGCCTCGCTCGTGGTGAAGCCGGGCACGTCAGCGTTGGTGGAGTCCACGAGGAACAAGTCCACGCCCTCTTCACCCAAACGGGCAAAGTGGCGCAGGTCCGTGATGCGCCCATCCAGGGGAAGCTGGTCCATCTTGAAATCGCCGGTGTGCAGCACGGAGCCGCCCTGGGTGCGGATGAACACGGCCAGCGCGTCAGGGATGGAGTGGTTCACGGCAATGAATTCACACTGGAACGGCCCGAGAGTCTCCACCTGCTCTTCCTTGACGGTGAGGGTGTAAGGCTTGATGCGGTGTTCCATGAGCTTTGCCTCAACGAACGCCAGCGTCAGCTGCGAACCGATCAGCGGGATGTCATTGCGCAGGCGTAAAAGGTACGGAACGGCACCAATATGGTCCTCGTGACCGTGCGTGAGCACCACCCCCACGACGTCCTCAAGCCGGTCCTTAATATAGGAAAAGTCAGGCAGGATCACGTCCACGCCCGGCTGGTCTTCCTCCGGGAACAGCACGCCGCAGTCCACAATGAGCAGTTTGGAGTTCATCTCAAACACCGTCATGTTACGGCCAATTTCGCCGATCCCACCGAGCGGAACAATCCGTAACGTGCCATCCGCCAGTGGGGGCGGGGTCCGCAGTCCGGGCTCGGTCATTTGGGTCATTTAGACTTCCATTCCAGCTTCCGCAAGGTCAGCTTTGATCATGGCGATCTCGGCCTCGCCCGGCTCCACCAAGGGCAGCCGGACAACCGAGTTGGACAGGACACCCTGCCACTTGAGAATTTGTTTGACGGCCACGGCGCCCTGCACATGTCCCATGGCGGCCCGGATAACGGGGTCCAGTTCAAAGTGGATGCGGCGGGCCGTGGCGAAATCGCCGGCCGCGGCGGCATCAATGAGCGCCCGGAACTTGGGGGCGGCCACGTGGGCGCTCACACTGACAAGTCCGACGGCGCCCGCGGCCATCAGCGGCAGCGTCAGCCCGTCGTCGCCCGAGTACACATCGAGGTCCGTGTTGGCCATGACCCGGGTGGTTTCACTGAAATCGGCCTTGGCGTCCTTCAGCGCGGTGATGCGCGGGTGATCTGCCAGCTTGATGATGGTTTCCGTGCTGATGGGGACACCTGCGCGGCCGGGAATGTCATAGAGCATGACGGGCAGCTCAGTGGAGTTGGCAATGGCCTCAAAGTGGGCCTGGATGCCGGCCTGGCTGGGCTTGTTGTAATACGGGGTCACGATCAGCAAACCGTCAATGTCCAATTTGGCTGCGCGCTGGGAGAGGCCGATGGAGTGGCGGGTGTCGTTAGTTCCGGTGCCGGCGATGACGCGTGCACGCCCGCCCACGGCGTCAATGACAGCCTGAAACATGCCCAGGTTTTCCTCGTCGGTCAGAGTGGAGGTTTCACCCGTGGTGCCGGTGACGAGGATGCCGTCGCAGCCGTCGTCTACCAGCTTGTTGGCCAGTTCGCCAGCGGCCTTGTAGTCCACTTCCCCATCGGCGGTGAAGGGGGTGACCATGGCGGGCATCAAGGTACCGAAGGTGCGGAGGGATTTTTCAATGACAGACATGGCTAAAACGTTACCTGCTACTGGGTGTTTTCTTGCAACCCAGGCCCGTCCCGTGGACCGATTGTGGCCCAGCACAGCAATATGGTGCCTACACGGACTCCAGAAAAGGCAGCCAGTGGGCCAACACCGGGCCCGGCGGCACCAGCGTGGAACCGTGGCTGCGTCCGGGGAGTTCCACAAAACGGGCATGGGGCATGAGCTCCGCGGCACGTTGGGAATCCGCCACCCTGCCGCTGTCCCTGGAGCCCGCCATGAGCAGGGCTGGGACGGTGATGGCTGCCATATCGGAGTCGGGAATTGCGGGATCGGCCTCCGTCTGCGCAAAATAAGCCCGCAGCGAGGCGCCGTGGTTCGCCAGGAACGCGGCACGGGTCTGGGGATCCAGGGTCCCGCCCATGCGGGCCTCCCACCCCTCAACAAAGGAGGGCATGCCGCCTTCCCTGAGAGCGGCGTCATACTCGGGAAAGAAAAGTTCCCCGATGGTTCCAGGTTGGATCCGGTAGGTGCCACCCAGGGACGTCAGTGAGAGCAACCTGCCGGGCTCGGCCACCGCCAGGGAAAAGCCAAGCCGGGCCCCCACCGAGTAGCCACCAAAGTGTGCCTGCTGCACACCAGCAGCATCCAGGACAGCCAGCGCATCGGCTACGAGCGTGGCCATGGCGTAGTCGGAGGGCCGCGTGGGCTTGCCACTGCGGCCGTGCCCGCGCAGGTCCATGGTGATGACGCGGTACTGCTCGCGGAATGCCTTGGTGTAGCCGAAACCGCGCCAGATCGCCCTGCTCAGGGCGCTGCCGTGGACCAGCAGCAGCGCCGGCCCCTCCCCCACGGAGTCCCAGGAAATCTCGGTTCCATCCTGCGGGTTGCATGCCAATGGCACGGTTCAGGCCTTTTTGAACAAGGCGATGGCGTCCCGCATTGACTGGCGGGCACGCTTACGGTCACCGGCGGCATCGTACGCGCAGGAGAGCCGGAACCAGGAACGCCAGTCCGCCGGTGCGCCTTCGGCTTCGAGCTTGTACTTTTCAAACTCGGCGTCGGCAGCTTCGCGAACGATCCGGCCAGCTGGGGTGCGTGGCAGATTGTCTTCGGGCAGGCCGCCTTCGGCTTCGAGGATGCTGGCCATCTTCTCGGTCCGCGCACCGAAGAGAATCTCGTTGACCAGAGCCCAGGCAGCCACAAAGGGGATGACCAGGTAGGCCACGCCCAGCAGCTTCGCAATCCAATCAGGATCACCCATCAGCAGCACGGCCCGCTGCAACATGATGACCATGTAAAACACCAGCAGCAGCGCAATGAGCGCCACCCAAATTTTAGTCTTCGTGATTTTCACTTTTGCAGCCTTTGCGGTGGAATTTGCGCCCTGTGCCACGGTCCTAGCCTTCTAGGTCAAGGTAGCCGTCAAGGCCCACCGTGAGTCCGGGGCGGGCGCCCACAGTGCGCACACCCAGTAGCACCCCGGGCATGAAGGATTCGTGGTTGTAGGAGTCGTGGCGGATGGTCAGGCCCTCGCCGTGGCTGCCGAACAGCACTTCCTGGTGGGCCACGAGCCCGGCCAGGCGGACGCTGTGCACGGGGACGCCGTCCACGCAGGCTCCGCGTGCGCCGTCGAGCTCGGTTTCAGTGGCGTCCGGGGCGGGCGCCACACCGGCCTCACGGCGGGCCGCGGCAACGAGTTGTGCTGTGCGCAGGGCCGTACCGGAGGGGGCATCAACTTTGCGCGGGTGGTGCAACTCAATGATTTCCACTGAGTCGAAGTACTTGGCGGCCTTCGCGGCGAAGTGGGTGGCCAGGACGGAGCCCAGCGCAAAATTGGGGGCAATCAGAACACCGGTTTCGGGGTGCTGTGCCAGCAGTGACTCCAGTGCAGCCACGCGCTCGGTGTCCCAGCCGGTGGTGCCCACCACGGCGTGGATGCCATGTTCGACGGCGAACCGCACGTTGGCCACGGTGGAATCAGGGACCGTCAAATCCACCACCACCTGGGCGCCGTGTTCCAGGAGCCCCTCCAGCGAATCGTTGCGGCCCAGCGCGGCAACCAACTCCATGTCCGCGGCGGCGTCAATGGCGCCAACAGCAGCCGTTCCCATTCGTCCTTTGGAGCCGAGTACGGCCACCTTCAGCATTTCACTCATGGGTTTAAGCCTACTGGTTTTCCGCGAAGCCCTGTTCCAGGTCCGGCACCGCCCCTGCACCCACCCATTCGGCAGTGCCGTCGGTGAAGAATTGTTCCTTCCAGATAGGTACCTCGGCCTTGATTCGCTCCACGAGCACCGAGCAGAGTTCAAAGGATTCGCGCCGGTGTGAGGAGGCCACGGCGCACACCAGCGCTGGCTCTCCGATTTCCAGCGGGCCTACGCGGTGCGCCACCCACATCCGCACGGGGTGTCCACTGGGGTCCTGTGTCCCCTCGGAAAAGGATTCCACAATTTTCTCCAGTACGCCCTGGGCGAGTGGATGCGCGGTGTAGCTTAGCCGCGCAACCTGACGGCCGCCGTCGTGGTTGCGGACCACGCCGCTAAAGGTCACTACGGCCCCGGCGGTGTCAGATTCAACGGCGGCGATGGCGGCATCTACGGAGATCGGTTCGGCGCTGAGGCCTGCGTAAATGGTATGGATATTAATGCCCATGGCGTCCGCCTACTTGCTCACAAAGATGGATGATGATGGGATCCAGCACGGCCAGCCCGTCCATGACACCGGACGGGGAACCTGGCAGGTTCACAATCACGGTGTTCCCGGCGGTTCCGGCGTGGCCGCGGCTCAGCGCTGCCATGGGGGTTTTAGCCAGCCCGGCGGCACGGATGGCCTCCATGATCCCGGGAATCTGGCGCTCCAGCAGGGGCAACGTCATCTCCGGAGTTTCGTCGGTGGGGCTCAGACCCGTTCCCCCGCTGGTGATAATGAGAGCAGGATGCTGGTTCAGCACGGCCCGCAACGCCGCTCCCACGGGCGCACCGTCCGGGACGATGACGGGCGGCTGGGTGTCAAAGCCATGCTCGCGCAGCCAATCAGTGATGATGGGGCCGGTTTTATCCTCATAGACGCCCAGTGCCGCCCGGGTAGAGGCGATCACGACGGCGGCGCTCCCCAAGGAGGTGCCGGGCTCGCAGGCGCTCATGCCGTGGCTCCTTCTGAGGGCACAGTGGGAGCGGCCGGGAGCTCAACGCTCCAGTCTCCGCTTTTGCCGCCACTCTTGGCCAGGACCTGGATACCGGAGATAACAGCATGCTTGTCCACGGCCTTGATCATGTCATAAACACTCAAGGCAGCCACTGAAACGGCGGTCAGGGCTTCCATCTCAACCCCTGTCACGCCGCGTGTTTTCACGGTGGCAAAGATGGTGACGGTGGTGGCCCCGAGGTCAAAGTCCACAGTGACCTTGGAGATGGGCAGCGGGTGGCACAGCGGCACCAGCTCCGGGGTCTTTTTGGCGCCCATGATCCCAGCCACCCGTGCCACGGCCAAGGCGTCGCCCTTGGGCAGTCCACCGGAGCCGAGCAGTTTCATGACCTCTGCGGTGGTGGTGACGGTTCCGGTGGCGGTGGCCTCGCGGGTGGTCACGGCCTTGGCGGAGACATCCACCATGGCTGCCGTGCCATCCTGGCGCAAGTGGGTGAGAGAAGGAGAATCTGAATTAGTCACAAGAGCCATACTTCCACTTTTGCGCCGGCCTGTAATTCAGTGGCTCCGGCTGGGAGCTGGATCAGGGCATTGGCTTGCGCCAGGGCCCCCAGCAGGTGGGAGGACTCTGCCCCTACTTCACGCACTGACGGGGCAGATTCAAACTCAGGACCAGAGTAAATTCCGCGCCGGACCTGGTGCTTGCCTAAGGGTGAGGTCATAGCGTGTTCCAGGACGGCCACCACCCGTTGACGTGGCACGGGCGCTCCCAACAGAGCAGTCAAGGCCGGGCGCAGGAACATCTCAAATGAGACGAAGGCGCTGACAGGGTTCCCGGGAAAGCCGAGGAAAGGGATGCCCCGGAAGGTGCCCGCCGCCTGAGGTCCCCCTGGCTGCATGGACACCGAGACGAATTCCACGGCAGCGTCCGCTGCCGTACCCAGGGCCTGTTTGACCACTTCAAAGGCACCGGCGCTGATGCCGCCCACGGAAATGATGAGATCGCATGCTGGCGGGGACCCGGCGTCGGCGTCCCCAGTTGAGTCGGTGGCCTCAGTTGCGCCGGTGGTGTTGGTGGCGTTGGCAGGTGGCCGGGTATGAGCGGCCAGAAGCGCCAGCAATTCGGCGGGGTCATCACGTACCGTGGTGGCTGTTAGCACCTCGATCCGGGCTTCCTCTAGGCAGGCACGCAACAGCGCCTGATTGGCGTCGTAGATCATTCCCGCCGGCAATCCTTGGGCCGCGGCAGGATCCCCCGGTGTCAGTACCTCATCCCCCGTGGTCAGTAACAAAGCGCGGAGCGGGCGCCGGACCGTCAGCTCAGTGAGGCCTAACGCCGAAGCGAGGCCCATGTGCGCCGCGTTCAGCACGGTTCCCGCCGTAATGACAACACTTCCGCGCTGTACGTCAGAGCCCTGCGCCCGGACAAATCGCCCTGCCGCGGCAGCCGGCAAGCGGACCGTGTCCCCCGCACCAAAGCGGTTGGGATCCGCCATCTCAATGGGCACCACGGCATTGGCACCCGCCGGGATGGGCGCCCCCGTCATGATCGGAGCGGCCATACCGGGGGCCAGCGGGGCCGGAACCGCGCCTGCAGCAATGACCGGAGCAATACCGTAAATGGTTGATTCGCCATTATCAACACTTATAGGTTGTTCAATCCCGGTATGGATCGCGTAGCCATCCATTTGGGAGTTGGCGAACGGCGGAAGGTCAAGGGGGGCCACAAGATCGGCCACGAGCACCCGCCCCACCGCACGGTCCAACCGGACGGGCGTTCCGGCGTCGTTCTGCACCGACGCGGGCAGCTCCGAGAAGCACTGCCGTAAAAGCTGCTCAACGCTCTGCTGATGTTCGGCCACAGTTCTGCGCATGGTTTCCTTCCGCTGTGCGCCCGGCGGCGCTCTCTTCACTTATCCTAGGTGGGCGCGGCCTTCGCGAGGTTCAACACGGCGATCCAGGCGCCTTAGGGCCCCGCGCTCGCTGTTATAAGCCGATGGGTGCGCTGGAAAGCCAATAATGGCGTAGCGTTGAACCATGGATACTCAAGCTGTGTCACTGGGCATGCCGGAAGTGCGCCCCGGCTCCGAAGAATCTGGTGCCCCCCGCCTTGGCGGTACGGAGACCGGCTTGCTGGATCAATTTGGCCGGGTGGCAACAGATATGCGGCTGTCACTGACCGACAAATGTAATTTGCGCTGCCAGTACTGCATGCCCGAGGCCGGATTGGATTGGCTAAAAAAGGACAAGCTGCTCACCGCTGAAGAGATCGTTCGGCTCGTGGGTTTGGGCGTGAACCGTCTTGGCGTGCGCGAGCTGCGACTCACCGGCGGCGAGCCGCTGGTACGCGCAGACCTCGTCGAAATCATTGCAGCGCTTCGCCGCAACCACCCAGAACTGCCCATTTCGCTGACCACCAATGGTGTGGGACTAGCCAAAAAGGCTCAGGCCCTGGCGGACGCAGGGCTGACACGCCTGAATGTTTCCATGGACACGATTCAACACGATGCCTTCCTTGAACTGACCCGGCGCCCATTCCTGGACCAGGTCAAGGCCGGCATTGAGGCAGCTGCGGCGGCCGGTTTGAAGCCCATCAAAATCAACGCTGTCCTGCTGCGCGGCATTAATGACACCACTGCGGGGGAACTGCTTCAATGGAGCCTGGACCGCGGTTATGAACTGCGTTTTATTGAGCAAATGCCCTTGGATGCCGATCACGGCTGGACCCGCGAAGGCATGATCACCGCCGAGGAAATCCGCGCTCTGCTCGCCACCGACTTCGAGCTCTCCCCCGATCCGCGCGCCCGCGACGGTGCGCCCGCTGAGCGCTTCGAGGTCCGCCACGCCGGCACTTCCCAGTTACTAGGTACGGTGGGCATCATTGCCTCCGTCACCGAACCGTTCTGCGCTGACTGCCGCCGCACCCGCATCACCGCTGAGGGCAAGGTCATGAGCTGCCTGTTCTCCCGCACCGAGGTGGACCTACTTGAGCTCTTGCGCGCCGGGGATTCCGAGGACGACGACGACGCCGTCGCCGCCCGCTGGCAGGACGCCATGTGGGCCAAACCGAAAGCTCACGGCATGGGACATCCCGGACTCGGCGATGCCGACTTTGTCCAACCGGACCGCAGCATGAGTGCCATTGGAGGATGAGCCATGCACATTCGATTCTTTGCTGCAGCCGCAGCAGCCACGGGTGTTGAAGAGCAGCGGTTAGACCTCGCCTTCGGTGCCGGCGCCGCACCTTTCACACTCGCTGACCTCTCCGTTTTCCTCGTGGACAGCTTCCCTGTCTCTGCTTCAGGCCACACTCCCCCACTGGCGGAGGTCCTGACCCGGTGCAGCTTCCTGGTCAACGAGGTTTCCACCCGGGACCTATCCCGCCAGCTCTCCCCGGGCGATGTGGTGGACGTACTCCCGCCGTTTGCTGGAGGATAAACTCGCCATCTGATAGCTTGGCGCCATGCATTCATTACGCGCTTCAGTGCGGACGGTGGCGGTTATTGGTGTGTTGATGGTGACAGGGACGCTCGCAGCGTGCGCCCCAGGTGGCGAGAGCTCCACCCTTGCCATGCGTCCCGCCACCACTAGCACAGAAGGTGATTCAGCGTTGCTGACAGGCGTACTGCGCCATGAGGACGGTTGCACATTCGTGGACTCGGCGGCCGGTGAAGCGGTGGTTCCTGTCTTCGCCGAGGATACAGCAGCCTGGTCAGGCGGCACCCTCACCTTCAGCGGGGCGTTGAGCGCTACGGACAAGGCTGTCGCCGGCGACACGGTGAACCTCGCAGGAGGCCAGGCCCAAGGCATTGCCCAGGACTGGAAAATACCCGATGGGTGCCGTGCCTACGGCTCCTTCTGGATCGTTTCCGGCGGCTGAACACCTCGGCCCGCGCCGTTTCAACCTCACATCAGAAATCGAGCGGGCTGGGCCGAAGTACTAAAGCGCTAGGCCGAAGGTTTCGTTTTCCTCGAAGGGTCCTACCACGGTGATGGTGCGCGGGGCGGCAGCCAGTTCACGTGCCAGATCCTGCACCTCGGCGGCAGTCACCTGGCGGACGCGAGAGAGGGACTCGTCAATGTCGAAGTACTCTCCCGTGACCAGCTCGGCACGCCCCAGCCTTGACATGCGTGAGCCGCTGTCTTCTAACGCCAGCACAATGCCTCCGGAGAGCTGACCCAGGGCCTTGCGCAGCTCCTCGTCGGAAACGCCGTGTTCGGCCAGCTTCTCCAACTCGGCTTCCAACAAGCCAATAACCTGGCCAACCTTGGCTGGCGCGCAGCCTGCGTACATGCCGAAGTATCCGGCGTCGGCATAGGAGGAGGCAAAGGAATAGGTGGAGTAGACCAGTCCGCGCTTTTCCCGAATCTCCTGGAACAGGCGTGATGACATGCCGCCGCCCAGAATTGAATTCAGCACGCTCATAACGAAGCGGCGCGGGTCCGTTGCCCGCAGTGACGGGCAGCCCAAGATGATGTTGGCTTGTTCTACCTGGCGGTTGACCACCAGCAAACCTGCGGTGCCGGTGATGGAGGTGGGATCGCTGGCTCGCCGCGGCACGGGGACAACTCCCTCGTCCAAGGACCAGCCGGCCGTGCGCAAAGCGTCCAGCACGAGTGTGCAAACCACATCATGATCGAGGCCGCCTGCGGCGGTGATGACAAGTGTTTCGGGCCGGTAGTGCTTCTGGTAATGCTCCCAGACGGACTCGCGGGGAACTGCCTTGATGACTTCCGGGGTTCCGCCGATGGGGCGGCCCAGGGCATGCTCGCCCATGACCGCCGCAACAAATTTTTCATGGGCAACGTCAGTGGGATCATCGCCATCCATAGCGATTTCTTCCAAAATGACGTCGCGTTCCTGCTCCAGCTCATTCGGATCAATCACGGCTGAGGTGACCATGTCAGCAATGACATCAATAGCCATGGGCAGGTCGGTGTCCAGCACACGTGCGTAGTAGCAGGTGCTTTCCTTGGCCGTCGCGGCGTTGGATTCACCACCCACCTCGTCAAAGGCGGAGGCAATCTCAAGGGCCGTACGGCGTTTGGTGCCCTTGAACAGTAGGTGTTCAAGGAAATGGGTGGAGCCGTGTTGGCCCTCGGATTCATCCCGAGAGCCAACACCAACCCAGAACCCGATTGTCGCACTGCGCTGTCCTGGCATGGACTCCGTCAGGACCCGCACCCCTCCAGGCAGGACCGAGCGGCGCACCACGGCGCCTCCGGCCTGTCCGGAAATTATGGTGGAGTCATTGCCGGCGTGGCCGTCAGCAGCGCTAAGAAGCGGCAAAAGGGTAATAGCCATGAATTATTCAGCAGCACCTTCGGTAGCTGCTTCTTCAACGGCGTCGTCTTCGCCGGCAACAACCGGTGAGAGTGAGAGCTTGCCGCGGTCATCGATCTTGGTGATTTCCACCTGAATCTTCTGGCCTACGGACACTACGTCATCTACGTTGTCCACGCGCTTGCCATCGGCCAGCTTGCGCAGTTCGGAGATGTGCAACAGACCATCCTTGCCCGGTGTGAGCGATATGAACGCACCGAACGTGGTGGTCTTGACAACTGTGCCCAGGTAACGCTCGCCAATCTCAGGAATCTGAGGGTTGGCAATGGCGTTGATCGCTGAACGAGCGGCGTCCGCTGAGGGACCGTTCGTTGCACCGATGTATACCGTGCCGTCATCTTCAATGGAGATGTCAGCGCCGGTATCTTCCTGGATCTGGTTGATCATCTTGCCCTTGGGCCCAATGACCTCGCCGATCTTATCAACGGGGATCTTGACCGCGATGACGCGGGGCGCGAACTCGGAGAGCTCGTCCGGGACGTCAATGGCGCTGGTCAGAACGGACAGGATGTGCAGGCGTGCTTCGCGGGCCTGCTTCAGTGCGGCAGCCAAAACGGAGGCCGGGATGCCGTCGAGCTTGGTGTCCAGCTGGATAGCCGTGACGAACTCTGCGGTACCGGCAACCTTGAAGTCCATGTCGCCGAAAGCATCTTCGGCGCCCAGGATATCGGTCAGGGCTGCGTAGCGGGTCTGGCCGTCAACCTGGTCAGAGACCAAGCCCATGGCGATACCTGCAACAGGTGCCTTCAACGGCACACCGGCGTTGAGCAGCGAGAGAGTCGATGCACAAACCGAGCCCATGGAGGTTGAGCCGTTGGAGCTCAGCGCCTCGGAGACCTGGCGGATGGCGTAAGGGAACTCTTCGCGGGAAGGAAGAACCGGCATGAGAGCGCGCTCAGCCAGGGCACCGTGACCGATTTCGCGGCGCTTGGGCGAGCCCACGCGGCCGGTTTCACCGGTGGAGTACGGCGGGAAGTTGTAGTTGTGCATGTAGCGCTTGCGCGTTACCGGGGACAACGAATCAATCTGCTGTTCCATCTTGAGCATGTTAAGCGTGGTGACACCCAGGATCTGGGTCTCGCCGCGTTCGAAGATAGCGGAACCGTGCACGCGGGGCAGAACTTCAACTTCAGCAGTGAGCTGGCGGATGTCCGTCAGGCCACGGCCGTCAATGCGGATCTGCTCGGTGAGGATGCGCTGGCGGATGACGTGCTTGGTGACCGCACGGAAAGCAGCTGAGAGTTCCTTCTCGCGGCCTTCGAAATCGCCAGCCAGGGCGGCCAGGGTGGCGTCCTTCAAAGCGTCGGAGGCGTTGTCGCGTTCCTGCTTGTCGGCAATGGAGAACACGGTGGCAAGCTTGGTGCCGGCAGCAGCCTCAACGGCGTTGTAGACGTCATCCTGGAAGTCCAGGAATACGGGGAATTCAACGGTGGGCTTGGCTGCGCGTGCGGCCAAATCTGCCTGTGCATCACACAGTGCCTTGATGAACGGCTTGGCAGCTTCCAGACCCTGGGAAACAACCTCTTCGGTAGGAGCCTGGTGGCCCTGTTCCTTGATGAGCTTCCAGGAGTTGTCGGTAGCTTCTGCTTCCACCATCATGATGGCAACGTCATCACCGCTGACCTTGCCGGCCACAACCATGTTGAACACGGCGTTTTCCAGCTCGGAGTGCTTCGGGAAGGCAACCCACTGGGGGCCTTCACCGTCGTCGATCAAGGCAACGCGAACGCCGCCGATGGGGCCGGAGAACGGCAGGCCGGAAAGCTGCGTTGACATGGAGGAGGCGTTGATAGCCACCACGTCGTAGAGCACGTCCGGGTTGATTGCCAGAACAGTCACAACAATCTGAACTTCGTTGCGCAGGCCCTTGACGAAGGCCGGGCGCAGCGGGCGGTCCATCAGACGGCAGGCCAGGATGGCTTCCGTTGAGGGGCGGCCTTCACGGCGGAAGAAGCTGCCCGGGATGCGCCCGGCAGCGTACATGCGCTCTTCCACATCAACTGTCAGCGGGAAGAAGTCAAAGCCTTCACGCGGGTGCTTGCCGGCCGTGGTGGCTGACAGCAGTACGGTGTCTTCGTCAATGTAGACCATGGCAGCACCTGCTGCCTGCTGGGCAAGGCGTCCGGTTTCAAAGCGGATAACGCGCTTGCCGTAGCGGCCGTTGTCAATAACGGCTTCTGAATACTGAATCTCGGGACCCTCCATGTGAGAGTCACCTCCATTTCCTGGGTAGATGAACCTAATGAACCCCTGCCAAGGAACTGTGCCGCGTTCTTCCCAGGACACCACCGGATACTGCTGTGGCTCTCTGTACAACACCCGGTCTTCGATCGAGGCCCACGGGCATGAAACGCTGAAGGTTTCTTCCCGGAGGCCACTACCGAGGACCGCGAATGCGTGAATGCGTCTCTTAAGTGCCTTGAAAATATAGGGGCTTCTAATGCTGCGGGCCGGTGCGCTAACGGCTGGCCCGTTTTTCACTGTGTGAGCGTTGCCCACGTTGTGAGCTGATCAAACACTGTGAAAGGCGGCCTTCCCGCGCCGTTGACGCAAGCGTCTTGGCATGGGAGGGCCGCCTTGTATCGCAGACTAGCGGCGCAGGCCGAGGCGCTCGATGAGCGTACGGTAGCGGGTGATGTCGGTGTCCTTGAGGTAACCGAGCAAGCGACGACGGCGACCAACCAGGAGCATCAGACCGCGGCGGGTGTGGTGATCGTGCTTGTGCATCTTCAGGTGCTCGGTCAGGTCGGTGATACGACGTGAGAGCATTGCAACCTGAACCTCAGGTGAACCAGTGTCGCCTTCGCTAGTTGCGAAAGCCTGCATGATTTCTTGCTTTACAGCGGCGTCTAATGCCACAAGTAACTCCTATAAATGTGCCGTGAACAAATACCTGCGTCCAACACAAATGCTGGGCCAAACACAGGAAATTCCAGCCACCACGGACTGCAGCCGGATTCCATCTTTCAGTTTAGTGCAGAAGAGGCACCAATGTCGAAGCAAGGTGATCAAACACTCAGGCGAGGATGTCCCGTGCCTGGCTCACGTCTTGATGCATCTGCTCAATGAGAGCCTCCGGACCGGTGTACGCCACCATCCCGCGCAGCCGCTGCACAAACTCAACCACCACATGCTGACCGTAGAGATTGAAAGCCTCCACGGGCTCTTCGGGCCTGTCTATAACGTAGGCCTCAACCTGGCGGCTAACACCTATAAAGGTGGGGTTGGAGCCCACGGAGATGGCTGCCGGCCAGCGGTGCCCGGCGCCGTCGGTCATCCAGCCGGCATAAACACCGTCGGAGGGGATGATCCCGCACGCATCGGGTGAAAGGTTTGCGGTGGGGAATCCCAGTTCACGCCCGCGCGCGGCGCCATGAACCACTTCCCCGCTCATGGTGTGGGCGCGGCCAAGGACGCTCAAGGCTGTGCTGACATCGCCTTGCTGAAGTGCCTCCCGGACCCAAGTGGAGGACCAGCGCCGGTCATGGCCTTCCTCATTGACCACCACGACGTCGAACCCCAGGTCTGCGCCTAAACTCACCATGGTACTGAGGTCACCGGCGTTGCCCCGCCCAAAACGGACATCCTGGCCCACCACCACGGCGACAGCCCCGAGGGTTTCCACGAACACGCTGCGCACAAACTCTTCGGGGCTTTGGGCGGCAAATTCGAGGTTGTAGGGCATCACCAGTACCCCGTCCAGGCCCAGAGCTTCCATGGCTCTGAGCTTGTCAGCCAGGCCCATGATCTGCTCTGGAGCCGATTCAGGGCGGTGGACCAGTGCCGGATGCGGGTCAAAGGTCAATGCCACCGCTGCGCCGTGACGGGAGGCAGCCTCGGCACGCACCTGGGCAAGGACTTCCTGGTGACCCTTGTGGAGCCCGTCAAAGTTGCCCAACGTGACCACGGTAGGGCCAAACGCCGGGGGAACTTCTGCCAGAGAATTCCAAATCTGCACTACATTTCCTCATCCACTTAGTTGCTCGCCCTGGTGGCTCATTCTCGGGCAATGTTCTTGGGCGTTTGCACAGCCCTGTCCAAGATTACCTGTTGATTGCGTCCGGGCCGGTCCATGGCTCTTGCGGTGAACGCTCATCAGCTGCGGCCAGTGAGAGCACCCACCTATCCTTGGGGGTTCCGCGATCGCAGTAGTCCCCACGGATTTGCCCGTCAAAGTGGAAGCCGAGCTTCCAGGCAAGCTTCCGGCTGGCCCAGTTAGGGGCCAGCACATGCCAATGCAGATAAGCGAGGTTGAGTTGATCAAAGGCGTAGTCCAACAAGAGCGCAACGGCAGCCTGTGCGGCGCCAGTGCCGCGGGCATGCGGACCAAAGTTAATGCCGACGGAGGCAACCCCCGGGACCTTGCATTGTAAATCCACCACGCCTAACAGCGCATCGCTCACAGGGTCCACGGCGGCAAAGGTGAGAGTTTCCCCGCCCTGCCACCCCTCCGGGACCAGCGTATTGATGAAATGCTCGGCGTCCGCCATGGAATACTCCAGAGGCACGGTAGTCCAGCGGACAGCCTCGGCATCCCGGCAGTTTTCCACCAGTTGCGGCGCATCAGCCATGGTCAAGGGCCGCAACAATATGGTTCCGGCGCCAAGAATCGGCGCTGCAGCAACCCTGCCCAGCAGTTCAGGCAGCTCGGGCAACTCGGGCTCAAGCGTGGCGGGTTCCTCAGGAGCAGGCGCAGCATCGTTTTGGAATTGTTCGCGGCGTTGGTAGAACAGCTCGCCATCGGCCACCCTCCCGGCGAGACGCCCGTACCCGGGAATGCGGGCGGCGTGAACAAAGCCGGTGCGCCGGGCTAGTTCACTACTGGCCTCGTTCCCAGAGGTGGTGCGCCAGTGCAGAATTTCCAGACCCAAATTTCCAAAGGCAAAGCCACACAGTAGCGTGATGGCCCGGGGTGCACAGCCGGTACCACGTCCACTGGGGAGCATTTTGATGCCCACACTGGCTGATCCGCCTCCGGCGGTTGAGAAAACTTCTTGCAGGCTGAGGGTACCCACGAGAGTGTCAACGCCGTCGAGTTTCTCCGTGATAGCAAAGCGCAGATAGTGCCCTGTTTCCCACCCGGAATCAATGGATCCGGTGATCATCACGGCAGCTTGGCGCACACTCATATCAGCCTGCGAACCCGTCCATGTGACGTTCAGGGGGTCCCGGTTGAGCGCTGCGAAGGCCACGGCATCATCCACTCTCAGACGACGCAGCGTGGTCCTCCCGTCACCCAGGACAGGATTGACTGGCAGGACAGGATGGGTGGGCGCCGGTTCGCTCACTTCTCGTCGCGGTGGCGGTACAGCCAGATCAGTCCAATGATCGGCAGCAGGAGCGGAATGTACCCATAACCCTTACCGAACATGCTCCACACGGTAGCGTGCGGGAACGCGGCCGGATCAAACACGCTCAGCGCACCCACCACCAGTACGCCCACAAGTTCCACGCAGATGGCCGCACTGGCCACCTTGGCCCAACCAGCACCGGGCTTGGCCAAGGCCACCGTGGCCACAATGTACACCACGGCGGCAAAGGCGGAGAGTAGGTAGGCCACGGGCGCATCAGCAAACGCGGTGGCAATCTGGAACCCGGCACGGGCCGTGGCGGAGATGGCGAACACTGCGTAAACAGTGATGAGTAGCCGCCCAGCCCCCGCGGTGCGTCCGTGCGGGGTGCTGTCGGTGGAGGAGTCGCCGGTATTCGCTGTGTTGCTGGTTTTCATAATCCAATTCCTGGTTGCAATGCTGAGACGGGCGTTGCCATGCCGTACCAAATTTGTGCCATGCGGGCCAGCATGACAACCACTGTGATGCCCACGGCGCTCATAACGTAGTTGGACCAATGGGTGCGTTCCATCATGGCCCAATAGAAACCGGCCACCGGAAGCATGGCCGCGGTAAACATATAGCCCCAGAATTCCCACGCCTCACCGGCCAGTGATTCGGCGCCGAGGAGGCGCACACCTGAGGCAATGGCATAGACCACAATGAAAAGTTCCACGGCGGCTAAAGACAGCAGAGTGACATCGTTGGGCTTTTTCTTCATAATCGCCGCAACAAGGCAGACAACAGTTGAAGCTATTCCCACCACCATGCCGGCAATGATCCAGCCATCAAGGGTCATTTGCCCGGCTCCGGGTCCGTCGCTGCCGCTGGGGCAGGTGCTGGCGGGTCTGGTGGGAAGACCAGAACAGGCTTGGCGTATTTACCGGCGTCGGATAACAAGGCCACCAAGGTTCCGTCAGGGGCGAAGGCGGCTGCCGGTGCGGCCACGGTGTGGTTTCCGTGGGAGCTGGCGAGGATGCGCCGGCCAAAGGATAATTCAATGGCTTCTTCAGCAGTGAGTTCACGGACGGCCATGAGGGCCCGGGCGGCGTCGGCAATGTCCAGGATCTGCAGATCCTCTGCCAACTCTTCTAGCGTACGTGCCTGCTCCAAGCTGTACGGCCCCACGGCGCTGCGTCGAAGCGCTGTTAAGTGGCCGCCCACTCCCAGCCCATTGCCCAGATCCCGGGCCAGCGCCCTGATGTAGGTTCCTGAGGAACAGCTAACGGTAACATCCACGTCAACCCAGCTGACGCTGCGCGGCTCGTGCGTAATGTCCAGGCCGGGCGCATCTGTGGTGCCGCGGCGGATGTCCAGGATTCTAAATTCGTGGATGGTGACAGGGCGGGCAGCCAGCTTGACGTCTTCGCCAGCGCGTACCCGGGCGTAGGCACGCTCTCCATTGACCTTGATGGCACTGACGCTACTGGGAACCTGTTCAATGGGCCCTCGCAACGCCGCAATGCCCGCCTCGATTGCTTGCTCTGTGACGTCTTGGGCGGAGGTGGTGTGAGTAACCTCACCTTCGGCATCGTCGGTCACGGTGGCAACGCCCAGGCGGATGGTGGCCTCATAGGTTTTGGAGGTCCCAACAATGTACGTCAGCAAGCGGGTGGCCTTATTGACGCCAACCACCAAAACTCCCGTAGCCATAGGGTCTAAGGTGCCCGCATGCCCGACTTTCCGGGTCCCTGCGAGCCTTCGCATCCGGCCAACCACATCGTGGCTGGTCCATCCCTGCGGTTTGTCTACAATTACCAGTCCAGAAAGCACGCTTTGAAGTATATCGGTTCTACTCCCCCATGGTGAGTTGTCCCCATCGCGCGTGCCATGTCACAGTGGCTAGGCTCGTTCTATTACTAAAGATGCGTTACTAAAGATGCGTTAACCCTTCAGACGGAGAATCATGGCCAAGCAAATGTCCAGCATGTACAAACGTTCAATAACAACCTTGGGTTTGGGCGCTGCTTTGATGATGGGCATGACCGGTTGCATGGGAGGGACCAAGGACGTTCCCACGCCGATCCCCATGCAGAAAAGTGCCACCGCACAGTCCACGGAGAGCGCAGCGGATGGTTCAGACTCAGATCGGGGCAGTTCGGAAGTGGAGCCATCAGCCACCAAGGAAGCCTCCGCTCCGGCGGCTGCTAACGGCAAGCTGACTCCTGCCGGGACCAATTTGAAGATTGGTGACGTGGCAAAGACGCACAGCAACAGCGGTGAACAGGGTACTGATAAGTACAAGGAAGCGACCTTCGACACCACTGTCACCAAGATTGTTGCTGGCGACCCGGCGGATCTGGCCAAGCTAGAAGATTCAGCCAAGTTTGCCGGTCAAACTCCCTACTACGTGTTCTACGAGTCAACGTTGACATCACTTTCCAAGCCGACAGCGGGCATGTCCGACGCTTACTTGGACGGTCACCTCAAGGATGGTTCCAAAGCCCAGAAACTAATCGTTTTCGGCACGTTGGGCAATTGCAAGTCCGGTTCCTTCAAGACAGAGGGCGACGGCGATGCTTTCAGCTATGTTGTGGGGTCCACCAAAACCAGCTGCAGTGTCTTTTTGGCTCCCGGTGGCGACGCTGTAACGGCAGCCAGCTACTCTGATTCTTCCTTCAACTATGAGAACTACTCGGACAACCCGTACCGCGACAAGCCCGTCATCTGGGGCAAATAGCAACTAGTTTCAAACAGCGGGTACCTCCCTGGCGGGGGTGCCCGTTGTTGTTTAACGCTTGTGAGGATTTGTACTGGCCTCTTTTAGTTCCTGCCCATGTCAGAGCACAGGGCTTAGGATTGCCTAACTCAGGCGCGGTCCCCAGTGATCCCCTGAGCTACGCCAAACGATGGTTCTGGGGGCAAGATCCTATTCGCCCGAGAAGGCAGGCATGTTGGAACCCGCTGACTTTCACGCTCACTGCTTTCCTAGGGAAACCAACTTTTGCGATTATTCCCCGTCCTTCAGCACAGGAGATTTGTCAGGGAAAAAATATGAGGTGAAGAATTGTGGCCATCACAGCCGCATGCGCCTGTGCCCTGACCGTGACCGGTGGGCCTGCTCTGGCTCCTCACGGCCACCATCAACCCTCACCCGTTCGGAAGGTTGCCTCCCAAGGGCGCGGGAACAGTGTCCAGCTTGCCGACTTGAGCTTCTTTGAAGTCAGCCACAACCCTGACGGGAAAACCGTTTACGGTGTGCGGGATGCCAGGGCCGCTTGCCTGGCGCAGACACCCTATCTGGAGCAGTTGGGTGAGGCGTACTCCCGGCCGAAGCCATCACCATTGACGCCAGCGTGATTGCCGTGGACAGCAACAACACTGCGTACGTATCCCAAGTGATGGGAAACGGTGTCAGCGTCATCAGAAACGAAAAAGCTCACTACCATCATCCCCGCCATGATGGCCTGCGCTAATTTCTTCTACACAAATTCCTCACGTCCGCCACTTAACGCAGTACGACGGCGGCCGGTCCCCTCAAAAGGTGACCGGCCGCCGTCGTGCTTGAATCAAAGGATCCAACTAAGGAGAACGGGACTAGGCGTCTTCGTCTTCCTCAGGCTTCTTGTACGGATCCGCTTCACCAGCGAACTGCGCATTAGCGGAGATTTGCGCCAACGCAGCATCACGCTCTTTGGCTACCCGAAGAAGGGCTTCCAAGTTGGAGGCATTCTCCGGGATTTTATCGGCAATGAATTCGAGGGTGGGTGTCAGGCGCACCGTGATGTTCTTACCAACTTCGGCACGCAGCACGCCCTTGGCACGCTCCAAACCAATTTTGGCCTCGGAACTGGCAGTCTCGTCACCAAAAACCGTGTAGTAAATGGTTGCGTGCTGCAGGTCGTTGGTGACGCGTGCATCGGTGACAGTGATGCCCTCGACGCGCGGATCCTTGACCTTGGAGCGAAGGCCCTCGGCCACCACAACCTTGATACGCTGCGCCAGCTTGGACGCGCGGGCTGAATCAGCCATGATGCTCTCCTTCATGATGGAAAAACTGTCGACGGTCACTGACCATCGTAGGGAATACAAAACCGGCTGGGCGCCCTCAGGGACGCCCAGCCGGTTATGCAACGTTATACGCGGGGCTTCTCGCGCATTTCGAACGTCTGGATGATGTCCTCGGCCTGCAGATCGTTGAACGATCCCAAACCAATACCACACTCGAAGTCGGTACGGACTTCGGTTGCGTCATCCTTGAAGCGCTTGAGCGAGTCAACGGTGAGGTTATCACCAATGATCTTGCCGTCACGGAGTACGCGTGCCTTCGTGTTACGGCGGATGATGCCGCTGCGTACGATCGAGCCTGCGATGTTTCCGTGCTTGGAGGAGCGGAATACTTCACGGATTTCCGCGGTACCCAGTTCAACTTCCTCGTACTCGGGCTTGAGCATGCCCTTGAGAGCGAGCTCAATGTCATCGATGGCGCCGTAGATGACCGAGTAGAAGCGCATGTCCACGCCTTCACGGTCAGCCAGTTCGGCAACACGCTCTGCCGGCTTGACGTTGAAGCCGATGATGATCGCGTTATCCACTGTTGCCAGGTTGACGTCATTTTGCGTAATGGCACCCACACCGCGGTGGATGACGCGCAGCGCAACGCTGTCACCGACATCGATCTTGAGCAACGAATCTTCCAGTGCTTCAACAGCACCGGAAACGTCACCCTTGAGGATGAGGTTAAGGTTGGCAACCTTGCCATCAGCAACGGCCTGATCGAAGTCTTCCAAGCTGACGCGCTTGCGGCGCTTGGCCAGTGCCGCGTTACGGTCTGCTGCTTCACGCTTTTCAGCGATCTGACGGGCCGTACGCTCGTCCCCTGTAACGAAGAAGGTATCGCCGGCGCGGGGAACGTTGGACAGACCCAGTACCTGAACCGGACGTGACGGGCCGGCCTCGGAGATGGTATCGCCATTCTCGTCAAACATGGCACGAACACGGCCGTGTGCGGTGCCGGCAACAATGATGTCACCGACGTGCAAGGTACCGGACTGGACCAGGACAGTAGCCACGGAACCGCGGCCCTTGTCCAGGTTCGCTTCGATGGCGATGCCTCGGGCATCCTTGTTCGGGTTGGCGCGCATGTCCAGGGCAGCATCTGCGGTCAACAGGACGGCTTCAAGAAGCTCGTCAATGTTGATCCCGTTGCGTGCTGAGACATCAACGAACATGGTGTCGCCACCGTATTCTTCCGGAACCAGGCCGTACTCGGTCAGCTGGCCACGGATCTTCTCCGGGTTGGCTGAGTCCTTGTCGATCTTGTTCACGGCTACCACGATCGGCACGTTAGCGGCCTGTGCGTGGTTGAGCGCTTCAATTGTCTGAGGCATGACGCCGTCGTCAGCTGCAACCACCAAGATGGCGATGTCAGTGACCTTGGCACCACGGGCACGCATGGCGGTGAACGCCTCATGTCCGGGGGTGTCAATGAAGGTGATCTTGCGTTCATTACCTTCGTGCTCGTGGACAACCTGGTAAGCACCGATGTGCTGGGTGATGCCACCGTGCTCGTCGGCAACAACGTCAGATTTGCGAATGGCATCCAGCAGACGGGTCTTACCGTGATCAACGTGACCCATGACGGTGACAACGGGAGGACGAACCTCAAGATCGTCGTCGCCTTCAGCTTCAAGCTCAGCTTCGAAGTCAATGTCGAAGCTGCTCAGCAGTTCGCGCTCTTCATCCTCGGGGGACACAACCTGAACCTTGTAGCCCAGCTCGGTACCCAACAGTGCGAAGGTGTCTTCATCCAGTGACTGCGTAGCGGTAGCCATTTCACCAAGGTGGAACAGAACCGTTACAAGTGCGGCCGGGTTGGCCTCAATCTTGTCAGCGAAGTCGGTGATGGAGGAACCGCGGCGCAAACGCACCACTGTTTCCCCATTACCGCGGGGTACGCTGACGCCGCCGAGTGAAGGAGCGCTCATCTGCTCCAGCTCTTGGCGCTTGGCACGCTTGGACTTGCGCTGCTTGCCACGGCCTGCGCCGCCCTTACCGAAGGCGCCCTGGGTGCCGCCGCGACCGCGACCGCCCTTACCAAAGCCACCACCGGCGGGAGCTCCGCCCGGAGCTGCACCCGGCGTTGCGCCGGGAGCACCTGGACGGCCACGTCCCGGAGCACCGGGACGGTCGTTGCCGCGGCCGGGCGCAGCAGGGCGCTCGGTGCGGTTAGGCATCATGCCAGGTGTGGGACGGGGACCACCCGGACGCGGAGCGCCCGGACGGGGACCACCGGCGCCCGGAGCACCTGCCGGACGCGGAGCGCCCGGACGGGGTGCGCCAGCCGGCGGACGGGGCCCACCTGGGCGGGGACCTGCGGCACCAGCTTCGGCGCTGCGGGGTGCACCCGGACGGGGCATGCCCTGTGAGGGTGCGAACGGGTTGTTGCCGGGACGGGAAGCACCCGCACCAGCAGGGCGCGGTGCACCCGAACCAGCGGGGCGGGGTGCGCGGCTATCGCCACCACGGTTATCCGGGCGTTCGTTGCGTGCACCGGAGCGGGGCATGCCCTGGGAGGTGGCAAACGGGTTGTTGCCGGGGCGCGGGGCTCCCGGGGTTGCTGCCTTGGCGGCCGGCGCCGCAGGGGCAGCCGGAGCTGCGGGGGCAGCAGGAGCCGGGGCGGATGCAGCGGGAGCGGCCGGAGCTGCTTCAGCAGGCGCAGCCGGAGCGGTTTCCTTGGCGCCGGGCTTGGGACCCGGAGCCGCCTTGGGACCCGGAACAGCCTTCGGGCCAGGAACAGCGGGCGCAGCCGAGGGAGCCGCAGCGGCTGCCTTCGGTGCTACTGCTTCCTTGGCAGCTGCGGGCGCAACGCCAGCAGGGGCTGCTGCAGCGGGCGCAGCGTCGGCAGGCTTGGCTGCAGACGGGAATGCGTCGCGAAGTTTCCTCACGACGGGGGCCTCAATGGTGGAGGAAGCTGAGCGAACAAATTCGCCCATTTCCTGAAGCTTACTTACTGCTTCTTTCGAGGTGATGCCGAGCTCTTTTGCAAGCTCGTGTACGCGGGCCTTGGCCACATTTCTCCTGTCTCGGCCCGCACCGGACAGGTACGAACCGCTTAATTCTTACTGCGCCGTTCCATGTCGGAACGGGCGGCGTGAGAGCATATGAAATTGCTCATTTTTGGGCACTCATCGCTGGGTACTCATCGGGTTTCCATCGGTTTTCTGACCCGCTTTCACAAAAGGGACAATTGGTTCGTATGTACTTACTCTGCCGAAAGTGGCAAATTCTTTTGTGCGAACACTTCGACGTCGGACAGTTTTGTAACCCCCGGAAGGGCCCTGCCAACGGCGCGGCGTTTGATCGCTAGTTTCCAACAGTCAGGGTTGGGGTGCAGCCATGCTCCCCGCCCCGGCATGCGACGTGCAACATCAACCAACGCTTCCGTTTCACCAGAAGCACTGGTAGATCTGACCAAACGCACCAGCTGGATCCGGTCTGACGTTCCCCGGCACCCAATACACGTCCGCACAGCATTCTTGGCCTCAGTTGCCTCGCTTTGCGCTGCTACTGCTTTCTTAACCAATTCTGCTGTGCCTTCATGCTCTTTGAGTACCAGGGCCAAATCAGGCCCGGCTCTAGATATTCTACCGCGCAGCGTGACTGCTTACCTAAACCGCTGCGGCATCAGAGACAATGTCAATGCGCCATCCGGTCAGCTTGGCAGCAAGGCGCGCGTTCTGCCCTTCCTTACCAATAGCCAAAGACAGCTGATAATCAGGGACAACGACCCGCGCCGAGCGCGCAGCCTCATCAACGATCGTGACAGAAATCACCTTCGAAGGGGAGAGTGAATTGGCGATGAAAGTGGCCGGATCCTCGTTGAAATCAACAATGTCGATCTTTTCGTCGTGGAGCTCGGTCATGACTGCACGCACGCGCGAACCCATTTCACCAATGCACGAACCCTTGGCGTTGACGCCAGCCTTGTTGGCCTGCACGGCAATCTTGGTGCGGTGGCCAGCTTCACGAGCCAAGGCGACGATTTCTACCGTACCGTCGGCAATCTCAGGAACTTCCATTTCGAAGAGCTTGCGCACCAGGCCCGGGTGTGAACGGGACAAGGTGATGGCCGGACCCTTGGTTCCGCGGTGCACCTCAACGACAAAGGTGCGGATGCGGTTTCCGTGGCGGTAGTCTTCGCCGGGAACCTGCTCGTTCGGAGGAAGCACACCTTCAACAGCACCCAGATCGATCTGGATCATGTTGGGGTTGTTACCCTGCTGGATCTGGCCGGCAACAAGCTCACCCTCCTTGCCACGGTATTCACCCACAACGTTGTCATCTTCTGCATCGCGCAAGCGCTGCAGAATGACCTGGCGTGCGGTGCTGGCAGCGATACGGCCAAAGCCCTTGGGGGTATCTTCGAATTCACCAACAGCCGCACCATCGTCGTCGAGCTCTGCAGCCCAAATGGTGACATGCCCGCTCTTGCGGTCAATCTCGGCGCGGGCCATCTCGTGGCAGCCCGGTGACTTGTGGTAGGCCATCAAGAGCGCCTGTTCAATGGTGGGGATCAGTAGATCCAGGGGAATTTCCCTTTGGCGCTCCAGTTCCCGCAGCGCACTCATATCTATGTCCATAGTCAGCTTCCCTCTCCATCGACAGCGTTGCCGCCAGTCGGTTCAAATTCCAAGTCCAGCTCAGCCTCATCCAGGCGAGCAAATTCTAGTTCCACAACACCACGGCGAATAACGGAAAACAACAGCTTTTCCGGCTCGCCCTGTTTGGGTTTCATACCCTTTTTCACCGGAAGTTCGGGCTTGAAGAGCACACCTTCCTCATCCACATCCAGAACCCTACCCATGAAGTTCTCCCGGTCGGAGGCGTTGACCTTGACCATGCGGCCCAAGGCACGGCGCCAGTGTCGGGGCTCGGTCAATGGCCGGGTGGCTCCAGGGGAGGAAATTTCCAGATCGAACGGCTTACCGTCGTCATTGGGGTCTGTGTCCATTGCTTCGGAGAGCATCCGTGATACCGCGGAGATGGCGTCCAGGCCCACACCGCCACTTTCGTCTTCGGGCAAATCAACAATTACCGAAACGGTGCGGTGGGTGCCAGCAAAGTGCACCTTGACTTCTTCTAGGAAAAGTCCAGCAGCGGTCACCGTAGGGGTAAGAAACGTGTGGAGCCTTTGCGCTTCAGCTACTGGATCAGTGGCTAAGAGCGAGTTCCCTGAGCGTGCGGCCATTTTTGGCCTATCTGGCTTGGTCATAAAAACGCACGCCTCCCTATTGATGATGTTGTAGGTATATAGACTACCGAGTTTCCACCGCTGCCGCTGAACAGTGGAGGTGTGAGTATGAACGCATTGTGGCAGCGTTGGGCCGCTCCTACCTGCAAAAGTGTGCACTCTACAGGCCAGTCATGAGATGATCAACGGTTGTGACCAACCCCAATCCTTCAGCTGAGCCGAACGCATCTGACCCCGATGCTAAGACCCCCGCCGTCATAAGTCCCGTACGCAAGGCTCCCCGGCGTGCCACGGCTGCTGCCGGCTCCCCTGTTGCGAAGACTTCAGCTGCTCCCGCGATTCTGGTCATTGATGCAAATGGCATGATAGTTCCGCCGTCCGCGGAAGCTGGTACCACCGCCGACCTCGAGGCATCTGCGGTTGCGCCTTCCACCTCCTGCGAGGGCCCCCTGGCCGCCGAAGCGGATACCCCGGATGTAGCCGATCCTGAGCTGGAAGTAGCCACCTCTGAGACGGAAGCTGAGGAGTCTGAGGAGTCTGAGGAAGCCAAAGCCCGCGGTGTTGAGGATGCAGAATCCACCGAGCTGTCTGAATCCGTTGCGGACACCGCCGGGGCTGAAGGGGCCGATGTGGCGGCCCTTGTGGAGGCACCGCTTGAGGTAGCCCAGACTTCTCCGATGTTGTCGCGGCGTGAACGCCGGCTTGCTGAGCAGCAAGCGGAAAATGGCGCCTCCTCGGCTTCACCCGCCGTATCCACGGATGAAGTCTCGGGCACTGAACCGGCTGCAACCGGCGCAACAGCTACGAATGGCACCGCCGGGCCCCATAATCCAGCGGAGCGTGGCGGGAATGCCAGCACACACAAGTCAAAGCCCCGCCCAAAGCGGAACCGTTTCGTCGCGTTGGTGCGTGGACTATGCTTCCTGATAGTTATTTCGGCCCTTGTGGTGAGCCTCGGGACGGTTCTTTCCGGGCCGGACGTTGGTGCAGATGAGTACTCGCACACTCAGGAACAGCGTCAGGCTGCATGGGAAACAACCACCACCTTGCAGATCGGCGCGCTCGGATTGGTTGAGGTGACTAGCACCCCTCAATTGCGCACAATCCTCTCAGATACGGCACAACAGCTGGGCATTCAGGCTGCCGCCTTGAGTGACGGACTGCCCACTGAGACCGCTACCCCAACACCCACGGCTGCTTCTCTGCCAACAGTTACGCAGTTGCGTGAGGAGCTCACGGCCAACGCGGAATCTTTGCTCGCTAGCGCTCTGACTGCAGAAGGATCCATGGGCCGTGTGTTTGCTTCAGTAGGTACCGGTCAGCTCCTGCAGGCTCGTGAACTGGGCTCTGCGACGGCGGCCACCATGCCGGCGTCGGGTTTGCTGCCGGCCAAGGTTGATTTCCCCGTTCCGTCCGGGCCCCAGTGCGCCACCATCCTTGAACCGCGCCCCGGCGCCACCATCGATGCAGCGTTGAGTGCCGCCGCCTTGGGCGAGCAGAAGGCGATCTACGCTTACCAGGTTGCCTCCACCCGATTCGCCGAACCGCAATTTAGCAAATCCACAGCCCTGTTGGACCGGCACCAACAAAAGCTCAACGTCCTCAACGAGGAACTGCGCCTGCGCTGCCTACCACCGGCAGCCCCCGTGGCCGGTTACGCCCTAAATGCCAGCTTTACCGCGATGCCCAAACCGGCCCTCAGCACTCTGGAGGCAGAGCTCAGTGCTCTCTATGCGGATTTGTCGGCGTTCAGCGCAGCAAACCCCGCCTACGCAACAGCCTCACCCGGAGCGGCCGGATCACCCGATGCAACCCAGCAGCCTCCCAAGGGCAGCAACCTCAGAGAGCTTTCGGTGCTGTGGCTGCTCGACTCCACCGAAGCCCAGATATCTTGGGGTGGCACATTGGATGCCTTGCCGGGTATTGAGAGCGCCGCAACCGCCCCCTAGGCAGGGCGGGTACGGCGGGGTAGAGCAGGTAGGGCGGGTCAGGGCAGGTACGGCAGGGGAACCCCTTCGCGAGGATATCCTTTCCTTCGCGATCGGCACCCGGCTCGGTGCCAGCGGACTCGTACTCTGACTCAACGCCCTGTTCTACAGCGCCCTGCCCTGTCCTCCTCTGCTGTGCCCCACCCTGCCCACATCGGCTCGGCCCTGCTGTGAAAGGTGCCCCCCGCACTAAAAGTACGACGACGGTGTTCCCACCCATGTGCCAGCCGATAGGCTCATGACCGTGAGCATGAAGCTAGAGATCCCCGAGCCCCTGCTACGCAGGCACCGCCAGACGCCTGAAGGCAGGGCCTGGCTGGGGCACCTGCCGGGTTTCCTGAATCTGGCCCTGGAACAGTGGCAGCTACTAGTTGATCTGCCTGATGGCGGACTTCCCTGGTATGGCCACACGGCAGTGGTGGTGCCGGTCCGCACCACAGACGGCACCCCGGCCGCGCTGAAAGTCGCCTTCCCCTATGAGGAAGCCTTCTTGGAACCCCTCGCTCTTTCCTTGTGGGG
The DNA here is from genome assembly GCF_032458965.1 of Arthrobacter sp. lap29. Classification (NCBI taxonomy): domain Bacteria; kingdom Bacillati; phylum Actinomycetota; class Actinomycetes; order Micrococcales; family Micrococcaceae; genus Arthrobacter; species Arthrobacter sp. lap29. Next base: position 94,257 of record NZ_JAUCEK010000006.1, read on the forward strand.
CGGCAAGGGAGCAGCAGCCCTGTGGGCCAGTGACAGCGATATTGGGGCGCTGTTGATTGAGCGTCTTGATCAGAGCCGACCGCTGCTTAAACTGCCCTTGGATGAAGCGATTGCCGTGTGGGGAGAGCTCGTCAAGAAACTATCCCTTCGTCCCGATGCGCGGCCAGAGTGGCACCTGCTCCCCCAGCTTGCCGCCACAGCAGAGCGGTACTGTGATGAACTCCCCGAGCGTTGGAGCATGCTCTCCGAACCTTTTCCGCGCTGGTTGCTTGAGGCAGCCTTGGAAGTCTGCCAAACACGGGGAGCAGTTTCCCGCCGAAGCAGCAATGACGTGCTGATTCACACCGACCTGCATTATTTGAACATCCTGGCCAAACCCGGAAGCGGGCACTATTCGGCGATTGACCCGCAGATCCAGGTCGGTGATGGCGAGTTTTCCGTGGCGCCGTGCCTGTGGAACCGGCTGCAGGATTTGCCCGTTCGGAACGCCGAAGCCGGGCTCCGCCGCCGCGCCCGTGATCTGGCGCAAGCTGCCGGTCTGGATGAAGACTTAGTGGCTGGTTGGAGTGTTGTCCGTGAGGTGGAAAATGCGCTGAGCTATCTGGAAAAGGCCGGTCACAGCGGTGATGCCCAGCGCTCACTTTGGGTGTCCAGCACCATGGCAGGAAAAACCTTGCAAGGCCTGCCAGCCGCGCACGAGCTCATGGAGCTGCACTAGCCCGCGGAGCTGCACTAGCGGTTGAGGAAATTCTCGTTCAACACGTCGTAGCCGAGTTTGATGATGAGCACCGTGACAACTGCCAGGAACACCACGCGGATAAAGGTGCTGCCTTGTTTCACCGCGGTGCGGGCACCCAAGTAGCCTCCAGCCATGTTGGCCATACCCAAAATCAGGCCTACTCCCCACAGCAAGGAGCCATGCGGGAGGAAGAACATGAGGGCCCCGGCGTTGGTTGCAAGGTTCACAATTTTGGCCTTGGCGCTGGCTTCAAGGAAGGCGTAGCCCATCAATCCCACCATGGCGATGACCAGGAATGAGCCGGTTCCAGGCCCGATCAGGCCGTCATAAAAACCAATTAGCCCACCAATGCAACACGCAATAACGTAGTGTTTGCGCCCGGAATGCCGAAGTTCCGTCAGCTCTCCCATGGTGGGTTTGAACACTGTGAACAACAAGACCGCCACCAGGGCCAGAACAATAATGGGTTTAAAGACTGAACCCGGCAGGCTGGCGGCCAGCACCGCACCACCAACGCTTCCCACTAAAGCCACCCCTGCCATGGGCAGTGCCGTGCGCATATCTGGTTTAACACGTTTATAGTACGTCACGGAACTCGTGGCCGTGCCAAAGATGGAGCCCATCTTGTTCGTGGCCAGCGCCTGGATCGGCGTGATTCCGGGGATCATCAGCATGACCGGGAGCTGGATCAGCCCACCGCCACCCACCACGGCATCGATCCAGCCAGCAGCGAAGCCGGCCACGATGACCAAAAGGATCGTGGCCAGCGTAATATTTTCAAAACCGGAAACCATGGTTTTCCTTGCTTATGTTGCCAAAAAACCCGGCCCACACGGGAGCCAGCAGCCACGGAGCGGGGATGGATTTCCGCGCGTGGCCCTACGCCGAGGAACGAGGTGGGGCCACGGAGCGGAAATCTTACTGCCCGCGAGGGGCTGCTGGCGGAGGTGTGTACCGGGCTTGGAGTCTAGCGCTGGTCGAGGATGTACTGGACCGCGTCGGCTACAGCGATGTTTTCAGCAACACCGGTGGCGCGGTTCTTGATCTCCACCACGCCGTCCACGAGCCCGCGGCCAACAGCCAAGATGGTGGGGACGCCTATGAGTTCAGCGTCTCCGAACTTCACGCCGGGGGAAACCTTGGGACGGTCATCGTAAATGACCTCGAGTCCTTTGGCTTCCAGATCGGCGGTGAGCTGGGCAGCTGTCTCGAAGATTTCCTCGCCGCGGCCAACGGCAACCACATGGACGTCTGCGGGTGCCACATTCGCGGGCCAGGTCAGGCCCTTGTCGTCATGGTTTGACTCCGCCAGGGCGGCGACGGCGCGGGTGACACCGATGCCGTAGGAACCCATGGTCACCACGGAGAGCTTGCCGTTCTTGTCCAGGACCTTCAGTCCGAGTGCTTGCGCGTACTTGGTGCCGAGGGCAAAGATGTGGCCCATCTCGATGCCGCGGGCCGTTTCCAGCGGGCCGGAACCGTCCGGGGCGGGATCGCCTTCGCGGACCTGGGCGGCCTCGATGGTGCCGTCCCAGCTGAAGTCGCGCCCTGCCACCAGATTGAAGACGTGTTTGCCGTCCTCGTTGGCTCCCGTGATCCAGCTGGTGCCGGAGACAACGCGCGGATCAACCAGGTAAAGGATCTTGCTGGCTGATTCGGCGCCGAGAACAGCGCCGTCAAGGCTCAGGCCTGGGCCAATGTAGCCCTTAACCAGCAACGCGTGCTTCTTCAAATCTGCTTCACCGGCAGCCTCAACGCCTACTTCGCCACCAATTTCTAGGTGTTCGGCAATGTTGGCTTCGATGCGCTTGAGATCAACGTCGCGGTCTCCGGGCAGGGCCACAACCACAATCTGGCGTTCGCCCGTGGGCAGATCGATGGCCAGGACCACATTCTTGAGGGTGTCAGCGGCGCTCCACTGCCCCTCGGCCCGGGGTGCGAGCTCATTGGCTGCTGCCACCAGTGTTGCGATCGTGCTTGAGTTGGGAGTGTCGCGGACCACGGCGGCCGGGGCATTGCTGAAGTCAATGGCTGCTGGCACAACGGTGGTGACTGCTTCAACGTTGGCGGCGTATCCCCCGGCCGAGCGCACAAAAGTGTCCTCGCCAATGGCCATGGGGTGCAGGAACTCTTCGCTCCTGGAGCCGCCCATGGCCCCGGCTGTTGCGGCGACGGGAATGATCTCCAATCCGAGGCGTTCAAAGATCCGCAAGTAGGCGCCGCGGTGAGCCATGTAGCTGGCGTCGAGTCCGGCGTCGTCAATGTCAAAGGAGTAGGAATCCTTCATGATGAACTCGCGTCCACGGAGCAGGCCTGCGCGGGGACGTGCCTCATCGCGGTACTTGTTCTGGATCTGGTACAGGCTCAGCGGCAGGTCCTTGTACGAGGAGTACAGGTCCTTGACAAGGAGTGTGAACATTTCCTCGTGGGTGGGGGCCAGGAGGTAATCGGCGCCCTTGCGGTCCTGGAGGCGGAAAATGCCGTCACCGTATTCGAGCCAGCGGTTTGTCTGCTCGAAGGGTTCCTTGGGCAGCAGCGCCGGGAAGTGGACTTCCTGGGCGCCGATCGCGTCCATCTCTTCACGCACAATGGCTTCAACCTTGCGCAGTACGCGCAGTCCCAAAGGAAGCCAGGTGTAGATACCAGGGGCCGCGCGGCGAATATAACCGGCACGCAGCAGCAGCTTGTGGCTGTCCACTTCGGCATCGACGGGATCTTCACGCAGGGTGCGGAGAAAGAGTGTGGAAAGGCGAAGTGCCACGCGAGTTTTCCATTTCTTGAAGTGGGTGGGCGCCGGCCTTGAGCTGGACGGACAGATACTAATCTACCGGTTCCACACAGGCTCTCGCACAACGGCCGGGCCAGGAGGTGCACGCAGCTTTCCAGGAGTCCGCGGCAAAGCTGGACACGCCCACCCTGCGGGTCTAGTTTGAACTCACACGCACTCGACGCGCCAAGCCAGGAGCAACCATGTCCCACCGAGCGCAGATGCCAGCCCCGGAGCCACCGTTTGCCCCGGTTCCGGCCGATCCATCCGGCACCCACGGCCCTATTAGTGTCAGTGTGGAGGGCTTGCGGGTGTGCCGCCGAGGGGTTGCCGTGTTGGCGAATATTTCCTGCAATATCCCGCAGGGCAGGATCACCGGGCTATTGGGCCCTTCCGGCAGCGGCAAGACCACGTTCATGCGGGCCCTGGTGGGGGTCCAGAAGATCACGGCTGGCACGCTCACCGTGTTGGGCCGGCCTGCAGGAGATCCCCAGAACAGGCACGACGTCGGCTATGTCACCCAGGCGGCCAGCGTCTACCGGGATCTGAGCGTGTTGGAAAACGTGAACTATTTTGGGTCTGTCCATGGCAGCAGCCGGCAGGATGCGAAGGCGGTGCTGGCCTCCGTGGGGCTTTCCGAGCTTGCCAACCGCAAGGCCCGGAATTTATCTGGCGGAGAATTCAGCCGGGTTTCCCTTGCCTGCGCACTGGTGGGTAAGCCTGCTCTGTTGGTTCTGGATGAGCCCACGGTGGGTTTGGACCCGGTTCTGCGGGCAGATTTGTGGGCACAATTTGCGGCCATGGCAGAGGAAGGCACCACGTTGTTAATCTCCAGCCACGTCATGGAGGAAGCCAGCCACTGCCAGACACTGCTGCTACTGCGTGAGGGTCTACTGCTGGCCCAGTTGACCCCGGATCAGCTGCGCCAACGCGGTGAAACGGACGATCTTGAGCTGGCGTTCCTGCGGCTGATCCAGGGCACTCCTACCGAGACAGCCGAGGTTGCCACTGCTGCCGAGGGAGAGGATGCCCGATGAATCCATCCATGTTGTGGTCCACCTGCACCCGGGTGCTGCTGCAACTACGCTCCGATCCGCGCAGCATTGCCTTAATTCTGGTGGTGCCGGCCGTGTTGCTGGCGCTGGTGTATTGGCTGTATCAAAATGAGACCCTGGCGCCAGGAATGCCACGAACTTTTTACCGTGTGGGGCTCATGATGCTGGGCATTTTCCCGTTCGTGGTGATGTTTCTCATCACTTCTATCACCATGCTGCGTGAACGCACCTCTGGCACCTTGGAACGGTTACTGAGCACTCCCCTTCACAAGGCTGACCTGCTCTTCGGCTACGCTCTGGCATTTTCCATCATGGCCGCAGCGGCATTTTCCATCATGGCCGCAGCCCAGGCATTGGTAGCCACCGGTACCGCATACTGGGTCTTTGGTATGGCGATTGCAGGAAATGCCGGCTGGGTGGTGCTGATTTCGGTACTCACCGCTGTTCTCGGTGTTGCGCTGGGCTTGCTGTGTTCGGCGTTTGCCCACACCGAGTTTCAAGCCGTCCAATTCATGCCCGTGGTGGTGATCCCCCAGATTCTCTTGTGTGGCTTGTTCGTTGCCCGAGATCAAATGAATAGCGTCCTGGAAGTGATTTCCAATGTGCTGCCGCTGAGTTACGCAGTTGACGGATTGCAGCAGGTGGCACAGAGCAGCAGCCCCACATCACAGCTGGTCTGGGATTTGGTAGTAGTTGCTGCATTTGTGCTGGCAGGGTTGCTCTTGGCGTCGCTGACGTTGCGCCGCCGCACCGCCTAACCATTGGTCATGGGTACCTCTGCCCATCGCTTGACGGTGACCTTGGCCCTAGGGTTGAAGTTCAGTAAACCTCGGGGAATAACTCAGCGGCCAACTCGGCGAACCCTCGAGACCCAGAGACGGCATACAGGCCACATCCCGAACCGGTCCGCGGACTCGGCACACGCAGGAGAGTCAATGAGCAATGGCTTGCAGGGCGCCAACCCAGAGGAGCTGCGTAACTTTGCCCGGGAACTGGAACAGGCTCAGAGCATTTTGCTGCACACCAAATCTGAACTGAGCCAGCGCATCCTGGGAAATCTTCGATGGGAAGGTCCAGACGCGTTTGTTTTCAAGCACGCCTGGACCTCCTCCTACGCTCCCGTCATCAGCCAAACCGCCGCCCTGTTGGCCGACACTGCCCGGCTTCTCCAGGCTCAAGCCGCTGAGCAGGAATCCGCCAGCGCCTGATCCCCACTCAGCGCCAGCGCCAAGTATTCACCCAGCGCCAAGTATTCAGCCAGCGCCGCCTTCTAGTAATCAGCCAGCCTCGAGAGCCGCCAAGGCCTGGTGGCACCACGCCAGCCACGAATTTTCGTAGGCAATGCCGGCACGCACCACAGCCAATTGCAGCTCATCCGCCGCGGATCGTGGGGAGCCGGCCGGAAAATCGTGTGCCTCAATGGCCTCGTAGCGGGCCAGTACCTCTCCGTGCAACAGCATGTGGCGCCGCATTTCAGTGACGATATCCACCGTGTCTCCACCTGTGGCACCCAACACTGCGGCGGCTCGCATCCGCACAAGGAGGGCATCCTTGATGGGCCGTAACGCTCCTTCCTGCGCACACCAAGAAGCAAGCTCGGAGCGTCCCGCGGCCAGCACAGCAAACTGGCGCTGCTGTCCGCGCGCCGTGGGCATCCCATGAGCGGCAATCAACCCGGAAAGTTCCATCTTTCCCAGCTCGCGGTAGATCTGTTGATGCGTGGCTTGCCAGAAGTAGCCCAGAGACTTATCAAAACGCCTGGCCAGTTCGGCACCTGTACAGGGCTTTTCCAGCAGAGAGGTCATGATGGCGTGCGTGAGTGACATTAGATCTTTGCGGCCAATCGAGTCCCCTGATCGATGGCTCGCTTGGCATCAAGTTCCGCTGCCACATCTGCTCCACCAATCACATGCACGCAAGCTCCGCCTGTTACCAGCCCCGGCAACAGATCACGCCGGGGCTCTTGGCCCGTGCACAGGATCACCGTATCTACCGCAAGGACCGTCTCGGCGCCGTTAACGCGGATGTGGAGTCCGGCGTCGTCAATCTTTTGGTAGTCCACGCCGGGAACCATTTGCACGCCCTTGGCCTTGAGCTCCGTGCGGTGGATCCAGCCGGTGGTCTTGCCCAGCCCGGCACCGACTTTGCTTTCCTTGCGCTGGAATAGGCCCACCCGGCGGTCTGGTTGGGCCGGGATGGCCGTGGTGATGCCGCCAGGGTTGTTGTAGTCCGGGTCAATGCCCCATTCGCGGTAGAACTTCTCCGGGACGAGGGTGGCGCTGGTGCCGTGGGCCGTGATGTATTCGGCCACGTCAAAGCCGATGCCGCCGGCGCCGAGGATGGCTACGTTAGTTCCCACAACTTTTTTGTCCCGCAACACCTCAAGGTAGTTCAGGACGCTGGGATGGTCCACGCCCTCTATCTCGGGTGTGCGCGGTGTGACGCCGGTGGCCAGCACCACCTGGGCAAAGTTCGCTGCAAGCAGTTCCTCACTCGTGGCTGTGGTGTTCAGGACCAAGGTGATGTCAAGGAGCTGGATCTGGCGTTTGAAGTACCTGATGGTTTCATGGAATTCCTCCTTGCCAGGAATCTGCTTGGCAAGATTAAACTGCCCGCCAATCTCCCCGGCCGCCTCGAAGAGCGTCACCTGGTGTCCCCGCTGAGCGGCTGTAACGGCGAACGCCAAGCCTGCCGGACCGGCGCCGACCACCGCAATCTTCTGCGGGTCTGAGGTTGGTTCAATAACTATTTCACTCTCGTGGCAGGCGCGGGGGTTGACCAGGCAGGAGGACGTTTTCCCCACGAAGGTGTGGTCCAGACAGGCCTGGTTACACGCTATGCAACTGTTGATTTCATCGCTGCGCCCCTCACGCGCCTTCCTCATGAAGAAGGCATCGGCCAAGAAAGGCCTGGCCATGGACACCATGGTGGCGGTGCCATTCGCCAGCAACTGTTCGGCTACCTCTGGGGTGTTGATGCGGTTGGTGGCAACCAAGGGAATGCTCACCGATCCCATGACCATCTTGGTGACCCACGCATAACCTGCCCGTGGAACGGAGGTGGCGATGGTGGGGATGCGTGCCTCATGCCAGCCAATTCCTGTGTTGATGATGGTGGCGCCGGCCTTCTCCACGGCCTGCGCCAAGGTGATGACTTCGGCCAGGGTGGAACCACCCTCGACGAGGTCAAGCATGGAGAGGCGGTAAATAATAATGAAGTTCCTACCGACTCTCTCACGGGTGCGCCGAATGATCTCGACCGGGAAACGCATCCGATTCGCGTAGGAGCCACCCCACTCATCGCTGCGGTGGTTGGTTCGTGCTGCTATGAATTCGTTGATTAAGTACCCCTCGGAACCCATGATTTCGACACCGTCGTAGCCAGCAGATTGGGCCAGTGCTGCGGCTGCGGCGAAGTCTTCTATGGTCTGCTCAACCTCGTCCCCGGTCAGTGGGCGCGGCGTCAAAGGGCTGATGGGCGCTTGGGCGGCGCTAGGCGCAACGAGTGCCGAATGCGAGGCGTAGCGCCCAAAGTGCAGCAATTGTAAAGCTATCTTTCCACCCTCCGCGTGAACGGCCTCCGTCACAACCCAGTGCGCCAAAGCTTCCTCGGGCGTGCTGAGTTTGGCGCCACCTTTCATGGGCCGGCCCGCGTCATTAGGTGAAATACCGCCGGTTACCATCAGTGCCACCCCGCCGCGCGCACGCTCGGCATAGAATGCCGCCATCCGTTCAAAGCCGCCGGGTAACTCTTCGAGGCCCACATGCATTGAGCCCATCAGCACCCGGTTGGGCAACGTGGTGAACCCCAAATCCAAGGGGGAAAACAGGTGGGGAAACTGACCAGCGTTCATCAATGCACTCCTTTGCGCAACAAGTTGCATAATAGTAGCGCACATCCAGTTGGCCCTACTAGCCAGCGGGCAGCTCTTGTTCACTGGTGTTCGCGGGGCGCATGGCTACCGTAGCTCGCAAGGGGGTGCCGCGAACCACGGTAATCGCCACCACAGACACGGCCGCAATCATGGCAGCAATGAGAAAGATGGGGCCAAAGGCGTCAGCATAGGCGTTGTGGAACACTTCCTGCACTGGGGCCGGAAGGTTGCTAATATCCAGCTGGGTGTCCCCTGAACCTGCGCCTGCGGCGATACCCAGCCGGTCCAATCCAGCAGCAAAATTCTCACTGACCTTGTGAGTGAGGACGCCTCCCAGCACGGCAACTCCAATGGCACCACCAAGGGAGCGGAAGAAGGCAACGGCCGCCGAGGCAGCACCAACCTCGGAGACGTCCACGGTGTTCTGGACAGCTAGGACAACGTTTTGGACCAAAGTACCAATCCCCAACCCCATCAGTGCCATAAAGATGGCGACAAAGACGTAGCTGCTCTCATGGTTGATGGTTCCCAAGCCCAACAGGCCAATCAGCATGATGATGCTGCCAACCATCATCACCGGCTTCCAACGGCCCATCCGGCTCACGAGCTGTCCGCCAACCATGGCTGAGAGCAGTTGGCCAATAATCATGGGGATACTCATGATTCCTGCCTGCGTGGGGCTCACTCCGAGACCGAGCTGGAAGTACTGGGTCAAGAAGACGCCCGAACCAAACATGCCCACGCCGGCCCCCACGCTGGCAATGATCATCCACACTGCAGTCTTATTGCGCAGTAGGCGCAGCGGAATCATTGGTTCGGCGGCCCGGAGCTCCACCACCACCAGCAGTGTGGCAGAAATCAAGACAGCCACCAGGAAGGCGCCGGACTCCCACGAAATCCAGTCATAATCGTTACCAGCGAAGGTCACCCACAGCATGGGCAGGGCCGCCGTGATCGCAACTAGAACACCGCCGGCGTAATCGATCTTGATCGATGCACGCTTAATGGTGGGCAGGTGCAGTTTCAGTTGGAGCAAGATCAGCGCAATTATGGCCAGCGGAACACTGACAAAGAAGGTCCAGCGCCAGTTAAGGGCATCGGTGATCACGCCGCCCAGTAGCGGTCCAGATACGGTAGCAACCGCCATGACAGCACCCATATATCCTGCGTACCGGCCCCTCTCACGGGGCGAAATTATGGAACCCATAATTGACTGCACTAGGGCCATGAGGCCACCCATGGCTATACCCTGTACGGCTCGTGCGCTCATCATCACTGGGATAGTGGTGGCGAATCCGGCCGCAATTGCTCCGGCCACGAACATGAGGATGGCGATCTGGGTCAGGAGTTTTTTACTAAATAAATCAGAAAGCTTGCCCCAGATGGGCGTCACAATGGTCATCGCCAAGAGGCTGGCCGTAATGACCCATGTGTATTGCCGCTGCGTGCCATGGAGGTCTGCCATGATGGTTGGCAGCGCTGTTGAGACGATGGTTGTGGAGATCATCGCGGTAAAGAGAGCGGCGAGAAGACCTGTCATCACCTGAAGAATTTCCCTGTGGGAATATTCTCTTGGCTCTTCCTGGAGGCTTTTCACAGCGGTGGACGTGGCGTCTTTCATGCCTCATGCTCGTTTCCGTTGTTATTTGTGGCTCCGAGACCAGCTTGCGCCGCCTCATTGCGCTCTGGTCCTTGCAGTACCTCAATGAGGTGGCCGTTTAATCTTTCAAGGATGTCGATTGCTTGCACAGCATCGCTTGTTGACCAGTCCGCCAGGGCGTGGGCAAATTGATTTACGGCCCGAGTTTCATTTTCTTCCAGCTGTCTGCGTCCGCGTTCAGTCATGGAGATTAGACACGCACGGGCGTCTTGGGGGTCTGGGCGCCGTTCAACCAAGGCTGCAGATTCAAGCGCTTCGACCGTTCTGGTTGCTACGGGTGCCGAAACTGAAAGCCGATGGGCCAGTTCACCCAAACGGACATCGCGGCCTCGAAGCTGCTGCAGAAATCCTAGTTTGGTTCCCGTCAACTCATGGGCCTGGCCCCGCTGACCGGCAACTCTGAAGGTGCGCCCTATCGCCACCATTTGGGAGAGGATGGCGCTGGCCTCATTGTGATCAATCACAGGTGTCCCCCTGGGTAGCTGAAGCTCTCAACACAATACTTGTTTGCGTTAAGCAACTATATTGCGGCCGAACCATGACGTCAAACCATGCGCTCCTCGAGGCAGGGAAAACCCTCCCCCAAGTTGTTGAGGGAATGAGGGGCGGGGCGTGAGTGATGGGGCCTTGAGTGATTGGGCGGGGCTAGAACAAAATAGTGGCGAAAGTTCCCACTTGTTCAAAACCGACCCGTTCGTAGCAAGCCCGAGCCTTCGTGTTGTAGTCATTGACGTACAGGCTTGTGACGGGGGCGTGTTTGCGCGCCAACTCAACCACGGCTGCCATGTAGCCAGCACTTAGGCCCTGCCCCCGGCGTTCCGGATTCACCCACACACCCTGCACTTGGGTGGCGTAGGAGGTGACAGCACCCAGATCTGCCTTGAAAATCACCTCGCCCACCTCATCTCCATGGCTGAAGGAGAAGCCGTTACTGATGAGCCAGGCAACACGACGGCGATAGTTGGCTTCTCCGCCCAGAAAGGGTGAGTAGCCAACTTCTTCTTCAAACATGGCAGCCGCGGCTACAAGGATTTCGGAAAATTGTCCAGATTCACTCACGGTCAACGCCGGGTTGGGGGCCACCAATGGCGGTCCCGAGATGGCTAAGAGTGGCTGATTCGCCCTGATATCTTGAGCGGTAATCCCTGCACCTTGGAGCACTTCCATGATGGCCAAGGTGGGTTCAGCCGGTCCAAAAATTGAGGCATGAGGTTCCCAATTCTCCACCATCCACCGGCCAAAGGCACGGGCATGCTCGGCGGTGGACTCTATGGGAACCACGTTGGAACCCACCCAGCAGGCGGCGGCCAAGCTGACGCCGTCGTCCTCGAAGGAGCCCAACATGAGCGCCCCAGGGAAGGCGGGTACGGCACTGCTGTTTTGCGTGAGCAGCGAGTCAACGAAGACGTTGGCCACGCGGTCACGCGCAATCAAGGCCCGGAGCGCGCCCGTATCCCTGTGGACAAGGACGCGCACCGGCTCATGGGTGGTCTCCTTAGGAAACGGTAACCACGGGGCCACCCGGGAGAGTCTGCTCATCGGCGTCGGACTCCATCTCTTCGGCAAGTCTCATGGCTTCTTCAATGAGTGTCTCAACAATTTGGTCCTCGGGCACAGTCTTAATGACTTCTCCCTTCACAAAAATCTGGCCCTTGCCGTTGCCCGAAGCCACACCCAGATCGGCCTCACGGGCTTCGCCGGGGCCGTTGACAACGCAACCCATGACGGCCACGCGCAGCGGAACTTCCATGCCTTCGAGGCCAGCAGTGACTTCCTCAGCCAACTTGTACACATCCACCTGGGCGCGGCCACAGGACGGGCAGGAGACAATCTCCAGCTTGCGAGGGCGCAGGTTCAACGACTGCAGGATCTGGTTGCCCACCTTGATTTCCTCCACAGGCGGTGCAGAAAGTGAGACTCGAATGGTGTCGCCAATGCCTTTGGAGAGCAGCGCACCGAAGGCCACTGCGGACTTGATGGTGCCTTGGAATGCCGGCCCGGCCTCGGTGACACCCAGGTGGAGCGGCCAATCGCCTTGTTCGGCGAGCATCTCGTAGGCGGCCACCATGATAACGGGGTCATTGTGCTTGACGGAAATCTTGAAATCGTGGAAGCCGTGCTCTTCAAAGAGTGAAGCTTCCCAGACTGCTGACTCCACCAAGGCTTCAGGAGTGGCCTTGCCGTATTTCTTCATGATGCCCGGTTCCAGCGATCCGGCGTTGATACCAATACGAATGGAGGTGCCATGATCTTTGGCAGCCCTGGCGATTTCCTTGATCTGATCATCAAATTTACGGATATTGCCGGGGTTCACGCGTACCGCGGCGCAACCGGCCTCAATGGCGGCAAAGACATACTTGGGCTGAAAGTGAATGTCTGCGATGACAGGAATTTGGGACTTGCGCGCAATGATGGGCAGCGCCTCGGCATCATCTTGCGACGGGCAGGCAACACGGACAATATCGCAACCGGACGCTGTGAGTTCCGCAATCTGCTGCAGAGTCCCATTGATGTCAGTGGTGGGTGTGGTGGTCATGGACTGCACGCTAATGGGTGAATCCGAGCCAACACCCACGGGACCGACCTTGATTTGCCGGGTCTTGCGACGCGGTGCAAGCACTGGCGGCGGCAACTGCGGCATGCCGAGACTGACGGAGGTCAAAATATGCTCCTAGGAGTTCTTTATATTCAAATACTGCGGCAGCAGCACCAGTTTTTGGCGCCGCAAAAGAAAATCCACAGCATCTACCTTAGATTGTAGGCTCGATGACTGCTTTTTACGGGACTGCTGCGGTTTACCCGCCAGTGACTTTTATCCTACGTAGCTGCTGAGCTTACCAATGACAGGGTTCCAAGCGGAGATCTTTAGCCCTGTGACACCGCCGCCAATGGTCATGGGATCCTGCGCCACCAGGTCCTGAACGGCGCCCTGGTTTTCAGCACGGAAGATCAGAAGTGCCCCGGCACCGTCACCATAAGGGCCCGAGGCCAGCACAACATCTGCTTCGGCCTGCGCGGCAAGCCATTCCCGGTGCTGGGGGCGGTGCTCTACACGGGCAGCTTCTGCCTCTGGACCATAGATATATTCAACAGCGAAAATAGACATGGTTTCACCTTATAACAGGAGAGCTTTGGCCAGCACCGCAACGCTGGCCGAGAACAACATTGACGCCAATGTACCAATAATGAAGCGCTCACTGGCCGCGGGAGTGTCCTTCAATTCCGGGTACCTCCCCAAACCCTTGATGGCCACAACATAGGCTATGGCCACCGGTTGCCCGGCCAGGATGGCTACCGCCACAGCCGCACGCTCCAGAACCCCGATCAATAATCCACCGCGCAGAACCTCAGCGCCGTGCTCCGGCTCAGTGCTTACTTCCGACTCAGTGCTTACTCCCGGCTGCGCAGCCGCTGGGAAGGGTTCGGCAACCTCCAGTGCCCCGTCCTCTGGCCGTGGGCCGTCAGCAGCCTCGGCAGCATCCACAGCCCGTACTGTCTTAGACTTTGCGAATTTGAGAAGTCCTGCCGTTACGGGCCAGCCGCCCACAATAGCCACCAGCAAAGTAGCCGTTATCCACAATGCTTCCATGCACTCTCCTTACGTTCGCGCCGGCTCGGCGCGGGCCTATGATGGCGATGCCCCCTCAATTTAGCCCGAAGCACTGACATTGAGCGCACGTTCGCTGGGCCATGGGACAGTGAGTGCCCGTTGGGCCTGGCGCAAAAGCAGTGCGGCGGCGCGGCGCCCATTACGTTCTTCCCGGTGAGCTGAGCGAAGGATGGCCTTACTGACGGCTTGAGGGCTAATCCCTAGCACTAGGGCAACATCTTTCTGAGGCGCATTCGGGTCCGCCTCCAGAGCATCAATCACACGCCACTCGGCACTGGAACGCTTGCGAATTACATCACCTAAGAGCACTAGCACTGCCTCGGCTGCGCCGGACCACTCAGCGGCCGCCGGCGAGGGGCTCCACACACACAAGGGAACCCGCTCCCCTGTCTTCTTGGCTGTTTCCACAGCCTCCCGGGCGGCCACAAAAGCATCGCCGGAGGCTTCTCTGGATTGCTCAGGTAAAGGCAAATCAACACCGCCGATCCCAATGCCTATGTACCAATCAAGCTCCCGCAGTACTCGGACAACAGTTTCTAGAACTGCTTCCGGGTCTGCCAGTAAACCTTGAACCTCATCTCCCACAGTGCGCTCAAACCCCAGGACCGTGGGCACATCAGCGAGCAGCGCCAACAGCTCCGGCACGCGATCCCCGTGGCTGCGACTACCCCGTTGGTCAATCGTTACAACAAACATGAATAAACCATAAATGATTGTTTTCTATTTATCAACCATTTAAGTGCGATTCATGGGCTTACCCGAAGAGATTCACTGGCTTAACAATGTCAGCGTAGATCAGCAGCGCACCCATGGCGATCAGCACTACTGCGGCCACATAGGTCACCGGCAGCATCTTGGCGATATCGAAGGGGCCAGGATCCTTGCGCTTGAGCACCTTGGCAACTGTGCGCCGCGCCCCTTCATACAAGGCCCCCAGGACGTGACCGCCGTCCAGCGGCAACAGCGGGATCAAGTTGAAGACAAACAGTGCCAGGTTGACCCCGGCCAGCAAGCTGACAAGCGTGGCGACGCGTGAGCTCAAGGGGATGTCCTCCATGGCGGCCACCTCGCCGGCAACCCGCCCAACGCCCACCACGGAGATGGGTCCGTTGGGGTCGCGCGGTTCGGAGCTGAACGCCGCTTGGGCCACGCCCACCAGTTTCTGCGGCAATTGGAAAACTATCCCGCCAATTTGGGCGATGTTCTCCCCCACAACAGGAAGGACGGCCGACGCCGGCTGCCGCACCATGGCCGAGGTGGGACCAACGCCGAGGAACCCCGCCTGAACTGTGACGGTGGTTCCGGAGGCGTCCACTTCCGCTTGACCATTGGCACCAATGACGGGGCGGGCGGTCAGAACCGGGGTGATGGTTGTGGAAATATTCTGGCCACCGCGCTCATACACCAGCGGCACGCTCTGGCCGGCCGCGGCACGCACCCAGCTAGTAAAGGTAGTCCAATCGGTGACTTCCTTGCCATCAAAGGACTTGATAGTGTCCCCTGGCTTGAGTCCGGCGGCGGCCGCGGGGGTCTGTGTGCAGTTATTGAGATTAACAGGTACGGGGTCTCCGAATGCCACTTGGCAGGCGTTGACTTCGGCAACCGTGGTGGTGGGCGCAGCCATGCCAAAGCCCATCAGCAGCACACCCATGAGCACCACCCCAATGAGCAGGTTCATGAAAGGCCCGCCCAGCATGATGATGATCTTCTTCCACACCGGCAGTTTGTAGAAGACCCTGTTGGAGTCGTCGGGGCCCACTTCCTCATGGGCCACACTGCGGGCTTCCGTAGCCAGCGTCTGGAACATGCCGGTACTGGAGGGCCGGACACTGCCGTCCGTGGGGTTCGGCGGATACATCCCGATCATGGCCACATATCCGCCAGCGGGGATGGCCTTGATGCCGTATTCGGTCTCACCCTTTTTCCTTGACCACATGGTGGGCCCGAAGCCAATCATGTAGCGGGTGACGCGGACCTTGAACAACTTGGCGGGCAGCAGATGGCCCACCTCGTGGAGCGCGATTGACAAGGCAATCCCGATGGCAACGAAGAGCACTCCGCCAATGAAAAGTAAGACAGTCACAATGTACTTCCTGCGTTGAAGATTCTCAGCCCTTGGTGGCCAGCAGCTCGTTGGTGCGTGCGCGGGCCCATTCTTCAGCTTCTAATACGCTCTGGAGCGTTAGCTGCGAACTGGGTGTGTGTTCACCGAGAACTTGCGCAATGGTGTCCACAATATCCAAGAAGCCTATCCTTCCGGCATGGAAGGCATGGACCGCTTCCTCGTTGGCGGCGTTGTAGACGGCTGGGCAGGTACTCCCCCGGCGCGCAGCCTCCTTGGCCAGTTCGACGGCGGGGAAGGCCACGTTATCCAGTGGCTCGAACGTCCAGGTCGCCGCCTTGGTCCAGTCGCAGGCCTGTGCTGCGCCGGGGACTCGCTCCGGCCAGCCGAGCCCCAGTGCAATGGGCAGGCGCATGTCTGGAGGAGACGCCTGGGCCATGGTGGAACCATCGGTGAACTGCACCATGGAGTGCACCACTGATTGGGGATGCACCACGGCCTCGATCCTCTCCAGCGGAACATCAAAGAGCAGGTGGGCCTCGATGACTTCCAGGCCCTTATTGACCAGGGTGGCCGAGTTGGTGGTAACCATGGGGCCCATATCCCACGTAGGGTGCTTGAGCGCCTGCGCTGGCGTCACATCCGCCAATTCCGCCCGGCTTCGGCCGCGGAAGGGACCACCGGATGCTGTCACAATCAACTTCTGAACCTCATCTGCCGTGCCAGCGCGCAGCGCCTGGGCCAAGGCTGAGTGCTCCGAATCGACAGGCACCAGCTGGCCTGGGGATGCGGCTTCCTTCACGAGGGCTCCGCCCACAATCAGGGACTCCTTATTCGCCAGCGCCAGGATGGCGGAGGTACCCAGCGCGGCAAGTGTTGGCGCCAAGCCGATGGAGCCAGTGATGGCGTTGAGCACCACCTCGGCACCCTCGGGGGTTCCTGCACCCCAAGCAGCGATGACGGTGGAGGCATCCGGGCCGGAGAAAATCTCCGGGGCGAAGCCTGCCAAACCGACCGCGGCGGCACGGGAGTCAATCAGGGAACGCAAGGTCCCGGCGTCGTGCGTGGAAATACCCACGGCCAGAACCCGCAGGGAAACAGCCTGTTGTGCCAAAAGTTCAAGGTTCCCACCGCCGGCGCTGATGGCACTGACGCTGAAGCGGGGACTGCCGTCGGGGAGGGTGGCTTGGCCGACGACGTCGATCGCTTGCGTTCCGATGGAGCCTGTGGAGCCGAGGATGATGATTTTACGATGCGCCATGATGATAAGTATTCCGCACTTGCTGCGACGAATTCACCACAGCCCGCGCTCCTCGGCGGCGTGGCGGATGAGGATGAGTGTTTCCAGGAGCTGATTCTGCGCAGCTGGCGTGAGGGGGTCGAAGATAACTTCGCGCACCATGGTGACGTGGCCAGGCGCCGCGCCCCGGATCTTCTCCCAGCCCGCCTGGGTTAACGCGATTTCCTGGCCACGGCCATCGGACCTGGCGGCACAGCGGTGGAGGAACCCTCTGGATTCCATGCGTTTGAGCAGGTGGGAGACTCGGGACCGTTCCCAGCCAAGCGTTGCGGCGAGATCTCCCGAGCGCAGGGCCCCCTGGCTCGATTCCGAGACGGCCGCCAAGATGGAATACTCCACGCCTGAGACATCGGCGTCCTCGAGAAGTTGGCGGTCAAGGGCACGTGGCAGACCCCTCGCGAACTCGCGTAACTCCAACCACATGAGCTGCTCATTCTCGTTGAGCCAGCGCGTCTGCTCCTGGGCCGACTTTTTGGGAGCCTCCATAGTTTTGCTCACATCCCTTCGAGGTAGTTGACATATCAAGTATGTCCGGTTCATGATGGAAACATCAAGTTTTAATTGACACGTCACCTACATTGGCTGGCGCGCCGCCCCATCATCAAGGAGAAAACAGCATGAGCAAAATCGCCATCGTCACCGGTTCCACCCGTCCCGGCCGTGTCAACACGGGCGTTGCAGAGTGGGTTCTGGCACAAGCTCAGCTGCGCGGTGACGCGGAGTACCAACTCGTGGACATCGCTGATTTCAATCTCCCTGTCTTGGATGAGGCCTACCCCGCTGGCTTCCAGAACTACCAGAACGATCACACAAAAGTCTGGGCCGCCACGATGAACGAGTTCGACGGCTATATCTTCATCACCGGCGAATATAACCACTCGGTGCAGCCTGCCCTGGCGAACGCCATCTCTTACCTGAACGTCGAGTTCAACAACAAGGCTGCTGGCATGGTCGGCTACGGCTCGGCCTTCGGAGTTCGCGCCATGGAGCACCTGCGGGGCATCCTTTCCGAGCTGCAGGTTGCGCATGTTCAAAAGACAGGCATGTTCTCTCTGTTCACTGACTTTGAGAACTTCTCCACGTTCACACCGACCGAGCTCCAAGCCGCATCGCTGGCCCCCATGCTGGACCAGCTCATTCCGTGGACAAACGCCATGAAGAGCGTGCGCGAGTCAGCCCTAGCCACCGCCTAACCCCTTCCCAACGCTCGGTTACATTCGGGTGATTAATGAGGAACGCTTTCTCACATGCATGAGCGTTCCTTACTAATCACCCGAAGCTGCAGGAGCGTCTATGCAAAGTGCGCCGAAAGTAACCGAGCGTTGGGTTTACGCGTTGGGTTTAGGCGCTGGCGCTGTGACCTAGGCGCTGGCTCGGCGCAGCGTCGCCTCGGCGTGCAGCAGAATCGGAGAGTCCACCATCTGGCCCTTGAAGGCAAAAACACCCGTGCCTGCATCCGCCGCCGCAGCCAATAGCTCCTGCGCGGCAGCTACCTGCTCATCTGAGGGCCGGTACGCCTCCCGAATAACTGCCACCTGCGAGGGGTGAATGCTCGCCTTCGCAGCGAAGCCGCTGGCTACCGCGTCCTCCGCCTCGACGCCGAGCCCCGCAAGGTCGGCAAAGTCGGCATAAATGGAGTCAATGGCAACCTTCCCCGCACCCCCGGCCGCCAGCAGGAGCATCGAACGCGCCTGCGTTGCCACAGCGCGGTACTCTCCAACCCGGGGTCCGGAGGTGAACCGGCTAGAAGTTCCGCCCAGGGATGCCACCAAATCCTCCGCCCCCCACATCAGGGCCACAACATTGGGCAGCTGCGCCAACGCCGGCGCCGCCAGAATCCCGGGCGCGCTTTCGCACAACACCACCACTGAGTAGTCCGTGAGTGCTGCGATAGCCTGAACATCCGCTGCCTTGGCGACCATGACGGTTCGGTACGGGCTGCGAGCAACGGCGGCCAGATCCAAGGCGGCGTCTGGGGTGTCAAGTGCGTTGATGCGCACCATGGTGTGTGCCGGATCCAGCCCACTGGCCACCATATTCTCGCGCGCCGCCGCCTTCGCCCCGGGCGCCACAGCATCTTCGAGATCAATAATCACGGCATCGGAGCGTTGGGCCGCCTTGGCAAAACGCTCAGGCCTGTCCGCCGGGGCAAATAACAGCGCCGGGCCCATTCTGAATTCCTGACTCACTGAAATTGTGCGCTCCTTCTTATCTACTCAATGGGCTTATCTAGTCATGGGGCTTGAGCCAAAATAGTGCGGTCCTGCTGGCTTTGCCCACCACGACGCCGTTTTGGTTGCGCCCAGTATGTTCCATCACCACAATGCCTTGTCCGGGACGGGATGCTGAGAGCCTCTTCGCCGTCACTACCGTCTCGGTGTAGAGGGTATCGCCGTGGAACAGCGGGTGCGGGAAAGAGATATCGCTCATCCCCAGCTGGGCCACGATGGTGCCCTGTGTCAGCTGAGCCACGGACTGTCCCACCATGGTAGCCAAGGTGAACATGGAGTTCATGATCCGCTGCCCAAACGGCTGCTCCGCACTCCATGCCGCATCAAGATGCAAGGCCTGCGTGTTCATGGTCATGGTGGTGAAAAGGACGTTGTCCGTTTCCGTCATGGTCCGGCCGGGCCGGTGCTGGTAGAGCACCTTCACTTGCAGTTCCTCGTAGTAGAGTCCGCGTTGAGTCACTACTTCAGGCCCACGGGCCTTGGGGTAGCCTGCGTGTCCGTCACTCATACGTTGTCCACATCATGCATCTCCAGGTTTAGTGGGGCCCCGGTTGCGGCTACTATCTGTTCAACACTGACATCCGGTGCCAGTTCCTTGAGAACCAGTCCGTCTGGGCTCACTTCAATGACAGCTAGGTCAGTGATGATCAGGTCTACGCAGCGCTTCCCTGTCAACGGCAGAGTACACCGCTGCAGGATCTTTGGGTTGCCTTCCCGATCAGTGTGTTCCATCATGACAATAAGTTTTTTGGCGCCGAACACCAGATCCATGGCCCCACCCATGCCCTTGACCATTTTGCCCGGGATCATCCAGTTGGCCAGGTCGCCATTGGCGGCCACCTGCATAGCGCCCAGAACGGCCACGTCAACGTGGCCACCGCGCACCATGCCAAAGGACAGCGCCGAGTCAAAGAACGCCGCACCTTTGTTGACGGTGACGGTCTCCTTGCCGGCGTTGATCAGATCCGGGTCCACGTCGGCATCCAGCGGATACGGGCCGGTGCCCAAAATCCCGTTCTCCGAGTGCAACACCACCTCCACCCCTGCGGGGATGTAGTTGGGGATCAGGGTGGGCATGCCAATGCCTAAGTTCACGTACTGTCCATTGCGCAGTTCTTGTGCCACACGGGCTGCCAGTTCATTGCGTGAAAGTGCCATGATTATGCTCCCTGTTCACTGGTGGGATGGGGCCCCGGGCGCGAGGGGTCCCCGGCCGAGCTTGCGAGGTTGGGAAGCGTTTGAGTACTCGACGCCGGACTGGTCACGGTACGTTTCTCAATCCGCTTCTCACTTCCGGGCGATCCGGCGGGAATATGGACCACGCGTTGGACGAAGATTCCGGGGACGTGGATATGTTCGGGATCCAGCTCACCGGGCTCTACCAGTTCCTCCACCTCGGCGATGGTGATCTTCCCGGCCATGGCACACAGCGGGTTGAAGTTCATGGCCGTCGCGTGGAATACGAGGTTGCCGTGGCGGTCTCCCCTCCACGCATGCACCAGGGCAAAATCGGGGGTGAGCGACTCCTCCAGGACAAACTCGTCCGTCCCAAAAGTGCGCACCTCCTTGGCGGGTGAGGCAATCTCAACCCCGCCGGCGCCGTTGTACTTGCGGGGCAGCCCACCCTCAGAGACCTGGGTGCCCACCCCGGCGGCGGTGTAGAAAGCGGGAATCCCTGCTCCCCCGGCCCGCAGCTTTTCGGCGAGTGTGCCCTGCGGAGTCAATTCCACCTCGAGTTCACCGGCCAAAAATTGCCGGGCGAACTCTTTGTTCTCTCCCACATAGGAGGAGATGGTGCGCCGGATCCGCCCGTCAGCAAGCAGTATCCCCAACCCCCAATCATCTACGCCGCAGTTGTTGGAGATGGTCTCCAGTTGGGAAATTTCGCCGTCGTAGAGGGCTTGGATGAGGGCCACGGGGATACCGCACAGACCAAACCCGCCCACGGCGAGGGAGGCGCCGTCGTGAATGTCATGGACGGCGGCGGCCGCGGAAGCAACTACTTTGTTGATCATGGCTGGTCCTTTCGGAAGTGTTACAAGCCCAGATCGCGGGCTATGAGCATGAGCTGAACTTCGGTGGTTCCTTCACCAATCTCTAGAATCTTCGAGTCACGGTAGTGGCGGGCCACGGGGAACTCGTTGATGAACCCATAACCTCCGAAAACCTGTGTGGCATCCCTGGCATTGTCCATGGCCGCCTCACTTGCGACCATCTTAGCGATGGCAGCTTCGGTCTTGAAGGGCTTGCCGGCGAGCATGCGTGAGGCGGCGTCATAGTAGGCCAACCGGGCCACGTGGGCGCGGGTTTGCATGCGGGCAATCTTGAAGGAGATGCCTTGGTAGTGGCCAATGTTATGGCCGAAGGCGCTGCGTTCCTTCGCGTAGCGGACGGCCTCGTCAACACAGCCCTGGGCGGTGCCGGTTGCCAGCGCCGCGATGGCGATGCGCCCCTCATCGAGGATGGACAAAAAGTTGGCGTAGCCGCGGCCGCGCTCCCCCAGCAGGTTCTCCTCCGGTACGCGGGCGCCGGCTAAGGTGAGCGGGTGCGTGTCCGAGGCGTTCCAGCCCACCTTGTTGTACGCCTTTTCCACCGTGAACCCGGGGGTGCCGTTGGGCACAATGATGGTGGAGATTTCTTTCTTGATGGATCCGTTGGCCCGTTCGTGGGTGTCCGTGACAGCGGTGACGGTCACAAATTTCGTGATGGACGTCCCGGAGTTGGTGATGAATTGCTTGGACCCGTCAATAACCCATTGCCCGTTCTCGAGGCGCGCCTTGGTGGCGGTGCCCCCGGCGTCGGATCCGGCGTCGGGCTCGGTCAGGCCGAAGCCTGCGAGCGCGCTACCGGAGGTTAGTTGCGGCAGCCACGCTTCCTTTTGCGCCTGGGTGCCAAAGCGGTGGATGGGCATGGCGCCGAGCGAGACGCCTGCCTCCAGGGTGATGGCGACGGATTGGTCTACCCGGCCCAGCTGCTCGAGGGCGAGTGAGAGCGCGAAGTAGTCTCCGCCCATCCCGCCGAATTCCTCCGGGAAGGGCAGCCCAAACAGGCCCAGCTCACCCATTTGCGCCACCACTTCGTAGGGGAAGCTGTGTTCCTCGTCGTGTTTGGCGGAGACGGGGGCCACCACGTGATCGGCAAAGTCCGCCACCATGTTGCTAAGGGCCTGGTACTCGTCATTGAGTTCAAAGTTTGGCACTGTCATTCCCCTTCAGGAGTATCTTCTTGAATGCTTGCAACAATTTGATCCGCCTTGACTAGCACACCCACGGCTACGCCAATGTGTACGGTTCCGGCCATGGGTGCCACTATTTGGTGTTCCATTTTCATGGCCTCCACCGCAAGCAGCACGTCCCCTGCCTCAACCCGCTGCCCCGTAGCCGCGTTGACCACGGTCACGGTTCCGGGCATGGGGCTGCGCAGCTGTGGATCCGCCGCTGCGTCCGCCCGTTGAAGTCCGGCGATCATGCGTGCGGTGGCCGCGTCCCTGTCCAGGTGCACCAGTTCAACGCTCCAGCCGCCGCTGCCCAAAAATACCGTGTCCCCCTGGTGGGCAAAATGGTAGTCGTTGAGCAGACCATCGGCGCTCACCTCCTGGGGTCCCTCACCCAGTCCACTGACATTTACGACGCCGGGACCTTCCATCACCCCGCGGCCACGGTTACCGCTGACCGTCACCACTTCGGTGCGGCCAGGTGCCGCCCAAACGGATCGCCACGGCTCAGGTTCACCCAGACGCCAGCCATCGCTGCGCTCCCACGGGCGGGGCGGCTCCGCAGCTGGCGCTCCCGCTTGCCCCGCTTGCCGCGCAGCCACCTGCGCCAGTGACGTGGGCTTGGCATCGAGCGCCCAGGGCGCCACGGCGTATTCCTTGGCACTGATGGCACGGAATTTCATGCCCGGCAGTTTGCGTTCAATCAGGTTGGTATCCAGATGCCCGGCTTGGACGTGCGGATCGGCAAGGAGCAGGCGCAGGTACTCGATGTTGGTGGGCAATCCCAGCACCAGGTAATGGGCGAGCGCCTGATCCAGCCGTGACAGGGATTGCGCCCGGTCCGCACCCCAGGCGATGACCTTAGCCAACATGGGATCGTAGTTGGCGGAGATCTCTAGCCCGTCCATCAGCGAGGAGTCCACGCGCACACCCTCACGCCTGGCCACTGACTCATCAAGTGCCATCACTGTTCCGGTAGCCGGTAGGAATCCCTCGGCAGGATTCTCTGCGTACACCCGGGCCTCTGTAGCGTGCCCCTCAAGACTCACAGCGTCCTGGTCAAAGTCCAAGGCTTCCCCTGCGGCAATGCGGACCTGCCATTCCACCAGGTCCAGGGACTCCCCGGACACCCGGACCACCATTTCGGTGACGGGGTGTTCTACCTGCAACCGGGTGTTCATCTCCATGAAGAAGAACTCATCGGGGGCATCGTTAGAGACAATGAATTCCACGGTTCCTGCACCGGTGTAGTTAACGCTGGCTGCTGCGGCACAGGCTGCGGCCCCGAGCCGGGCACGGATGGCGGCGCCGTCCGGGGCGTCGGTGAGTAGCGGCGAGGGCGCCTCCTCAATAACTTTTTGATGGCGGCGCTGCAGCGAGCATTCGCGTTCTCCCAGATGCACCACAGTGCCGAAGGTGTCCCCCAAAATCTGTACCTCGATGTGGCGCGGGTTTGCCACCAGGCGTTCCAGGAACAAGGTGTCATCACCAAAGGAGGAAGCGGCCACACGCCGGGCCGTTGCCAGCGCAGCCGGCAGCTCCCCGGGCGAAAACACGTTCACCATGCCCTTGCCGCCACCACCGGCGGAGGGCTTGATGAGCAGCGGGTAACCGATGCCTGGCGCTGCGGCTATCAGGGCCGCATTACTGAGCCCCGGCTCGGAGATGCCGGGGACCACGGGCACCCCGGCGGCTGCCACATGGTTCTTGGAGCGGATCTTATCTCCCATGACGTTCAGGGCTTCAATATTGGGACCAATGAATGTGATCCCGGCATCAGAAAGAGCCTGGGCGAATGCCAGGTTTTCGGACAGGAAACCGTAGCCGGGGTGGACAGCCTGGGCACCCGATGCCTGGCAGGCAACAATGACGGCGTCAATGTTCAGGTAGCTTTCGGTGGCCGGGGCGGGGCCAATGCAGATGGCCGTGTCGGCTTCGCGCACGTGGCGTGCTCCGGCGTCGGCCGTTGAATACACCGCAACACTGCGGATACCCAGGCTGCGCAAGGTGGCGATGACGCGGCAGGCAATTTCGCCACGGTTGGCCACCAAGACGGTATCAAACAGGACCGTATCAAAAGTGGCGGTATCAAAGAGAGGGCTCACAACGGGGCTCACATTCTAAAGAGACCGAAGGAGGTCTCGGGCAACGGGGTGCGGGCGCATACATCCAGGGCCAGGCCCAAGACGGTGCGGGTGTCAGCGGGGTCAATCACGCCGTCATCCCACAGGCGGGCGGTGGCGTAGTAGGGGCTTCCTTGGTCCTCGAACTGGGCCAAGATGGGCGCCTTGAACGCTGCTTCTTCCTCGGCGGACCATTGATCCCCGCGGCCTTCAATCTGGTCCCGCTTGACGGTAGCCAGCACGGAGGAAGCCTGATTGCCACCCATGACGGAGATGCGCGAGGCCGGCCAGGTCCACAGGAAGCGGGGGCTGTAGGCACGCCCGCACATGGAGTAGTTGCCGGCGCCGAAGGATCCGCCCACAATGACGCTCAGTTTGGGCACCCGCGCCGTGGCAACGGCCGTGACCATCTTGGCCCCGTGCTTGGCAATACCACCGTGCTCGTAGTCCTTGCCCACCATGAAGCCGTTGAGATTCTGCAAAAAGATCAACGCAATACCGCGCTGATCGCACAGTTCAATGAAGTGCGCACCCTTCAAAGCCGATTCGCTAAACAACACACCGTTGTTGGCCACAATACCCACCGGATGGCCATGCAGGGTGGCAAATCCGGTGACTAGGGTGGTGCCGTAGTTCTTCTTGAACTCGTGAAATTTGCTGCCATCCACCAGCCGGGCGATGATCTCGCGGATGTCATAGGCCGTGTTCAGATCGGTTGGCACGGCGCCATAAAGCTCTGAGGGTTCGACGGCGGGTGGCTGGCTTGCGCCCACGGACCAGGCCGGTGCGGGGTTGGGCGGCAGCGTTGCCACGATGTCGCGGATGATGGACAGTGCGTGCTCGTCGTTTTCGGCCAGATGATCCACCACGCCGGAGATGCCCGCGTGGACCTCCCCTCCGCCGAGTTCCTCCGCTGTGACAATCTCACCGATGGCGGCTTTCACCAGCGGTGGACCACCCAAAAAGATGGTGCCCTGATTGCGCACAATGACCGTTTCATCGCTCATGGCAGGCATGTATGCGCCTCCTGCGGTACATGAACCCATGACGGCGGCAATCTGGGGGATTTTCCGGGCAGACATCTTTGCCTGGTTGAAGAAGATACGGCCAAAGTGTTCCTTGTCCGGGAACACCTGATCCTGCTTGGGGAGGAACGCCCCACCGGAATCCACTAGATAAAGGCAGGGCAGCCGGTTTTCCAGCGCAATTTCCTGGGCACGAAGGTGCTTCTTTACCGTGAGTGGATAGTACGTACCGCCCTTGACCGTGGCGTCATTACACACCACCATGACGTGGCGCCCGGCAACCAGCCCAATGCCAGCGATCACACCGGCACTCGGGGACGCGCCCTCGTACATGCCATGGGCAGCCAGCGGGGAAATCTCCAGGAACGGGCTGCCTTCATCGAGCAGGTGCCCGATCCGGTCCCGGGGTAAGAGTTTCCCGCGCGCCACGTGCCGCTGACGGGATTTTTCCGGACCACCGCGCGCCGCCACTGCCAATTCCTCGCGCAGTCGCGCCACAAGGGCTCGTTGTTGGGCATCGTTGCGCGCAAACGCCTCCCCCGCCGGGTCAACCCGGCTCACCAAAGTCTCCATCGACTCCTCATTCGGTCCATAACAGCTACACTTGGTTAATATCCACTAACTGAATTTCAGGTTAGTCTGTCTATTCTGTGATGTCCAGCACAGGGAGAATAATGAGTCAACCACCGCTAACAGCCCGCACGCAGGCCAAAGCCGAGCGCCGCGGGGTGCTGCTGCAATCGGCCGCGACCCTCTTCGCCCAGCGCGGCTTCAACGGCGTGTCCATCGAGGACCTCGGTGCGGCCGCCGGGGTGAGCGGACCCGCCGTTTATAGACATTTCAATGGCAAGCAGGCCCTGCTTGGCGCCCTGCTTGTGGAGGTCAGCGAAGACCTGCTGGCCGGTGGGCGGGCCGTGCTCACTGCCACGCTCGAGAACGGCCCCTCCCTCCGCGCGCTCATCGCCTTCCACGTTGACTTTGCACTCTGCAAACCTGATGTGATCCGGGTCCAGGACAGGGACTTTGACAGCCTGCCCGACGCCGAACGCGGCGCCGTCCGCTCCCTGCAGCGAGCCTATGTTGAACTGTGGGTTGAGGTGCTGGGCAGGCTTTTCCCTGACCGGCCCATCGCCGTGCGCCGGGTCCAGGCCCACGCAGTTTTTGGTCTAATCAACTCCACGCCGCACAGCGTGCAATTACATGGGCACCCCGAAGCTACGGCCCGGTCCGTCTTGGAAAACATGGCGTGGGCTGCGCTGACGGGCGTCTGAGCTGCTGGCTCCGAGGGAAGCGGCTTGTTGGCAAACGCTGTGGCCGCTAACAATGGGCTTAACAACATATTGCGGCAACCAAGGACAAGTAATGAGCTTCAACTATTCGCAGCCGCCAACCCCTCAACGGCCACTTCACTACTGGCTTGAGTCGGAGGTGGCCAAACTCTCCCCCCAACACACTCCTTCAGCCCTCCGTGAGATGGCCTGGCGTTTTGGCCAGTGGCGCGGTTTCGCAGCGGCGTGCGCCGGAATTGGTGTTGTTGGACTTGGCATCGCCTGGCTGCTCGCAGTGTGGCGGCCACAGATCATCTGGCTATGGGCACTTCTGATCGTTGCTGCCCTTTTGCTCATGGTGCTGTGCCCACTGATATCCAAGCTCAAAATTTCCAAGATTGCCAGCGGAAAATCGCCCATGCTCTCGCGTGCGGCAGCGAGCATTTCTGCCGGCGTAGGCGCAGCAATATTTCTTTCAGCAATCTTCGTAGCTCTTGCCAGCTTTGCCCTGGATCCGTGGTTTCACATGGGCGCCAAAGGCATCACCTGCGCCGCAGCCGTCTATGCACTGATTCTTATTCTCATGACCAGCGTCTTTGTCCTTCCCGGATATTTCGCCCACTATGCACGCCGAGATTTCCGTCGCCACATAGACCAGAGCCCATCCCTGCGGACACAGCTTGAACACATGTCACAGACCTGGGTTGATCCGGTGGGCAATCAAAGCTTTGGCCCGTTGTAGCGTACTGAACTAGTGAGAACACCGTCCACACTGGGGATTGTGGAAGCGGTGGCCGGGAACGGGCTTTTTGCCATGCGCAGGTGTGAGGTGACATACCGGGCAGGCGCCGAGGCGGTGCGCGGGGGGGGCTTGTGCCGGGCGCTCAAAGAAACCAAAAGGGAAGCACCGGAGATTCCGGTGCTTCCCTGCCACATGAATTTGTTCGATCAGTGTGCGGCCACCCCTCCGTGATGGGAAGAGGTGTGTTCGTGCATGCTCGGCTGCAGGGCCATAACACCCGCGATCAATGCTACGCCTCCGGCAATCCATGACGTCCAGGCTGCTCCCGTGTGAGAGGAGTATCCGGCAATCCACGGGGAAATAAACAGCAAAGCACCAAGAACCATCTGAACCCACTCGCCTACCGGACGCCCCGGGCTCATCAGGTTCGCGACTCCTGCCACAACCAGCAGCACTCCCGCGCCAATCATCATGACCATCGAACTGCTCTGCTGCGTTGTCCACAGGGTCGAAAGTGCAGCAAATAGGCCTGCGATCACGGCAACATAATCTTGCCAGCGATTCCACTTCTTCATTGATACCAACCTCCTTATGAGTTGGCTCCCACAGTGGGGGTCACTTCAAATATACGTCCATGCACATTGCGTATCCAGAGCCGCAGGGTTGCATTCTGGTCCCTGTTTATCCCAGCGCTAAAGCCATAGCCGGATCAGCCATGATGGCACCCACATCCGCGAGAAAACGTGAGCCTTGTTCGCCGTCAACCAGCCTGTGGTCAAAAGATAAGCTCAGGGTCATGACCTGCCGCAAGGCAATACCACCCTCGTGTTCCCAAGGCATTCGGCGCACTGCACCCAATGCCAAAATACCGGCCTCGCCGGGGTTCAGGATGGGGGTTCCGCCGTCAATGCCGAAGATGCCAATGTTGGTGATGGAGAAGGTGCCACCAGCCAAATCGGCAGGCTGGGTCTTGCCAGCACGGGCCGTCTCGGCAAGTTCTCCCAGTGCCTGCGCCAGCCCGCGCAGGCCCAGCCTCTGGGCGTCCTTGATGTTGGGCACCACAAGGCCGCGAGGGGTGGCCGCCGCGATGCCCAGGTTCATATAGTTGAACTGGACCACTTCCGCCGCAGCCTCGTCCCAGTGCGAATTCAGGGCCGGGCGCCGCGCGGCAGCAAGACACACCGCCTTTGCGGCCAGGGTCAGCGGGGTGATCTTGACCCCGGCAAAGTCCTTCTGCGAGCGCAGTTTCTCTAAAAAGTCCATCCCGGAGGTGACGTCCACGGTCAGAAATTCGCTCACGTGCGGGGCCGTGAAGGCGCTTTGCACCATGGCTTGGGCCATGAACTTGCGTACACCCTTAATGGGCGTGCGCACCTCACGCTGCGCCAGCGGATTCACGGCCGACGGCACAGCCTCCACCGCGTCTTCGTCACCATAGGAATTCTCACCGCCTGAGTTCTTCCCGTCTGAGTTCTTCCCGTGGGAGGGCTCCCCGTTGGACTGATCCCCGGCGAAAGCAACAACATCGTGGCGGGTGATCAGCCCCCGTTCTCCTGTGCCGTTGAGCTGGTCTAAGTCAAGGCCCAGATCCCGTGCCATTTTCCGCACTGGCGGGGTGGAGCGTGGCCGATCCGCCCGGGCTCGGACGGTTTCCGGCGGTGCTGGGGCCGGCACAGGTGCAGGCGCTTGAGCCGATGGCGACGGTGCAGCGGGCGCAGCTGGCCTGATCTGCTGGGCGGGTGCAGCGGGCGCAGCGGGTGCGCTCAGGCGTTGGCGCCGCACGGGGCGGGCCGAGGTTTCCGGATCGGCCCCGTAACCCACTAGTGTGGGGACCCGTTTGCCGTCCGGTCCTGGGTCAGGGACCGCTGTCCTCGGTCCAGTTGTGCCATGGTTCGTTTGTGCCTCGGTGAGCTCAAAGGTGATGATGACCTCGCCCACCTCGACCATGGTGCCGGGTTCGTGGGTGATGTCCGTAACGGTGCCGGCGAAGGGTGAAGGTAGCTCCACCACGGCCTTGGCCGTCTCCACCTCGCCGATGACCTGGTTCAGCTCAACTAGGTCACCCACGGCAACATGCCAGCTAACAATCTCGGATTCGGTCAGTCCCTCGCCAAGGTCGGGGAGCCTGAATTCTGCAATCATGCCCAGTCATCCATTCCTGTGTGTGAGTTGGGGCGGCCAAGGGCGCGGTCTACGCCGTCGAGGATTCTGTCAAGGTCCGGCAGATGGTGCTTTTCCAGCTTTGACGGTGGGTAGGGGATGTCAAAGCCGGTGACACGCACGGGGGCGCTTTCAAGGTAGTTAAAGCAGCGCTCAGTGATGACAGCAGCAATTTCAGCGCCAAGGCCCAGCGTCCGTCCGGCCTCATGGGTGATGACGAGCCGGCCAGTGCGGCGCACTGAAGCCACCAGAGGTGCATAGTCAATGGGAGAGAGTGAACGCAGGTCAATGACCTCGATCGAGACCCCGTCCGCCGTGGCCGCAATGGCTGCATCAAGCGCGGTTTTCACCAGCGGGCCATAGCTAACAAGACTCACGTCGGTGCCGGCGGCGACGATCCGTGAGGCCCCCATGGGCAGCGCCTGCACCAGCGGTGCGTCTACTTCCACCTCTCCCTTGGCATGGTAGCGGCGCTTGGGTTCAAAGTAGAGGACCGGGTCATCGCAGGCGATGGCCTGGCGCAACATGGTGTAGGCGTCCTGTGGGTTGGATGGGCTGATGACCCGCAAACCCGAGGTGTGCACAAAGTAGGCTTCCGGAGATTCGGAGTGGTGCTCCGGTGAGCCAATGCCGCCACCAAATGGGACACGGATGGTCAGTGGCATGCGCACCGCGCCCTGGGTGCGAACATGCATCTTGGCCACTTGGGACACTATTTGATCGAATCCGGGGTAGATAAAGCCATCGAACTGGATTTCACACACGGGCCTGTAGCCGCGGTAGGCCAACCCCACCGCGGTGCCGATAATGGCTGATTCGGCCAGTGGCGTGTCGATCACACGGTGGGAGCCGAAGTCCTTCATGAGTCCGTCGGTGACCCTAAAAACTCCGCCGAGGGTGCCGATGTCCTCTCCGAGCAACACTACCTTGGGGTCTTCCTCCAGCGCACGGCGCAATCCTGCGTTGATGGCTTGTGTCAGGCTCAGCGTGGTCATGACGGGCTCCCTTGTACCGTGACGGAAGTTTTCTCTTGCTCCCCAAAGGAGTTTAGATACGCCAAGTAGTTCACTCGCTGCTCTTCCAGGAGGGGATGGGCGTCAACGTAAACGTGCTCAAAGGCAGCCTGCGGCGCGGGGTCGGGCAGGGAGATGCAGGCCAGCCGCAAGTCCGCTGCCACGGCGTCAGCCTCGGCCGCAATGGCGGCTTGAGCGCCGTCGTCGAGCATTCCCAACTCCAACAGGTAGCTATGCATCCGGGTGATGGGGTCCTTGGCGCCCCATTCCTCCAGTTCGGTCACGCCACGGTACCGGGTGGGGTCATCGGCGGTGGTGTGTGGCCCCATCCTGTAGGTGATGGCTTCGATGAAGCTGGGCCCGCCCCCGCTGCGGGCCCGGCGTGCGGCCCAACGGGTGGCGGCCAGCACGGCCAGAACATCGTTCCCATCAACTTGCAGCCCAGGTATCCCGTACCCTGGTGCCCGCCCGGCCAAGGGAACATGAGATTGCAACCCCACGGGCTCGGAGATGGCCCAGTGATTGTTTTGGCAGAAAAAGACCACGGGTGCCTGGAAGCTGGCTGCGAAGACCATGGATTCGTGCACGTCGCCTTGGCTCGTGGCACCGTCACCCAAATAGGCAAGGGCCATTGAATCCTTGCCATCAAGGGTCAGACCCATGGCATACCCGGTGGCGTGAAGTGTTTGGGCGCCAATGATGATTTGTGGGGTGGCCATATTCAGCTCGTAGGGGTCCCAGCCAATGTTGGTGTTCCCGCGCCAGACTCCGAGAGCGTCGGCCATCTTGGCACCACGGCAATAAGCCACACCATTTTCACGGTAGGTGGGGAAGATGAAGTCCTCGTCCTCCAAAGCACGGACCGAGCCCACTTGGGAGGCTTCTTGACCCAGTAAGGGCGGCCAGAGCGCCAGCTGCCCCTGCCGTTGAAGCGCTGTTGATTCAAAGTCGATCCGGCGGATCACCACCATGTCACGGTACAAATTTCGAAGTTGCTCCCCGTCAACATCGTCCACAAA
The DNA here is from genome assembly GCF_032458965.1 of Arthrobacter sp. lap29. NCBI lineage: Bacteria > Bacillati > Actinomycetota > Actinomycetes > Micrococcales > Micrococcaceae > Arthrobacter > Arthrobacter sp. lap29. The sequence continues at coordinate 126,119 of NZ_JAUCEK010000006.1, forward strand.
TTCATCCAGCAGCGCGTCGGCAACACGGATTCCCTCTGCGGTGATCAGCTGGTGCATGGTCATTTCGTCACGGCCTGTGGGCTCTTGGCGCAAATGGCTCAAAGTGCTCGCCTCCCTGCATTGTAATGAGGATGGTTCCTATGAATGTGACGATACTCACGCAAAGCATGGCGGGCAATATGAGGCGCAGAAATTGAGCACTATGCACTGTTGAGAAGTGATCCGCCGTGCTAATCTGCGCACTATGCCTACTTTGGATGAAACCGACGCACGTATTCTTTTGGCCCTTGTGAAGGATCCGCGCCAAACGGTGGTGGCCATGGCACAGCGGCTGGGCCTCTCCCGGAACACGGTTCAGGCCAGGATGGCTGCGCTGGAGAAGAACAACGTCTTTTTGCCCTTTGACCACCGCATTAGCCCTACCCTTCTGGGGTATCCGTTGACAGCCTTTATTACTGTGCATGTGCAACAAAAGAAGTTGCCCCAATTGGGTACGGCCCTGGCCAGCATCCCGGAAGTGATTGAGGCCCACGGCCTCAGCGGCAGGGCAGATTTACTGGTGCGGGTGGTATGCACCGGGGCTGAGGATCTTTTCCGGATCAACGGCAAAATTTTAGGGTGCGACGGCGTTGAACGCACCGAAACGTCCTTGGCCATGAATGAGGTGGTGCCCTTCCGCATGTCACCGCTGCTGGAACGGCACCGAAAAAAGTAGTTGCAGCTCCCGCCAATCTAATGCCCTGATGGCTCCGAAGGACTGTCACGGGTTCATTCAGAATCCTCTCAGGAAACGGCGTGCGCAACCTCTGCCCCGCCGTCAGGAAAAGGACAAATCATCATGCGCACTTCACCCAATAGATTGCTCGCCACAGTTTTCGGCGCCGTCTACCTTCTCGTTGGCATTGTAGGATTCTTCGTTACTAGCGGCATTGGCTTCTTCGCCACCGAAGGCCGTAACTTGATCATCTTCGAGGTCAATCCCCTGCATAACGTCATTCACTTGGCCATCGGCGCAGCGCTATTAATTGCCGGTTTGTCCTCGGTCACGGCCGCTAAGACAGTTAACTCCACGGTGGGCTCCGTGTACTTGCTGGTAGGCATTGCCGGGTTGTTCCTTCCGGGCACGGCCCTGAACATCATTGCTCTCAACGGTGCCGATAACGTCCTGCATTTGGGCAGCGCCTTGGTCCTGTTGGCCGTCGGTTTCTCTCAGGACCGCTCTGCCGCAGTCCGCACGGCCTAATCATGGCAACGCTCCAGCACCGCCCCGCACCACCCCTCGGGATGGGCGGGCGCAGGTTCGCCATCAGCCAGGAGGCAATTGCCCCGGCACGGACTGATGTAAGCGCCCTGTCCGCTAGTTGCATCGCCGTAGCCATGCTGGGCATAGCAGCCTTGGCGGCGGCCGCCACCTCGAGCCTGCTGACACCCGCCACCGTTGCGGCTGGCGGTGCTGGCGCGGGCGGTGCTGGTGGCGGCTTTGCTGACATGGCGAGCTTCTTAGCGTGGCCTGCAGGGATAGTATCTGCCGCCTACTGCTTGGCTGCGCTGGTCTACGGCTTTGTTTCATTCCGACGCGGAACTCTTCAACGCCCTGAGGTAGCGGTCCGAGTCCTGGGGAGTACTGCGGGGCTACATCTGGTTCTGCTGCTAGCTGGCTTGTGGCGCTTGCCGGAATCTGAACGAACCTTTGACGTGACCCTGGCTGCGCTGCTGACCTTGGAACTTGGCGTCATTGCTGCCCTCGGTTGGCGCCACAATGCCGCATTGCGCAAGGGAAGCTCAGCAAAGCCTGCAACCGCCCCTTCTGCAGCAGCAGTTCTTGGCACACTTTTTCTAGCATCGGTCATGGTTGCTGCAATCACCACGGTTGGTATGTCCGCATCCACCGCTGGTGAGCTTGCGGTACCGCATTCCGGGCACAGCGGCACCCACCAGGAATCAGTGGTACCGGACCAACTACAACGGCTCAAGGACCAGGGCCACCACCACTAAGCCCCACGGTAGGCGGTACTCGGTACTCGGAACAGTAGGCGGTTCTCGGAACATCTAGAACCGACCCCACGCTCCTGACTTGTGCCTTGTGCCTTGTGCCTTGTGCCCTGTGCCCTGTGCGCTGTGCGCCAGCTAACTTTATGTGTCAGCTGCCTTTACATGGCTCCATCTTGAGATGCCATCTAAGCCAAAGCTCAAGAAATCGCTCGGCTACGCCCGAACAATGGAGTGGCCATGCTGACTTAGCCGTTATGTGTAGCCATGCACGGAAGGTGCGATCCGCCGAAATCCACGGCAGATCGTCGTCGAACTTTAACCGCGGCCAAGCGGGCAAGCCTTCACTGCGTATACCCTCACCCCGAAACCTTCACTGCGCAAGCTTTCACTGCGCAACCTTCACTGCGCAACCTTCACTGCGCAACCTTCACTGCGCAACACAGCGCAGGCCCCGGGATACCTCCCGGGGCCTGCGCTGTGTTTGTCTTGTTCAGAGAAGGTGGCTAGTGATCAGCTGCCTTTTCGGCGCCAATGCCTGTCAGTGAGCGCACTTCCATCTCGGCCTGAATGCGCGGGTCCTCAGTGTTCTTATCCAAGACCGTGCCCAACCAGCCCAGGAAGAATGCCAGCGGGATGGAAACAATGCCGGGGTTAGCCAGCGGGAACCAAGAGAAATCAGCGCCCGGGATCATGGCCTTCGGGTTGCCGGAGACCACCGGTGAGAACGCGATCAAGAGGATGGCCGCCGCAAGGCCGCCGTACATGCTCCACAGCGCACCCTGGGTGGTGAACTTCTTCCAGAACAGCGAATACACAATCGTGGGCAGGTTTGCGGACGCTGCAATGGCGAAGGCCAGAGCCACCAGGAAGGCGATGTTCTGCCCGTTAGCCAGGATGCCGCCACCAATGGCGACCAGGCCAATCACAATGACAGTGCGCCGGGCAACCTTGACTTCCATTTCCGGCTTGGGCTCGCCTTTGACAATGACGTTGGAGTAAATGTCGTGGGCAAAGGATGCGGCTGCCGTGATGGTCAGGCCTGCAACAACAGCCAGGATCGTGGCGAAGGCAACGGCGGAAATGAAGCCGAGCAGCAGGGGCCCGCCCACCACAAAGGCCAGCAGCGGAGCCGCCGCGTTGACGCCGCCCGGGGCCGCCAGGATGGCTTCCTTGCCGATCAGTGCACCTGCACCGTAGCCAAGAACCAGGGTGAAGACGTAGAAGGCGCCAATGAGCCAGATGGCCCAAACCACGGACTTGCGGGCTTCCTTGGCGGTGGGAACTGTGTAGAAGCGCATGAGCACGTGGGGCAGGGCCGCGGTACCCAAGACCAAGGCCAGGGCCAGGGAGACAAAGTCAAGCGGGGCCTTGCCGTACTGGGCGCCCGGATTCAGCAACGCCTCGCCCACACCGCCTTCGTTGATAGAGGTCTGGACTGCGGCGTCCATGAGGGTAGAGAGATTGAAACCGTGCATGGCCAAAACGATGATGGTCATGATGGCCGCGCCAATGATCAGCAGGAACGCCTTGATGATCTGCACCCATGTGGTGCCTTTCATGCCGCCGATTAATACGTAGACGATCATGAGCACGCCCACCACGGCGATCACAATGTTCTGGCCGGCCTTGTTGGTGTTGTCCAAGCCAAGCAGCAGCGAGACTAGTCCGCCGGCGCCAGCCATCTGGGCCAGCAGGTAGAAGAAGCAAACCACCAAGGTGGTGGTGGCGGCGGCAATGCGAATGGGGCGCTGCTTGAGCCGGAAGGAGAGGACATCGGCCATGGTGAACTTGCCGGTATTGCGCAGCAGTTCCGCTACAAGCAGCAGGGCTACAAGCCAGGCCACCAAGAAACCGATGGAGTACAGGAAGCCGTCGTAGCCGTTGACGGCAATGGCACCGGTGATGCCCAGGAAGGATGCGGCGGAGAGATAGTCACCGGCAATCGCGGTACCGTTCTGGCCGCCGGAGAAGGAGCGGCCCGCTGCGTAGTAGTCGGCAGCGGTTTTGTTGTTGCGGCTGGCGCGGAACACCACAATCATGGTGACGGCCACGAAGCCAATGAAGATCAAAATGTTGATCCAAGAATTTTCCTTGGTTTGTTCACTGAGCGACTTCGCCAGCGGTGCAACGTTTAACAGAGCGGAGGATAGGCTCACGGGCTAGACCTCTTCCTTGGACTTGGCGTCTGAATCAATCTGCTTTTCCAGGCGCTGGCGAATGGCCGCTGCCTGGGGGTCAAGTTTGCGGTTGGCGTACATGACGTACCACGTGGTGATGCCGAAGGTGCTGACGAACTGCAGCATCCCGAAGATCAAACCAACATTGATGTTGCCCCACACCTTGATGGACATGAAGTCATGGGCGTAAGCGGCCAACAGGACGTAGGCGAAGTACCAGACCAGAAAGCCAATGGCTACCGGGAAAACAAAGTTCCTGTGTGATTTGCGCAAACTCTTGAACTCTTCCGAGTTCTGTTCCGCAATAAAGTCCACTGGACCTTCAGCACGTGCGTGGGCAGAATTACCCATGATTCCTCCTCAAGTGATGTGATCTCTTTCACTATGAAGTGTTTTTGCTCACGCCCTGGGGTGTATTGGGTGTTGTCGCGGTGAACGGTCTCAGACGTGCGCCGAACGGTAGTTTTCCTTTCAGCTGTCCCGCCTCACGCCACCGCCCGGGCCGGTTACTCTTGGGAGCATGTCTTCTCCTGTTCTGAGCGACTCCACGCTCCTGCTGGTCATCGCCATTGCAGCCGTGGTGGCCGCCGTCGCCGTTGTTGCTTTAGTAGGGTTCCGGCTCTCGCGTTCTTACCGCGAATTGGGCACCGACGCCGAACATGCAACGTTCGCCGCCCTGCACTCAGCGGCAGCCGCCGGTGAACAACTGCGTGACGGGCTGGAACCGGCCGGCGCCCTCAAAGCGAGCAAACAGTTGCGCGCATTGCTCAACTGTGCAGCCTTTGCCATGACCGACGGCGCCCGCCTCTTGGCGTGGGATGGGACAGGCACCACAGCGCGCGAACCTACCTCCGAGGTGGTCATGGCCTTGGCAGCAAAGGCACTGAGCAACGGCCGCACCCAGGTGGCCACGCTGGATAAGACCTTGCGCGAATCGCTGGGGCTACCCCCGGACGGTGAACTCAAAGCTGCCGTGATCTGCCCACTCAAAGTAGATTCACGGGCTGTAGGAACCGTGATCATCTTGTCCAAGTCACCCAGTGCGGGGCTTGTCCGGGCCACCAACGAGGTTGCTGCGTGGGTGTCCGCCCAGTTGGAGCTGGCTGAGCTTACTTCCTCCCGCACGCTCCTGGCAGAGGCGGAAGTGCGTGCCCTGCGCGCCCAAATCAGCCCGCATTTCATTTACAACTCGCTCAATGCCATTGCTTCCTTCATCAATACTGATCCGCAGCGGGCCCGGGATCTGGTGGTGGAATTCGCCGATTTCACTCGCTACTCGTTCCGCCGGCACGGTGATTTCACCACGCTTGCCGAGGAACTGCGCTGCATTGACCGCTACCTGCTGCTGGAGAACGCCCGCTTCGGGGACAGGCTTCAGGTCAGCTTGCAGATTGCCCCGGAGGTCCTGAGTACCGTCATTCCCTTCCTGAGCCTGCAACCACTCGTGGAGAATGCTGTCCGGCACGGTATCGAGGCCAAGGTGGGCAAAGGGCTGGTGCAGATCGGAGCCCGTGATTTAGGCGCCTACACGGAAGTCACCATTGAGGACGACGGCGTGGGGATGGATCCGGAGCAACTGCGCCTTGTGTTGGCAGGCCAGCAGGACGGCACCCATGTAGGGTTGCGCAACGTCGATACCCGGCTGCGGCAGGTCTACGGGGACGACCACGGCCTCACCATTGACACAGGGGTGGGCCACGGGATGCTGATCACCATGACGGTGCCCAAGAACCAGCCCGGACACGACGCCTAAAAAATCGACTCCGCACCGTTTATTTGACGCTACCAAACTCGCTGGGTTTAGAGCGTTGCTGCGAATGTTTCCGCCCCTGCACCGCTGAATTCGGTGACGGCCACCGGACGGCCGGAAACTGCCAGCAAAAGTGCCATGGCACTAGCTCGAACCTCGGCGCCGGCACCATGGCTGAACACGGTATCCGTAGCCATCATGTGCCACCCCTTGGCCAGTTCCTTCCCACCGCCCATCTTCACTGAGGTCTTCAGCTGATATGCCAAGGCCGTGGCAACGTTCTCAGCCGGGTAGTCCCGGTCAATCCCCAACGGGCCGCGGATGTCCTCCCCATGCACGAACGCCTCCACTAGGCGGGTGGCTAAAGGTGCCGGTGGAGAAGAGGTGCGCAAACGCACAGCACGGAACTCGGCGAGCGTCTCCTGCGGGTCTTGGGCCTTCTCCCTCGCTACGCCAACAGCATTGGCGCGGTCAAAATCAAAGCGAGCAGCCAGCATGTCCCGCATGAAGCTCAGACGGGTGGTTTTTGCCGTGTCCACGAGATGGGCCAGCACATCATGGACATTCCACCCCGGGCAGGTGGAGGCACTAAGCCATGAGGTGGAGGCCAATGGCTCCAGATCCGCAATCAGTGCTTGGCGCTCATCATGGACTAAACGCCACAACGCCACATCAGCTTCCTTCATCATCCCGCCATCAAAGCAAGCACCCGCAGCACATGTCAACACTTCAACACGGCTCAGCGCCCTACCGCGGTTAGCGCCTCTCCGCCTCCCCACCCCTCGCTTCGCTCCGGCGGGGCCCCTTCCGCGGTTAGCGCCTCTCCGCCTCCCCACCCCTCGCTTCGCTCCGGCGGGGCCCCTTCCGCGGTTAGCGCCTCTCCGCCTCCCCACCCCTCGCTTCGCTCGGGCGGGGCCCCTTCCGCGGTTAGCGCCTCTCCGCCTCCCCACCCCTCGCTTCGCTCGGGCGGGGCCCCTTCCGCGGTTAGCGCCTCTCCGCCTCCCCACCCCTCGCTTCGCTCGGGCGGGGCCCCTCGGCGGTTAGGCTTAGCCCCATGATCAATGTGCTTGTTGCTGACGACGAGTTGCCTGCTATCGAGGAATTGGCGTTTCTGTTGGGCCGGGACCCCCGTGTCGGCACCATCCACCAAGCCATGGGCGGGGCCGAAGCCCTCGATCTCTTGGCGGCACATGAGGTGGATGCCGTGTTCTTGGACATCCACATGCCAGGGCTGTCCGGGCTGGAACTAGCCGAGCTCATTGGCCAGCGCCCCAACCCGCCGGTCGTCGTGTTTGTGACGGCCGATGACGACCGTGCCCTCGAAGCCTTTGAGCTCGCCGCCATTGACTACCTGCTTAAGCCACTACGCACGGAACGCTTGACCCGGACGGTGGACAGGGTAGTGGAACTTGTGGCACACCCGGCCGCCGTCGACGAAGTAGAAATGATCACAGTAGACCAAGGCGGGATCAGCCGGATCATCCGCTTGGACGAGGTCAAGTTCGTGCAGGCGCAGGGCGACTACGCCCGGCTGCACACAGCCGAGGCCAGCTATTTGATCCGTGTCCCACTGGCAGATCTTGAACAACGCTGGGCCGAGGCCGGATTCTTACGTATTCACCGCTCCTATCTGGTATGCATGCAATTTGTCACTGCTTTGCGGCTCAGCACCGCAAAACCCACCGTGTCAGTGGGCAGTGCAGTTCTTCCTGTCAGTCGCAGGCACGTGCCCGTCCTCCGCGACCATTTGCAGGCCACCCGCGTGCGGCCCGCTCCGTGAGCCTTGGCCCCGGCCGCCCCCCAGCGCCCGGCAGGGTCCGGGTGTCAGCCCCGCGCACCCAAGCCCCCCATCTTCCCGCCACAACCTCAGTTTCACAAGAGGTTGCCGAACAATCGGCCGTGGGCGAGATCATGGTGCAGTCACTGATCCGTTCGCAATTGCGCCTTGCCTTAGTGGTGACCGCAGGATTCATGGCGTCCCTGCTTTTCTGCTGGGTGCTGGTGAGTTGGGTGCCATTCTTTTCACAGTGGCGCATTATGGGTATCCCCGCACCGTGGCTTCTCCTTGGAGTGGGCGCCTACCCCATCATCGGTGTCTGCGCCTGGCTCTATGTTCGTGCGGCCACCAAAAATGAGGCCCAGTACCGGGACCTTGTGGAGGAGAAATGAATCCGAGCATTGGCTACACGGCCCTGATTCTTGTCTCCGTCACAACAGCCCTTATTGGCTTTTACGGGCTGCGAGTCTCCCGGACCACCAGTGATTTCTACGTAGCTTCCCGCACAGTGCGCCCCTGGTGGAACGCCTCCGCCATTGGCGGAGAATATCTCTCCGCCGCCAGTTTTCTAGGCATCGCCGGACTCATCGTCATTTCCGGAATCGATGCCCTGTGGTTCCCCATCGGTTACACCGCCGGATACCTCATGCTGTTGTTCTTTGTGGCCGCTCCCCTGCGCCGCTCAGGGGCTTACACCATTCCGGATTTCGCCGAGGCCAGACTCGAGTCCACAACAGCCCGCTATGTCACAAGTGTTCTGGTGGTCATAGTCGGCTGGTTTTACATTGTGCCGCAATTACATGGGGCAGCGCTGACCATACGCACTACCACGGGGCTGCCTTCATGGGTTGGGGCCGGCGTCGTAGTAGTGGTTGTGGTTCTGACAGTGGTCACGGGCGGCATGCGCTCAATAACCTTTGTGCAGGCCTTTCAATACTGGCTTAAGCTCACTGCCCTAGCCGTTCCCGCCATCTTCATCCTCCTGATGCTGGCAGGCGAGGGCCCCGGAACCGTCCTGCAGACCGGCACGGAACTGTTCCCCCCAGCCGCTCCCATCACGGGCGATTCAAGCTACCGCACCTTTTCCTTGCTCATCGCCTTGCTCTTTGGCACCCTCGGACTGCCTCACGTCCTAGTCCGTTTCTATACCAACCCCAACGGCGCTGCTGCCCGGCGCACCACCTTGATCGTTTTGGGACTCCTCACTATTTTTTATCTCTTCCCCACTATCTACGGGGTGCTGGGACGAGCGTTTCTGCCAATGCCAGGAGCCGGGGAGTCCCCTGACGCCACGGTGCTACTGATCCCGGGCACACTCGTAGGAGGCGTGGCCGGTGACATGCTGTCCGCGTTGGTGGTAGCTGGCGCCTTTGCCGCATTCCTATCAACTACCTCAGGTTTAGTGGTCTCCCTGGCCGGCGTCATTAGCCAGGATCTCCTGGGGGGAAGCGTCAGGGGATTCCGACTCGCAGCCGTGCTTGCCGCCGTCGTCCCGTTTGGTTTTGCCATGATGACAGACTCACTGGCGTTGGCGGGAAGTGTGGGACTTGTGTTTGCATTCACTGCCTCCACCATTTGCCCACTGCTGCTGTTGGGTATCTGGTGGCGCGGGCTTACCGACGCCGGTGCCGTGGCCGGAATGCTCACCGGCGGGCTGCTGTGCGGTGCCGCAATACTTCTTGGCTCCGGGGTGGCGCACAATTCACCGTGGCGTGATGTGCTGACCCAGCCCGCCGCATGGACTGTCCCGGCAGCATTCCTGGTCACCATCCTGGTCTCCAAAGCCACAAAACACCGGCGCAGCGCCTCACTCTCCCGGTTCATGACTAAGCTCCATGTGCCGGAACGGCCGCTGGCACAAGAAAACCCCCGCTCACAGGCCGGTTGACTCAGGCTGGTTGAGCGGGGGCTTCGGGAAGTGCTTGCTTGCTGGGTGTTACTGGCCGGACTTCATTTGCCGGGCACCGGGTCAATCGAGGCCATGAGCTCAACAACCCGGTCAAGGAAGGCGTCAACTTGGCTTTCTTCATAACCGTCGGTTCCCTTTGCCGGGGCGAACACCGCACGCCTGACTACATCTACGCTCAGCTCGCCGTTGTCTTCGATGTAGACCAGAAGTTCACGGCACAGCACGTCCACATCTTCAATGGTGTAGCTTTGCGCGTTGCGTCTTGCCGGGCGGCGGAAGCGTTCCCCGTCGGGGCGGTGCAGCCGTCCACGCAGTACCGACGCCGTCTTGCCGATCTTCATCATCCACGCTTTTTCACCCTCAGAGGCGATGAGCAGTTCCTTCTCACGCAACACAAACTCGTCTTCAATCCGATCCATGGCCGCATCCACCGCCAGGGCGCTGTACCCTCCGCGGGCCGGATCAAAAGAGGCCGTACGCACGTCATAGCTGGTGATTGCCTTGCCCTGCGTATCAGTGTTGAGGAAGTAGGCGCGGGCACGTTCCAAGAACACGTCTACTTGCTTGACGTTGTATCCAACTTCCTTGGGACCCACCAATTTGAACTTGGAGTTGGTCCGGTGTGTTTCTTCCACAGTCACAGTCATTCCTTGAACATTTCTCGTTAGAGGTGCAACATACGCTGCAAAGCACGGGTTTCTAGAGTTAGAAACTGCCCAAAACAGTAAAGATCACATAAGCAACGGGAGCGGCAAACAGGATGGAGTCCAGCCTGTCCATGACCCCGCCGTGGCCGGGAAGGAGGTTACTCATGTCCTTCACACCGAGTTCTCGTTTCACCATTGACTCGGCGAAGTCTCCGCCAGTGCCTGCAAAGACCATACCCACGGCCAGGGCCAAACCAACCCACCAGTCTTGATCGAGCAAGAACACTGTTGCAGGAATAGCCACAAGGGTTGCTCCACCCAGAGATCCGGCAAAACCTTCCCAAGACTTTTTCGGACTGATCTTTGGTGCCATGGGATGTTTGCCAAACAACACCCCCACCAAGTAGCCGAACGTATCGTTTGCAACAACCAAAAGGAGCATGATGATCACTTGCACCACGCCGGCGTTCACGTGTCCAAGATCCAGTGTCAATGCGAGTGTGGGGCCGCTTTCCGCACGCAACATCAAGAAGACGAAACTGAGCAGGAACGGTATCCACATGAGGGTGAAAAGACCGGCCAGAATGCTCTTGACAGCTCCCGGCTCGGAATCCAGTGAGCGCCATAAAACGGTGGCACCGGCACTGGCAACAAGGGCGAAAAGGAGGCCCTCGGAACCAGCAAAGTAAGCAGCCGATGGCATGGCCAGGGCACCCACCATTACCGGGGTCAAGGGAGCTTTAATCCCTTTACCGGTGACGGCGCGCGTCACCTCCCAGACTCCGACGCAGGCGAACACGGTGGCCAGAGCTACGAAACCCACGGGGTAGAACAGTAAGGACCCCAGAACCAACCCCAGCAAAATGACACCCACAGTGATTGCTGCTGGCAAGTCACGGCCGGCTTTAGGGGTGCGCTGTGCTTTGGGTGTTGTAGCAACGTCAGGCATTGCTCCAATGGGGCCCTGTGGCACGGGGATCAGTGGGATACCTGTCACCGCCAGTGCCGAAACGGGCCCCGGAGCTATCAGGGAGGGTTCCATCTCCTCCGGAGCCACGGCCTCGGCATTGTTGGCCAGGGTGTCGTCGTTGCCACGCGCCGTCACGGCTGGCTCGCCTACCTGTCCCTGCGTCTGGGCGCTGGCCTGGGAGTCCCCGGCAGTTGCCGGCTCTTCCTGCTCTTGCGTCCCGGATTCAGTGGCAGTGTCCGTACTATCGGTTGCTCTCTCGGTGAGATTAGTTTTTGCTGCCGGACTGTTTTTGGGCACTATAACGGGAATCATGCCTGTCAGCTCAGCTTGGCGACGGGCTTTCCGTGAGGGGAATTGATACTCGGCTGGTGGTTGAGCCAACTTGAGCTCTGGATTTGACGCGGCCGGCTCCGAATCGGAGCCGGCCGGCGTGCTCTGGGGGTCCTTCATTAGACCTCGAGAAGCTCGACTTCCTTGCGTTTGAGCAACTCATCGATATTGTCTGTGTGAGCCTTGGTGAGCGCGTCCAGTTCCTTTTCCGCGCGGTTTCCTTCGTCCTCACCGGCATCGCCATCCTTGACCAGCTTATCCAGCTGTTCCTTAGCCTTGCGGCGAATGTTGCGCACGGAGATCTTGGCGTCTTCACTCTTGGTGCGCACAATCTTGACGTATTCCTTGCGGCGTTCCTGCGTCAATTCCGGCATCATAATGCGGATAACATTGCCGTCGTTTGACGGGTTGGCGCCAACCTCGGAAGAACTCAGAGCGCGCTCAATGTCATGCATAGAGGTCTTGTCAAACGGTGTGATGAGCAGCGTACGGGCTTCCGGAACAGCGAAGGCGGCCAACTGCTGCAACGGTGTGGGTGAACCATAGTAATCCACCATGACTTTGTGGAACATGGCGGGGTTGGCACGGCCGGTGCGAACCGCGGAGAAATCCTCCTTGGCTACCTCTACGGCCTTGTCCATCTTTTCCTCGGCCTCGAGCAAGGTATCTTCAATCACGCGTCTCTCCCTCAATAAGTGTGCACAACTTTTCCGCGGCACATGCCCACGGCAATCCTTCAACCATCCTACCGTGACCGGGGTCCAGCAGCGCCCAGCGGCCCAGCGGGTCCGGCAATATTTACGGGGTAACCATGGTGCCCAGTTCTTCGCCAAGGATGGCCCGGGCAACATTGCCTTCGCCCTCCATACCGAAAACCAGCATGCTCACGTTGTTGTCCCTGCACAGGCTGAACGCGGTCTGGTCCATGACGCGAATATCGCGGGCCATGGCTTCGTCGTAGCTGAGCGTGTCCAGCTTGATTGCCGTGGGGTCCTTCTTGGGGTCCGCGGTGTAGACGCCGTCAACACCGTTCTTGGCCATGAGTACCACGTCGGCGTGGACTTCTAGGGCACGCTGGGCGGCAACCGTGTCGGTGGAGAAGTACGGCAGGCCTGCGCCAGCACCAAAAATGACCACGCGGCTCTTCTCAAGGTGTCGGATGGCACGGCGGGGGATGTACGCTTCGGCAACTTGTCCCATGGTGATGGCGCTCTGGACGCGGGTGTCAACGCCTGCCTGCTCCAGGAAGTCCTGCAATGCCAGGCAGTTCATGACGGTTCCGAGCATGCCCATGTAGTCGGCACGCGAACGGTCCATGCCCGATGCGGAGAGCTCAGCGCCGCGGAAGAAGTTGCCGCCGCCAACAACAATAGCCACTTCCACCCTGTCTACCGTGCTGGCAATCTGCTGGGCTATGCCGCGGATGGTGTCCGGGTCAACACCTAATTTTCCTGCGCCAAAGACCTCGCCGGAGAGTTTCAACAACACACGACGGCGTTTGGCTGGCACTTCTGCGGGTGCTGCGCTGCTCTGCTCGGTCTGCGAAATATTCGTGGTCATGATGCCTTCCGTGGGTACAGGTACGTGGCTGCCCGTGAGCAGGGCTAGCCTGGTACCAATTGCCGGGGTGCCGTTGTTTGTGATGCTGTTTGCTGGCACCCAAAGCCGGTGCTTTACCGGCCCACAGGGGTGCGTCTAAAATCTTATCCGACGTTGCACGCAAAGAAGGGGCAACCGCAGTTTGCGGCTACCCCTTCTTCGTCACATCCGTCTGACTGCTCGGAGATGAGCAGCACAAAAATGTGGAGTTATGCTCCGACGCGGAAGCGTGCGAAGGCAACAGCCTTGACGCCTGCTTCTTCCAGAACAGCGCCAACACTCTTCTTAGAATCCTTGGCGAAGGCCTGGTCAACGAGGACCATTTCCTTGAAGAAGCCGGTCAACCGGCCTTCAACGATCTTCGTCATGGCAGCTTCGGGCTTACCCTCGGCCTGTGCGGTTTCGGCAGCAATGCGGCGTTCGCTTTCAACAGTCTCGGCAGCGATTTCGTCGCGGCTCAGGACCGTCGGGGACATGGCAGCAATGTGCACGGCTACGTCGTGTGCAACTTCCTGGTTGTCACCGTCAACGGCAAACAGTACGCCCACCTGTGCAGGCAGATCCTTGGAGGTCTTGTGCAGGTAAGCGTCAACGGTTGCACCTTCAACGCGGGCAAGGCGGCGGATAGCAACCTTTTCACCCAAGAGTGCGCCGGCTTCGATGACAACCTCAGACATGGGCTTGCCGTCAACATCAACAGCGAGCAGGGCCTCAACGTCGGTTACTCCGGAGGAGATGGCCGTGGCCAGCACCTTGTTGGAGAAATCGATGAAGGGAGCAGCCTTGGCAACAAAGTCAGTCTCGCAGTTAATTTCAACCATGACGCCAACACCGTTTTCAACGGCTGCGGCAACCAGGCCTTCAGCAGTGGAGCGGCCTTCACGCTTGGTGGCGCCCTTGAGGCCCTTGATGCGGATGAGCTCCATGGCCTTATCGGCGTCGCCGTTTGCCTCGTCGAGAGCCTTCTTGACGTCCATCATTCCAGCGCCTGTGCGCTCGCGCAGAGCCTTAATATCAGCGGCGGTGTAGTTCGCCATATGAACCCCTCAGTGTAGATGTTTGAGTATATAAATCTGTGATAGGCCAGTTCTGGCAGGACCGCTGCGCTTTGTCAGCGGTGCGATCCTGCCAGTATCCGGTGCCTTAGGTGGTAGCCCTGAGGGTAAATCCTTCAGGGCTACCGGGAAAAGTTTTTACTTTTCGGTTGCGTCTTCGGCAGGTGCCTCAACTACGGCTTCGGCAGCGGCTTCAGCCGGTGCTTCTACAACAGCTTCAACCGGTGCTTCAACAACGGCTTCGGCCGGAGCGGCAGCCTTGTCGCCTTCGAGGAGTTCGCGCTCCCACTCAGCCAAGGGCTCAGCGGGTGCTTCTGCGTTGCCGGTTGCCTTGTTGTTGCGGGCGATCAGGCCTTCTGCAACAGCATCGGCGATAACGCGGGTCAACAGCGCAACGGAGCGGATGGCGTCGTCGTTACCCGGGATCGGGAAATCAACTTCGTCAGGGTTGCAGTTGGAGTCCAAGATGGCAACAACTGGGATGTTCAGCTTGTGTGCCTCGTCGATGGCGAGGTGTTCCTTCGGTGTGTCAACAACCCAGAGCACGGACGGTGCCTTGGTCAGGTTGCGGATACCACCGAGGTTGGTCTGCAGCTTGGTGAGTTCACGCTTGAGGAGCAAGAGCTCCTTCTTGGTGTGGCCCGAGGAAGCAACGTCTTCGAAGTTGATCTCTTCGAGTTCCTTCATGCGAGCAATACGCTTGGAAACCGTCTGGAAGTTGGTGAGCATACCGCCCAACCAGCGCTGGTTTACGTAAGGCATGCCAACACGGGTGGCCTGCTCTGCGATGGCTTCCTGAGCCTGCTTCTTGGTACCGACGAAGAGTACGGTTCCGCCGTGTGCAACGGTGGTCTTCGTGAACTCGTACGCCCGGTCAATGAAGGACAGTGACTGCTGCAGGTCAATGATGTAGATGCCGTTGCGCTCCGTGAGGATGAATCGCTTCATCTTCGGGTTCCAACGGCGGGTCTGGTGTCCAAAGTGGACGCCGCTGTCAAGCAGCTGGCGCATTGTTACGACGGGCATGCCGACGCTCCTTATTAGTTATTTACGGTTATTTAGCCTTGGGTTTCGCACCGGTTCCCCGAACTTTTCCCTCTGCTCCTGGCACCCATCGTGCTGTCCATGAACCACCGCAAGGTGGACCGTATGGGCACAATCCTTTTGCAGGATTCAAGAAAAATCTTGAATACCTCATCAGGGTGGGGTGCGCGTAGTCAGTGCACAAACAGTGCACTGCTCTGTCAATGCTACTACAGCGCCGCGTTGGTGACTTACCACTTTCACTCCCCCACAGCCCCACTTCTCGGCGGGTCAGCCACATTGAACGCCTGTCTCCTTTTAGTAGGGAGTACTGTTGGCGCACGCTGGGAGGATGAACTTGTTTTCGCGCCGAATCTCACTGCTTCTAGCGGTGCTGCTATCCATCGCACTATTGCCTGGACCGGCACCCGGCGCGCTGGCCGCATCCACCCTGGCTTCATCCGAGGCGAGGGCTTCAGCCGGCGCACAGCTTGGGAACGGACCGCCTCGCACCACCTCGGCCACTCCCCTACCTGTTTCCCTCGCCTGGGGTTGGCCGCTGGCGGGGAAACCGGAGGTGATTCACATTTTTGATCCACCGCCACACCCGTGGCTCAGCGGCCACCGGGGTGTGGACTTGGCCGCTGAGCAGGGCGCAGAAGTGCTGGCACCCACCGAAGGGGTGGTGAGTTTCTCCGGCGTCGTGGTTACGAGAGCGGTCCTCACCCTTGCCACAGAAGATGGTTTGCGGCTGAGTTTCGAACCCGTCACGTCCCCACTAAAGGTAGGTGACGCCGTCGCACGAGGGCAGCAGTTGGGAACCATGGAAGGGCCTACGCATTGCGAGAGCTCACCGGCTCATTCTTGCCTGCATTGGGGTGTG
This sequence comes from Arthrobacter sp. lap29, assembly GCF_032458965.1. NCBI lineage: Bacteria > Bacillati > Actinomycetota > Actinomycetes > Micrococcales > Micrococcaceae > Arthrobacter > Arthrobacter sp. lap29. The sequence continues at coordinate 142,231 of NZ_JAUCEK010000006.1, forward strand.
CGGCGCGGGGATGACTATCTAAATCCCTTGCAATTCATCCTGGACCTGCGCCCGTCGGTACTGCTGCCGCTGGCGCCATGACCCGGTGCGTCCATGGAGTCAAACAAGAAGGTTAGACGATGGCGGATATTCCCGTAATGGCGCGCCCGGTAACAAGGGTATTGATCTCGTAGGTGCCCTCGTAGGAGTAGATGGCTTCAGAGTCGGCGAAGATTTTGGCGATCTCGTAGTCAGAAACGATCCCGTTGCCGCCAAAGAGGCTACGTCCCATGGCCACGGTTTCGCGCATGCGCGCAGTGGTGAACGCCTTGGCGAGCGCTGACTGTTCATCCTTGGCCTGGCCCAAGTCCTCAAGCTGTGAGAGGCGGACCATCATGCCGGTGGAAGCCACCGTGTTGCCAAGCATCTTCACGAGCTGGTCCTGCACCATTTGGAAGGAGGCAATGGGCCGGCCAAATTGTTCACGCTCAACCGCATAACGCCGGGTCACGTCAAAAGCGGCCATCTGCTGCCCCACGGCCTGCCAGGCGACGGCGAGGCGGGTGACCTTCAAGACCTTGTTGGTGTCGCGGAAACTGTTACCGCCAGCCAGCTTATAGTCATGCGGCACCACTACGTTTTCCAACACGATGTCCGCGTTCTGCACGGTGCGCAGGGCCGTCTTGTTTTCAATCTTGCTGGCGCTGTAGCCGGGGAGTGTGGTGTCAACCAGGAATGCCTTGACCTGGTTATCCGCAACGTCGCGGGCATAGATGACCACCCAGTCGGAGAATGTTGCGTTGCCAATCCAGCGTTTGGCGCCGTTGAGTATCCAGTTATCACCATCACGCACAGCCGTGGTCCGGGTGCCGCCAGCAACATCGGAGCCACCCAGGGGTTCTGTGAGCCCAAACGCGCCTATCTTCTTCAGGGAGTAAATATCCGGCAGCCAGGCATCCTTTTGCTCCTGTGATGCCAGCGCCTCAATGGAACCGGTGAACAAGCCGTCATGGACTCCCATGAAAGTGGCAATGGAAGCATCGGCTCGAGTGAACTCCGCATGGGCAAGGCCTGCAAACACGTTTGAATACCCTTGGCGATGAACGGGGCTCATCATATCCAGCTCGGCCAGCTTCGGGATGATCTCCATGGGAAATTCGGCGCGGTTCCAGCAGTCTGTGGCAATGGGCTTGACTTCCCGTGCCAGGAAGTCCCGGATTTCATGGAGGCGTGCGAGTTCCTTCGCGGTGAGCATTTGCTCAAACCCATAGAAGTCACCATCGGCGTAGGGGAGGTTGTTGATATCTACTGCAGCCTTGGACACGGGATTTCCTTTGCTTGTACTCATCGTTGGATAACTGGCTGTCTGGCCAAAACCAAACATGTTACTCGTCAGTAACTTACCTTAGTTCGGGTGGCCTCGGCAACACGAATATCCCCGGTTTTCACGCCGGTTAAACAAAAAACAGGCCAGAACCCCCGAAAGGGTCCTGGCCTGTGATGTTACATGTAGGGCCACTCGGACTTGAACCGAGGACCTTAGGATTATGAGTCCCGCGCTCTAACCAGCTGAGCTATGGCCCCATGTAAGGTGCTTTGCCAAGAAAAATTCATTCCGCGGAAAAGCACTCCTACGATCTTAGAGGATCACGGGCTAAACTGCGTGATCCTCGTAGCTTCCGCCACGATAAATATCTTCAAAGGTGTCCAGTGTTTTGCTCAGCCCGTGACGAGCCACCATCGCATGGCTTGCTTCTCCCATGGCAGCACGCTCTTGTGGCGGCAAACTCATGACCTTGGTGATTTTCGCCGCCAAATCGTCGCTGTCGTTGGGTATGAACAAGTAGCCGTTGACTCCTTCATCTACCAGATGAGGCAAAGCCATGGCGTTAGCCAGGATCACAGGGGTGGAGGCGCTCATGGCTTCCAGTGTCACAAGCGACTGCAATTCTGCTGTCCCTGGCATGACAAAGAGATCGGCTTTGAGGTAGATCTCACGCAATTCCTCGTCACTGATCAGGCCCGTAAACGTCACCCGCGAGGACAGCCCCAACTTCTCCACCTGTGCCTTGAGCGCATTCTTGACTTCACCTCCGCCCACCACAACCAGGTGCAGGTCCAGCTCGGCAGGCGTCTTGGCAACCGCGTCGATGAGGACATCAATGTGCTTTTCTTCGGCCAACCGCCCTACAAAGGCAAGGGTAGGGTACGGATTGCGGGGCGCTGTTTCACCCTCGGCCAGCTCATAGTTGCCCGACTCAATACCGTTGGACAACGGCAGCACCTTGCGCAGGAACGCGTGCTCATGCATGGCCTTTGCAGCCAGCGGTGTGGGTGTTGTGACAACATCGGCCTGGCTCATGACCTTGCCCATGTCCCGCCAGGAAACCCGGCCCACAATGTTCTTGAACCACTGCGGGAACGGCAGGAAGGGGTTGAGGTTTTCCGGCATGAAGTGGTTGGTAGCCACAATGCGGATGCCCCGGCGTGCAGCCTCGTAGACTACGTGCTCGCCAATCATGTAGTGGCTTTGTACGTGCACCACATCGGGCTTGATCACGTCAAAAAGTGCCTTAATGTCCCTCTTGATCTCCCAAGGCAGGCACACGCGAAAGTATTCGTGGGTGGGAACTGGCCGTGAGCGCAGCCGGTGAACCGTGGCTTCTGGGCGCTTCTGCGTAAACATGGGCCCACCATCTTCACGGCATGCCATGACGTGTACGTCGTGGCCCCTCGCCGTCATCCCTGTCGCCAGGCGGAGACAGAACTGTGCCGCCCCGTTAATGTGGGGCGGGTAAGTGTCTGCCGCGATCAAGATGGTCAGCGGCTTTTGGGCGCTTTCGCTCGAAGTTGATGACACTGATAAAGCTCCTGGTGGATTCTTGACTGGCCCGCGGGCTGGCTCATTGTTGAGGTTGCTATTTCTTTGCAGCTCGACGCCGTTTCACAACATCCGGGTGGTGTCTTGACAACGCGATAACCCCTACGATAGCAAGTATCGCCGCTCCAGCCATGGCAATCGCCAGCACGGCGGGTACATCGTCACGAAGCTCACCCAAAATGGTAATTCCAATGGCAATTCCCACAATGGGGTCGATGACCGTCAACCCGGCAATCACTAATTCTGGAGGACCGTTGGCGTAGGCGCTCTGGACGAACCAGCTGCCCAGTCCTCCTGCCACCGCAATGGCGATCAGTGAATACCATTGGACGTTGAGTAGGAAAAGCCCGTTCGGATCGAAGATCTGTTTAGAAATAATGCGGGTTAGAACTGCCACAAAACCAAAGAGCATGCCCGAGCCGACAATGTAAAAGAATGACTTCAGACGCCGCTTGAACAAAATGAAGGTTCCGCCGAAGATGGAGACAACCACGGCTAGGAGCGTCACAACAGTCAGTTCCTCTGTTGCGGTGACGTGCGTATTCTCGCGCACGGCGTTGACCGCCAGAAGGACAAACAGGGCACTACCGGCAACGCAGGCGGTGATGGAAACCACCGTTGCCCGGTTGAGCCGGATGCCTTCCTCACGGGAGTTCACAATAGTGGTGATGACCAGGGCTATTGCCCCGATGGGTTGCACCACTGTCAACGTTCCAAGTGTCAGTGCCACCACATTCAAAGCGGTGCCAATACCTAGTAGAATCAGGCCCAATACCCACCGCGGATTGGTCAGCAGACGCAGGAAACCTGAGCCTCCAAGTGTCAGTCCACCCGTGTTGCTTTTCACGGCACTGCCTTGACGCTGAGCTCCAAAAGCGAGGAAAAAAGCACCCGCCACGGCGCACAACACGGCAATCCACATCATGGTCTGCCCAGTCCTGAGGCATGGCTGCCATCACCCTGTGCGTCTGCGGGGTGATGCAGTTCTCGGTGTTTACTCACAACAGCCACCATGTAGCGGCTGAACGCGATCACGTGCATCACCATGCCGGCGAAAAGGATCAGCCACGCCAAGACAAAGGTAAATTCGGAATCCAGGGCCTTGGCCAGCAGCAGCATGGGCGTACCCACCATGAGCGCGGCGGTCCGCGTCTTGCCCAGCATGGTGACCTTGAGATCAGCGTCTCCACGGAAGAAGTACAGCGTTACTGCCAGCAGTACCACGTCTGGAATCACCAACAGCAGCAGCAGCCACAGGGGCAAGATGTCCGCCAACACCAGCGTAATGGTGACCGCTACCAGGGCAACCCTGTCCGCGAGAGGGTCCATGATCCGGCCCAGCTGAGAGGTTTGGTGCAGTTTGCGGGCAACATAGCCGTCAATCCAGTCAGTGCAGCCCATCATGGCCAGGACAAAGACGCCCCATCCGTACTCTTCGCGGGCTAGGACCAGCCACACAAACAGGGGCGTGCCAAGGAAACGGACCACCGTGATCAGATTGGGAATGGTGAGGATGGCGTTGGAAGCGTCCATGTTTGTTGGCGCACGTTCAGCCAAGACACTCACCTCCTACGAATAGGTCACCACGGCCAGCCGGCGCAGCACCGGAGACACTGGCCCTCTTGTGCGCAAAATATTGGGCGCGAATTATTTCTTCAACAACTTTCGCAGCAAAAATACACAGGTGGTGGCAGAGGCGGCGAATATTGCCAGCGGCTTCCAACGCTCCTTGACCGTTTCCACGCTCTGGCCAATAGCGTTCGAGGCTGCTTTATTAACAGTTTTCTTGGCCCGAGTCTTGGCAGTATCTAGCAAGTAGGTGGCCTGTTTCTTCACGTCAGCCTCGGAGAGTAGATCTTCACGCAGCCCCAGCAAGTGTTCACGCCGTGCGGCGGTCCGAGCAAGGAGTTCGCTCTCATTGGCTTTGGGGCCTTGTTCAGCTTCCTTGGCAGCGCGTTCAGCCTTTGCCTTGGCTGCGGCGGCGTCGGCCTCTGCGGCTGCGGCCTTTTTCTGTTCCTTGGTCAGAACCACCGGGTCAAGGGTGCTCGGATCAAAGTCGCGGCCCTCCTTGAGGATGCCAAGGTCATGGCGGAGTCCACGCCACGCGTGCCGGGGAAGCAAAGGCAGCAGTGACTTGAACTTCTTATAACCAATGAGTGCGCTGATGCCAATGACCAGCAGCAGGGCCGCACAGACAATCAAGGCAGCGAGCCACAAAGGCATGAGCGTGGCTAAACCTGCGATGGCCGCAACCACCAGGGCAATGACCAACAGCACCGTGAACACAAGTGCCAATGCGGCAACTACGGCCAGTGCGCCCACCTTGGACTTCTTGTGCTCAAGTTCAAGCTTGGCCAAGGCAATTTCATCGTTAATCTGCCGTGGCAACAACCGGGACGCTGTCTTGGCCGCCTCAATCAGGGCAGAACCGTGGCCCCTTAAGTTGTCGTCCGCCGAGATATGCAGATCCTTGTGCAGATCCGTCACTGAGACCGCCTCCATTGTGAGGGCCCGCGCCTCTGCTGAGAGACCGGCACGAACCCGAAATCTTTGTAGTGCCCCCACCACGGTGGCACTACCGTAAAGTCAAAATTACCATCCCTGACCGCTGTGTAGGGCCCTCACCTGCCGCGCCAGTGTTGCGGAATAGTAAAGCTCCTGCGGCGGTTGCTCATTCTGTGCCACCCGTGCCCGCCATCAGACAGTGGTGGGAACGCTACAACAGCACATAAAATAGGACATGGCGGCATGTCTTTCCGACGTCCTAGCCTCCGCGCAGATCATATTTCTTGAGGATTTTTTACTTGACCACCACCGTGCACCCCGGCGATGCCCTATCTCGCCGGCAAAAGCTGATCTATGTTCTCGTGTTGGGGCTGCTAACAGCTCTTGGCCCATTCACGATTGATCTGTACCTGCCAGCTTTTCCTGTCATCGGTCAGGAACTCGGCGTCAGTGCCACGGCGGTTCAGCTAACACTGACTGCCACCACCATCGGCTTCGCTGCCGGCCAGCTGGTGGTTGGCCCGTTCAGTGACAAGTTCGGCCGGCGCGTTCCCCTGATTTTGGCCACGGCACTGCATGTGGGGGCCTCGGTGGGGGCCGCCATGTCTACAGACGTCACCATGCTGGCGGTGTTCCGGGTGCTGCAAGGCATTGGTGCCGCCGGTGGTGGTGTTGTTGCGATGGCCATGGTCCGTGACCTCTTCGGCGGCTACCAGCTGGTCCGGATGCTCTCCCGGATGGCGCTGGTCAACGGCATGGCCCCCATCCTGGCTCCCGTGATTGGTTCCCAGTTGCTGGGCATTATGGACTGGCCAGGCATCTTCTGGTTCCTCGCAGCGTACGGCAGCTTGGTGGTTGTGGCCGCCACTGTTTTCATCGTTGAGACTCTGCCGCCTGAAAAACGGAAGTCCGACGGCGCAAGCGTCGCCGAGCGCTACAAAGCACTCTTCAGCGACAGATTCTTTGTCGGCACGCTATTTGTGGGCGGCTTGAACTTTGCTGCCCTCTTTACTTATTTGTCTGCATCAACGTTTCTTTTCCAAAACACCTACGGCTTCACACCACAGCAATACGGGTACTTGTTCGCCGTGAATTCCGTGGGAATTGTGGCAGGGGTACAGACCGCTTCGAGGATCATGCGCCATACCGGTCCGCAATGGGTTATAGCGTGGGCCACGGTAGGCCAAGTGAGCGCCGCGGCTGCCATGATTATCTGCGATCAGCTGGGCTTGGGTTTGTGGGGTGTCATGATTCCACTGTGGTTCTTTATCTGTGCCACCGGATTCATGTTCCCCTCGGTTCAGGTCCTTGGCTTGGCCCGTCATGGAAAGCAGGCGGGTACTGCTGCCTCGCTACTGGGGGCTGCAACTTTTGGCTTCGCCGGCATCATCACCCCCATCGTGGGTTTTGTTGGCGTGGCCACAGCCACTCCCATGGCCATCATCATGGGCTGCTGCATTCTGCTGGCAATGGCAGCCCTCTGGTTCATTGTGCGGCCACGGTTGGTGCCAGCCATCTAAACCTGCTCTTGCCGCCGGTTGTGTCAGGTGTGCCTTTGCTATGCATGACACCGAGTTGCTCCCCTTGGGTTGCTCCCCTGCGCGCTTCAGCACGAGCTGCAGTGATCAGCTAGTTTGATCTGAAAAACATGACACACGGCACGCACCCGGGTTTATGCTGGGGTCATGCTCAGGATACTTATGGTTTCCATATTGCTCCTCGTGACAGCAGTCTCCGCGCTTCTGGTGGTATTTTTCGGTCCGGGTTGGTGGGTGGCTGTAGTGATCTTCGCCGCGCTCTTCATTCTGGCCGTCTTCGATGCCACACAGAAGAAGCACTCGATTCTGCGTAATTACCCGGTTATCGGGCATCTTCGTTTCGCGCTAGAGTACATCCGCCCGGAGCTTCAGCAGTACTTCATCGAGCGGAACTATGACGGGCGGCCCTTTGACAGGGATACCCGGTCCTTGATCTACGAACGCGCCAAAGGAACTAATCAAGAACAGGCCTTCGGTACTGAACGGGACGTCAACGAGGTTGGCTACGAGTACCTTGTCCACTCAACGGCTCCTCTGGAGCCCCCGGAGCACGCGCCCACAGTTCGCATCGGCGGACCGGAGTGCACACAACCGTATGAGATGGCGCTGTTGAATGTTTCCGCCATGAGTTTCGGAGCCCTCTCCGCCAACGCAATATTGGCGTTGAACAAGGGCGCCGCGATGGGCGGATTCGCCCATGACACAGGGGAAGGCGGCCTGACCGAATATCATTTACGCCATGGCGGGGACTTGGTGTGGGAACTAGGCAGTGGATATTTTGGGGCACGCACCAAAGAGGGCGATTTTGATCCGGACATGTTTGCGGACAAGGCTGCTCACGCTTCAGTCAAGTGCCTTTCCCTCAAACTCAGCCAAGGCGCCAAACCCGGCATAGGTGGAGTTCTCCCCGCGGGGAAGGTGAGCGCGGAAATCGCCAAGGCCCGCAATGTGCCCCAGGGTGTGAAGTGTGTCAGCCCCGCAGCGCACAAAGTTTTCTCCACTCCACGTGAACTCATCCACTTCATGGCCACCATGCGTGAACTGGCCAACGGCAAACCTGTGGGGTTCAAACTGTGTATTGGTTCACGCACTGACGTCCTCGCCATCTGCAAGGCCATAGTGTCCGAGGGCGTGGCTCCGGATTTCATTATTGTGGACGGTTCCGAAGGCGGCACGGGTGCTGCCCCCATGGAATATGAGGACCATATGGGCACACCCTTGACGGAGGGCTTGATGCTCCTGCACAACGCACTTGTTGGCGTTGGTCTTCGAGACCAGATACGGATTGGCGCTGCAGGCAAGGTGGCCACCGGCACTGACATTGTCAAGCGTCTAATACAGGGCGCCGATTACACCAACGCAGCCCGGGCCATGATGATGGCCACCGGCTGTATCCAATCCCAGCGCTGCCACACCAACCATTGTCCGGTGGGCGTGACCACCCAGGACCCGCGCCGGGCACGTGCCCTTGACGTTGAAAGCAAGAGCGTACGGGTGCAGCGTTTCCAGGAAGCAACCGTCAGCGAAGCGCTCCGAATGATGGCCTCAATGGGCAGTGAAGGCACTGCGGGGCTGAACCCGTTGATGATCCGGCGCCGGATCGGACACATGAACACCAAATCCTATGCCGAACTTTACAACTGGCTGGCCCCCGGCGAGCTGTTGGCACAAGCGCCCGCGGACTGGGCTGAAGATTGGTCCGCAGCGGACCCGGATTCGTTTGCCGCTCAAGGCGGTCTCAGCGGGAGGACATCGCAGTGAGCACCGTGGCAGAAACCATCATTGAAGCACTCGTGGGCCTAGGGGTGAAAACAGTATGGGGTGTGGTCGGTGATGCCCTCAATCCCCTGACTGACGCAATTCGCCGCGAAGACGGGCTGGAATGGATTGGTGTCCGGCATGAAGAGGTGGCAGCTTTCGCCGCCGGAGCCCAATCCCAGCTGACAGGCACCTTGGGCGTCTGCATGGGAACGGTAGGCCCGGGATCCATCCATCTCCTCAACGGACTCTATGATGCCAAGAAGTCCTCCACTGCCCTACTGGCTATCTGTGGGCAGGTTCCCAGTGAAGAAATTGGCAGCGACTTTTTCCAGGAAATAAACAATGACAGGCTTTTCGCTGATGTGGCGCTCTACACCCAAACAGTGACGCACCCGTCCCAGATGCCATACCTGTTAGAACAAGCCATCAACGCCGCCATGACCCTTCGCGGGGTGGCCGTGCTAACCATCCCTGGAGACATTGGCAGCGCCGCCAGTCCTAATGACGCCCAGCCTCACTTTGTCGACGTCGCTCAGCCCGCCGCGCCGGATCCCGGAGTTATTCACGATGCCGCACAGCTCCTCAACGAGGCGGCAAAAGTCACGCTCCTCGTTGGCATGGGTGCGCGCGGCGCCAGGGAAGCGGTGCTGGAGGTGGCGCGCAAACTGGCTGCGCCCATGGTCCTGACACTCAAGGCCAAGGAAGGGCTGGAAGCCAATAATCCATACCAGGTGGGCCAGTCCGGACTGATAGGAAACCCCGCTGCACAGCACGCCTTTGGAAGCTGCGAGGCGCTCTTGATGATTGGCACTGACTTTCCCTACCGTGATTCCTATCCCGAGGGAAAAACTGTCATCCAAATTGATAGCAACGGCGCTGTCATTGGCCGCCGGACCAATGTGGACTTGGGAGTTGTCGGTGATAGCCAACTCACACTGGCTGCCTTGCTTCCGGCACTGGTGGAAAAGAAAAGCCAAACGCATTTGGCGGACGCAAGAGAAAAGTATCAGGCGTGGACGCAGCGCCAGGCCAAGCTGGCAGAACCGGACTATGATTCCACGCTTGTGGGCAGGGCCAGGACGGTGCTCGATAATCCCGGCGCCCTGATTCGCCCCGAAGCAGTGGCCGCGGCGGTGGATAGGCACGCAGCCTCGGATGCCATCTTTACCTCTGACACGGGAATGTCCACCGTGTGGCTGGCCCGCTTCGTCACCATGAGCGGAACCAGGCGGCTTCTGGGCTCCTTCAATCTAGGATCAATGGCTAATGCCATGCCCCAGGCACTGGGTGCGTCCGCTGTGGATAGGTCCCGGGAGGTGATTGCCTTTTGCGGTGACGGCGGATTGACCATGTTGCTGGGCGATCTCCTCACGGCAGTGGCCTATAACCTTCCCGTGAAGTTGGTGGTGTTCAACAATGGCCGTCTGGGCATGGTCAAGCTTGAACAGGAACAGGGCGGTTTACCGGAATTTGGCACCATTTTGGCGAACCCGGATTTGGCTCTGGTGGCGCGTTCGTGTGGGTTGCATGGGATTCGGGTCGAGGATGCCAACGATCTCGATGCTGCTGTGCAGGAAGCCATGCGCCATGACGGCCCGGTTTTGCTCGATGTTCTCACCAACCCACAAGAGATCTCCGTACCCCCGCAAACCACGGCAGGGCAGGCCTGGGGATTTGCCATTGCAAAACTCAAGGAAGGCATGAGGAGCGTTGGCGATTCAGAAAGTTAGCGCACTATTATTAGGGGAAATCGCCATGGGGCAAAGGCAGCGTGGCTCAATGACAGCGTGGTGCAATGACTGAGCAACTGAACTATGACCTGGTGCGGGACTACAGCGATTTTCAGCTGCGCCGCTACCCAGAGCATCTCCTGGTAGAAGTCATCATCGAAGGACCGTTTGAAGAAGCGGGGAACAGAGCGTTCCGCTACCTCTTTTCCTACATCAGCGGCGCGAATCGGGTGAACCGCACAGTTGCCATGACGGCACCGGTTATCCAAGACTCCTCCTCGGAAAAGATCAAGATGACAGCCCCGGTCCTACAACAGGGCATCACAGGAAACAGTGCTGGAAAAGAAAGAGCACAAGGGGAACAGAGTTTTCGTGTGGCGTTTGTTCTGCCGCAAGGCACCACGCTAGAAAACGCTCCTGCTCCCACCAACCCTTTAGTCCATCTGCGGGCGGTGCCACAAAGTCTCACTGCTGTCATTAGATTCAGCGGCCGGTGGAGCCAACAGAGCTATGAACACCATCGTGTGAGCCTGACTCATGCTATGAACGTTGCAGGATTACAGGCTCAGGGTGCTCCCCGATTTGCCAGATTCGATCCTCCTTTCAAACCTTCATTCCTGCGCCACAACGAAATCATGATTGATGTAGAAGACACCGAATAAGCACGCACTCTAACCTTTGTCAGTAGGCCGGGTCTGCCCAACTGCTGATTCCGCAGATCCTGCAGCGGCCGCTAACAGTTAGACTTCAAAAATGGATGAACTACTCCCCCCTCCCCTTGCCAAAACCGCCCGGAAAGCCGTGCTCCGCTCATTGTTGGCCTTCTTTGCCGTGCAGGGCGCAGTCATTGCGGGCCTGGTGGCCTTGGACACCGTCAAAAAACGGGACAGAAGCAAGCGCAAGGGCTTCCCCCACCCCGGTACTTTTGAACAGACCATAGCTGATACGACGCTCACCACGTACACCTTCGGTGCCGATCTTTACAAGGACATGCTCCAGGCGATCAATGACGCCCAGGAGAGCATCATGATCGAAACCTTCATCTGGAAAGATGATGAAACCGGGCAGGCCTTCAAGGACGCTATCAACGCCGCCGCAGAACGTGGGGTTGAGGTGTTTATCATTTATGACGGATTCGCAAACCTGGTGGTGCCCTTTTCCTTTTACCGCTTCCACCCCAACGTCCATGTCTACCGTTTCCCCGTAGTCCGCACCGCCATGCTCACCAAGACTGTGCGCAGCACGGGGCTAGACCACCGCAAGCTCCTCATTGTTGATGACAAGACCGGCTTTGTGGGCGGCTACAACATCGGATCCTTGTATGCCACCGAATGGCGGGACACCCACCTGCGCCTGGTAGGGGCTTCCGTATGGGATCTGCGGCAGGCCTTCGTGACAGTGTGGAATGAGAACTGCTCGGGCTCCAGAACCGAAATACCCCAAACCAGCCCGGAGGTTTGGGAGCCGCGGGTCCGTGCCGTGAACAACATCCCCTCAAATCTGGTCTATCCCATCCGCGGGGTCTATCTGGATGCTATTGCACGGGCTCAGAACCATATTTACGTGACCATGGCGTATTTCATCCCGGACCAGCAGATTCTGCGGGCCCTTCTCGCGGCCAGCCGCCGAGGAGTTGATGTTCGCATCATCCTGCCCATGGATTCCAACCACGTCCTTTCTGACTGGCTTTCACGCGGCTTCTACACATCGCTACTCAGGGATGGGGTGACCGTTCTGCTGTACCGCAACGCCATGATCCACAGCAAAACCGCAACCATTGACGGCAGTTGGTCAACGGTGGGCAGCGCCAATATTGACAGGCTCAGCCTGACGGGCAATTACGAGATCAATCTTGAAATCCACGACTCCGACTTTGCCGCAGACATGGAGACGATCTTCGAGGTGGACAGCGTCAACTCCAAGGTCTTGACGATGGAGGAATGGGAGCACCGATCCCCGCTGGCTCGTTTCAGCGAAACGGTTCTTGTGCCCCTGCGCCCCCTACTCTGATTTCTGGGTTAGCGGCCAACGCAAAAGATCCCCGCCCTCACAAGGAGGACGGGGATCTTTTATGGAAAGCTCCCCCACCTGGACTTGAACCAGGAACCTTTCGATTAACAGTCGAACGCTCTGCCAATTGAGCTATAGGGGAATGCGGCAAGTAAATCCTAGCAGTCATTCACAGTTCAAATCAAATTAGATCAAAACCAATCATTCCTGCACACTCAACGCAATAATTGTCTCCGACCGAGAAAGGGGCCGGAGACAATTTTTGCTTTGGCTCCCCCACCTGGACTTGAACCAGGAACCTTTCGATTAACAGTCGAACGCTCTGCCAATTGAGCTATAGGGGATCGTGCAGGAACAACAATAACAAAGGGTTGGCCAGTTGTGAAATCGGGGCCTCCCGAACCCCCCTAGCCGTCCCCCCGAAGCTGTCTTCTGGCCGTTTCCAACTCCATCAACTCTCGCTGCAACAAGTTATAACTCTCCGGATCGACCGCCGGATCCATGCGCTGCAACGCCCCGAGCCGCTCTTCCTTCAAACGCGTGATCTGCAGCTCAAAAAGCCGTCGCAGAATATCCCGGCAGTACCGCTGAAGCGTTTCCTCCCGTGTGGCCGGCAGCGGGCTCAGGGCCAGCTCCGCCACCAGAGAACCCAACTCGGGCGGAACATGAGCCCGTACCCCCTCCAGCCACTGAGAGGTTGCCTCCTGCGACTCCCCCGCCTGATAGATGCCCTGCTGAATTGCCCTGTAAGCAGGCACCACAAACTCCGTGGCGGCAAAGTGCTGCCAATTCCCTGCCGATAAATACCCGGGGTGCTGCAAAACCACTTCCAGCGCCTCCCGCTCCATGCGTCCCTGCGGATCTCGCGGATCCGGGCGCACAAAAGCTGGTGGCGCCTCAATCACCTCCGCTGCGGCCCCCGGCAGCTGCCGGCCATGAACGACGCCGTCTCTCTGGTTCCCCTGCCCCGTTAGCGCAGCGCCTGGCTGGCTGTGGGCGCCGGGCTGGGCCTGCGAACCCGACTGCGTGTGGGCACCTGATGTATGGGAGCCGGGCTGGGTATGAGAACGACGCCCGGCGCCCTTGACCGCGCGCAGGACCTCGTTGGGATCGGCCAGGCCCAGCCAGCCCGCCAACTCCTGGCTATAACCCATCCTGGTGGAGCCGTCGCGAATGGAGGCAACCACGGGGGCCGAGGCGCGCAATCCACTGACCCGGCCTTCCACGGTGCTCAAATCAAACTTGGCCAAGGTGGTGCGAATGGCAAATTCAAAGAGCGGGCGGCGCGAACGAATCAAGGCATGGACCGCCTCATCTCCCTTGCGCTGGCGCAACTCACAGGGATCGGCTCCGGAGGGCTCCACCGCCACGAAGGTTTGGGCCACGAAGCGCTGGTCCTCATCGAACGCCTTCAACGCTGCCTTCTGCCCTGCCGCGTCACCGTCGAAGGTGAACACTACCTCGCCGCCCGTGCCGTCATCCGAGAGCAGACGCCTGGCTACCTTGATGTGCTCGGCACCAAAAGCCGTTCCGCAGGTGGCCACGGCTGTGTCGATGCCGGCTAGATGGCAAGCCATGACATCGGTGTATCCTTCCACCACTACGAGCTGGCGCTTGGAGGCGATGGCCTTCTTCGCCAGATCGATCCCATACAGTACCTGCGATTTTTTGTAGAGGCTGGTTTCCGGGGTGTTGAGGTATTTGGGGCCTTGATCGTCTTCGAAGAGCTTTCGGGCACCAAAGCCCACAGTGTCCCCGGCAATGTCACGAATGGGCCAGATCAGGCGTCCACGGAATCTGTCATAAATGCCGCGCTGTCCTTCGGAAAACATGCCCGTCAGCTTCAGTTCCTCGTGGGTGAAGCCCTTGCCCGTGAGGTGCTTGAGCAGCGCGTCCCAACCCTGCGGGGCAAAGCCCACGCCGAAGTGTTCGGCGGCCTCACGGTCAAAGCCGCGTTCACTCAGGAAGGCCCGGCCCGCCGCTGCCTGTGGGGTCAGGAGCTGGGCGCGGAAAAATTCGCCGGCAATCTTGTGCGCATCCAGCAGACGCTGGCGCTTGCCCACATCTTCACGGCGCGGCCCCGTTCCACCGTCCTCATACCGCAGCTCATAGCCAATCCGGCCAGCCAGTTTCTCCACAGCCTCGGAAAAGGAAATATGATCCATTTTCTGGATGAAGGAAATGACGTCGCCACTTTCCTGGCAACCAAAACAGTGGAAATAGCCCATTTGCGGACGCACATGGAAGGAGGGGCTGCGTTCGTCATGGAAAGGGCACAACCCTTTATAGGATCCAATTCCAGCGGACTTCAAGGTGACGTAGGCGTCAACAATTTCCTTGAGGTCGGTGCGCGTGCGCACCTCATCAATATCTTCACGTTTAATCAGGCCAGCCACCGGGCCAGTTTACGTGAGTTTCCTGCGCCCAGGTTCCGTTCCGGGCCCACCTGTTGAGAACTTCCCCGGCCCGCGCAAGCCGCCCTGCAAGCCAGAATTACGAGCCAGAATTACAAGCCAAAATTATAAGAGTGTCCGCTCCGTGCCCACGAGCCGCTCGTGCAGCGCCAGTGCCGATACATCAGTGAGTGAGGCGATCTGGTCGATAACCACCCGAAGCCGGGACGCGTCGTCGTCCGCGTCACGCCAATCAGCGGCAAACATGGTTTCCAGGTGCGCATCCCCTGTGACACTGAGCACGGCCACCAGCTCGCTGAGTACATCCTGCTGGCGCTGATAAATCGGCTGGCGGTGATCGGTAGTCATGACGAAGGTGGTGGCCAGGCCCTTCATGACAGCAATTTCCAGCAACGTTTCGGTAGGCACCACAACGTGAGCCGCGTAGCGCGCCAACGGCCCGGTTCCGTGAATGGCCCGGGTCGCTGCAACTGCGCTTTGGCAGAAGCGGCCAATGAGTTGGCTCGTCATGTCCTTCAGTGCGGCCATGGAGCGGCGGCTGCCATCTGCGTGGCGCACCCACACATCAGTGGCTTCCAGGCGTTGCAACGCTGCATCGATCTCCGCCACATCCACGTTGGGCAGGTACCACTGCTGGGTGTAGCCCAGGACCCGGCTACGCTGGTCCGCATTGGCCAGCCACTTGAGCTGGACGTGACCGGCCACAATGGCATCTTCAACGTCATGGACGGAGTAGGAAATATCGTCGGCAAGGTCCATGACCTGCGCTTCAATGCAGGTCTTCCCGGCCGGGGCGCCTTCGCGCAGCCACGTAAAGACGGGAAGGTCGTCGGTGTAGGCGCCAAATTTTCCGGTGCGCAGTCCAGCAATCAGGGGGGCATCAACCGCCAGCCACGGGTATTTTGAGGAGGCATCCAGGGAGGCACGGGTCAGGTTCAACCCAGCCGATCCGCCGTTGGCCGTAAGAACTTTGGACTCGAGCCTAGTCAGCAGCCGCAGAGTCTGGGCGTTGCCTTCAAAGCCGCCAATGGCGTGGGCCAGATCATTGAGCACCGATTCACCGTTGTGACCGAAAGGCGGGTGGCCAAGATCGTGAGCCAGACAGGCCGTGTCAACCACGTCCGGGTCACAGCCCAGCGTCCTTCCCAATTCCCGGCCAATCTGGGCCACTTCCAGACTGTGGGTCAGCCGAGTGCGGACAAAATCGTCCGTGTCCGGGGCCACCACCTGGGTTTTGGCACCGAGCCGGCGCAGCGCCGAGGAATGCAACACCCGGGCCCTGTCCCGCTCAAACACTGTGCGCACAGTGCTCTTGGGGGCTTCTTGAACCCAACGCTGCTGGGCATGGGGCAAATACACGGACTGCAATTCAGCGGACATGTCCCTAAGTTTAGGGCCATCGCCGGACAGGGCGGGGACGCAGGTCCACAGGCACCACTAAAACGCCATGTCGGATCATGACACCGGTGGTGGCGCGGCGGGTGGGTTATCCGCCGGAGGAGTCCAGCTCCGCGCCGGTGAGCTCTTCCTTTTCCGAGCCGCTGACGGTGCGGCTGTCCAACCAGCCGGCAGGAAGGGCTGTGCGCTTGGGCGTTCCGGCGCGGCCGCGGGGGCCTTCAGCGTCAGAGCCTGGGTATTCCCCGGACATGTCCAGCTGGTCGAGCAGCCCGCGCAGCACCTCGAGTGTAGGCACCGAGGCCAGCGCCGCACGCAATTCCCCGCCAACCACATAACCCTTGAAGTACCAGGCCATGTGCTTGCGGATATCACGCAGGGCCTTGTTTTCGTCGTCGAAGGTGTCAACAAGAAGTTCCGCATGCCGATACACGGCCGCGGCAACCTCAGCCATGCCGGGCTTGTGGCGCTCATCGCTGCCCTCAAAGGCGGACATCAGGTCAGCGAAAAGCCAAGGGCGGCCCTGGCAGCCACGGCCCACCACCACGCCGTCAACCCCGGTCTGGCGCACCATGGCGATGGCATCCTCGGCGCTCCAAATGTCTCCATTGCCCAGGACAGGAACATCCGGGAGGGCCTCGCGCAGCCGGGCAATAGCGTCCCAGTCTGCCTTGCCGGAGTAGAACTGATTGGCTGTGCGCCCATGCAACGCAACCGCGGCAACTCCGGCGTCGCGGGCTATGCGGCCAGCCTCCAGGTAGGTGAGGTGATCCTCGTCAATGCCTTTGCGCATCTTGATGGTCAGCGGCAGCCCGCCCTTGGTTGCTTCGCGGACCGCTGTCTGGACAATGTCGGTGAACAGGTCCAGTTTCCACGGCAGGGCAGCACCGCCGCCACGCCGGGTCACCTTGGCCACGGGGCAGCCAAAGTTCAAATCAATGTGGTCCGCATGATCTTCCTCAACCAGCATGCGCACGGCCTTGCCCACAGTTTCAGGATCCACACTGTACAACTGCACGGAGCGGATCTTTTCATCCGGGTCGTGGCTGATGAGCCGCATGGACTCGGGGGTGCGTTCCACCAAGGCGCGCGAGGTCACCATTTCGGAGACAAACACACCGCCTCCGTGCTCACGGCACAACCTACGGAAGGCTGTGTTGGTAATGCCGGCCATGGGGGCTAGTACCACGGGTGTTTCTACCGTGATGTTGCCTAGTTTCAGGGGCGGGAGGTCCAATTTGGTCTCGCTGGTGGGGATATCAAGAACAGTCACTATGCAATTCTCTCAAATGCCACCAAATTAATCTCCCCGGGTAGCGGCCCACGCCCCGGGACCGACCCACGGGCCGTTACGGGTTCCTCTCACAAAGCGTTCTTCACTATGCACCGCGCACGTGCGCCACCAACAACTCCACGAATTTTTCCGGCTGTTCCAGTGCCGGTGAGTGCCCGGACCCAGCAAACACCTCCTCTGAATAACGGCCACCCTTCGCAGCGTAGCTCTCCAGCACGGCCCGGGTCTGTGCCAACATCTGCTGTGCCGGAGCCTTCTCCTGCCCCGGCCAGCCCGGGATCACACCGGCTTGGCCCAAGAAGTTCAAGTCAAAGGCGGAACCATCAGAGACAATGGCATCGGCATCACCGCGCACCCACAGAACGGGTGGTTTGATGGCCAACTCTGCAATGGCCGAGACGTTGAAGTTACCCGGTGACATGGTGTTCAAGACTCCCCTGGCGCCGGCTGCGAAGCCTGGCCAATTCTCCGAAGGCACGGAATCGCCAGGATAATTCTCCGGGCCCGTCGCAGTGGAGAGCATGGACTCCACCCACGTGTCCTCGTGCTCGGAGACAAAACCTGCAGCGACATAGGAACCCTTGTAGACCGACCAAGGTCCCAGCGGGTTTTCCCGACTCGTGTCACCAGCCTCAAGCGCCGCAACGAAGCCGGGGTTAGCCCCGCCTCCCCCGGTGCCAGCATCATCGGTGGTGAGGCGGGTCCCGTCCAGTCGGGTACCGCCAAAACCATAAGGCGAGACGGGCGCCTGCAAGGTGATGCTTGCAACGGGGTAGTCCAGCGCATATTGCATGACAACCCCGCCACCCATGCTCCAGCCCACAAGGTGGACGGGCCCAAGTCCCAGCTCACGGACCACCGAGTAGACATCGTCGCTGAAGTCGCGCACTCCCCGGCTTGCATCTACGGGAGCACCCTCGCTGCCGCCGAAGCCGCGCAGATCTATGGCATAAGCGTCAACATCATCTGGCAAGGCCAGCATGATCGGCTGCCAGAACAGTGAGGAGGAGACATTCCCGTGGACAAACACGACGGCGGGCCCGCCAGCTCCTGCCCCGGTCCGGGTGAGCACGTTGGCGAGTAGCCGATCCGTTTGAACAGTGCTGGCTCTGATGCCGTCAAAGAGTGGCACGACGGGACCCCTTCTTAACGCTGCAGTACCTACTTGTGATATTCCCCACCCTAGATCAGGGTTGTGACATTCCACGCCACCGCGACCCGGAGCGGCCCAATCGTGCTCGGCGCGATTCTGCTCGGCCCAGCAAGGATGCGCCAACACTTAGCTCGGCGCGAGGAGCGCCCGCATCCTTTCCTTAGCTTCGCCTCCCTTTTCATTCACCCGGCCTATTCATTCACCCGGCCTAGTGCCCAAGGTCACGGAGTAGCGAAGCCTTCAAAAGTTGCCGCGAACCCACAAATTATTGTTAGACTGACTGGTCAGTACAAAGACTTGGAATGGTTACCCGTCCCGGAAACAAAAACCTCCGGGCAAGGCAGCCATCACCCCACGAGAAGGAACCACTGTGCAGATTCATGCCAACAACCTCGCGTTGAACGCAGGCCGCGGCCCTGTTTACGGCCCACTCACCTTTGACACGAACGGGGGTCTGACAGTGCTCCGAGGGGATCCCGGAAGCGGGCGCACCGCGTTGCTGCTCACACTGGCCGGGCGCATGAGGCCCGACTCCGGCAGCCTGACTGTCGGCGGGCATCACCTCCCCCGCCAACTGCGCGCCGTTCAGAAAATTAGCTCCGTGGCCGGATTCGTGGGCATCGACAGCCTCGAGGAATCTGTCACTGTGGGGGCTGCTTTGCGCGAACGCCTCGCCTGGCTCGCACCCTGGTGGTCCATTGTGCGGAGCCCCAATGACGTGGCGGTGGCGCGCCTCTGCTCACCCATCTTTGGCAACGAACCGATCCCCCACGCTGACACTGTGATTTGGGATCTGGCGGAGAGTCAGCAGTTCTTGCTCCGACTGGTGCTAGCCACCCTGTCCGCCCCGGAACTGCTCCTGGTGGATGACATTGAGCAACTGCGCAACACCGCATCCCGCTCCATCATCTGGGCCCGGCTGGCAGATCTGGCAGCTTCCGGCACCCATGTGGTGGTCTGCGCCTCGTCTTTCGATGATCAGCTCTGGGCAGACTTGGGCATTGCCCCAGCGCTCATCGATATGAATCTTCAACCGGCAGATGTGAACCCGCGCGTGGAGAACCCTGCCGAGGTGAACCCCGCCGAGGTGAACCCGCCTGCCGTCGGCCCTGCGCTTCTCACCATGGCGGCGGCAGCCAGTTCCGAACACCTGACAGCCCAGTCCGAACCGATCAAGGAGTCCCACTAAATGTTTGCCTTTTTATCCTCTGGCACTGAACTTGGCCGGTTCAAACGCGGCAAGTTGCCCAAAATTGCCGTGGCCGTGATGCTCTTCATCCCGCTCATCTACGGCGCCCTCTACCTGTGGGCGTTCCAAGCCCCCGACAAGCACATGGACAACCTCCCTGTGGCTCTGGTCAACGAAGACACCGGTGCGATCAAAGATGGCGCGCCGGTGAACGCCGGTGATGACCTCGCCGCCGAGCTCATGGACGGCATGGAGCTCAAGTGGGAGCAGACAGATGCGGCCACGGCCGCGCAGGGTGTGGCGGACGGTAGCTACTACTTCGCCATGAGCATCCCGGCGGACTTCTCCAAGAACGCCGTCTCGGTAGGCACGGACACACCTGCTCAAACCATGATCGACGTCGAATTCAACGACACCAATAACTTCCTCTCGAGCGTTTTGGGCAAGCAGGCCATGTCCCAGGTGCGGGACGCGGTGTCCGAGCAATTGGGCGAGCAAACCTCCTCCGCCCTGCTCGTGGGATTGCACGACGCCGGAGAAGGACTCCGGGCCGCAACGTCTGGTTCCGCTGAAGTCACCCAGGGCATCGACAGCGCCAAGGACGGTGCCGGTAAATTAGTGGCGGGAATGAAGGATCTGGCCGCAGGCACCGTGACGCTCCAAGACGGTGCCCTCCAACTCGCCGACGGCGCCACCTCCTTGTCCCAAGGCGTCTCCACACTGGCCGGAGGAGCCACCACGTTAAACACCGGCGCAGCCACACTGTCCACGGGTGCTAGTTCACTGGCCAGCGGTGTAGCAGAGCTGAACACCGGCGCGGCCTCATTGGCAGCGGGAAGCAACACCCTGGCCATCGGCGCCTCGGACTTGGCAACGTCACTGGCCCAGGCAGTCCCAGACGCCAAGGCACTGGATACCGGCGCCGCCTCTGTCTTCTCCAGCGCCGGCACCCTGTCTGCGAGCGCTAGCAAGGTTTCCGCGTCTGCATCAACTCTGGCCGGCACGGCCGATGACGTGGCCGCCGGTGCCACGGCCACATCCACACAGCTGGCAGCACTCATTGCCGCCGTGGAGGCCATGCCGGCAGACACTCCCGCCAGCGCAATATTGGGGAGCCTGGAGACGTTGCACAACGATGCAGCCGTTCCCCTGGCAGCCGGGGCCGGAAAGTTGGCGGCCGGAGCGCACCAGCTTTCCACGAACGCCATCACGCCCCTCTCTGACGGGGCCGCAAAGCTGTCCGCCGGGGCTGGCACAGTCTCCGCGGGTGTCACCAAACTCAGCGCAGGGGTAGGCGAGGCGGCCACGGGTGCCGGGAAACTCTCGCAGGGTGCCACCGCCTTGAACACCGGCGCCACCGCGCTGTCCACTGGCGCCGAGAGCGCCGCCACAGGGTCTTCACGTGTTGCAACTGGCGCATCCGAGCTCGCTGGCGGGGCATCTGCGCTGGCCGAAGGTGCTGGCACGGCAAAGGACGGGGCCGCGGCTCTGGCCACGGGCGCCGGTTCTTTGAGCACGGGCAGCACAGACCTGGCAAGTGGTAGTGGCAAGCTGGTGGAAGGCGGCACCACACTAGCTGACGGGGCCCAGAAATTGTCCACCGGCAGCCACACACTCACCCAGAAGCTCGACGACGGCGGCAAGGCAATCCCCGACAATTCCGCAGCTCTCCTCTCCGAAAAATCTCGGGTCTTAGCAAACCCTGTTGCCATGAACCAGCAGTGGGCCAATCAATCCAATGGTTTCGGCGACGGTTTTGCCCCGTTCTTCATCGCCTTGGCCACCTTTGTTGGTGCCCTGATCTCTTGGCTGCTGCTGCGCGCACTTCCCACCCGGGCGCTTGCCGCCGGGGCGAGCGGGCTGCGCAGTGTTCTGACAGGTCTGCTCCCGGCACTTGCCATAGGGCTGGGCCAGGTGCTGATCATGGTGGCCGTGCTGCTGTGGGGATTGGATATGAAGCCCGTGTATCCCGTGGCGATGGCCGCCTTCATCTATCTGACCACGGTGTGTTTCCTGGCGCTGCAGCAAATGTTCATCATTGTCTTTGGCACAGCCGCCGGGCGGGTGGTGAGCCTGGTGCTGCTGATGCTGCAGCTGAGCTCCTCCGGAGGCACCTACCCGGTGGAGACCACTCCCGGCTTCTTCCAGGCGCTGCACCCGTTCATGCCTGCCACTTACGTGGTGAATGGACTTCGGCAGTTGATGACTGGTGGAATAGACTCCCGGTTGTGGATCTCCGTGGCGTTCCTGGCCGTGCTTGCGGCGGGTTCCGTGGCAGTTAGCGCGTTCTGCGCCGGCCGGCAGCGGGTGTTCTCCATCAAACGGCTACATCCGGAACTGGAGATGTAGCCAACAGGGCGCGGTGAGCTGAGTGCGCGCCGGATGTCTTTAGACTTATTAGAAGCTAATCTCCGTTCAAGAATCAAGGAATCTAAGTGCCTCGCATCTCCCCCACCAAGAAGGCCATTCTGGCTGCCGCGCTGGAGCTCGGTGCGCTGCACGGGATTTCCGGGACCACCATGGATGAGGTGGCCGAAAGCGCCGGTGTGGCCAAGGGAAGTGTTTATTACAACTTCTCTTCCAAGGACAAGCTCTTTGAGGAGCTGTTGACCACGGGAGTGGCTTCGCTCTCGCAGACGCTGCGCACAGCCCGTGAACAAGCTGCGGGGTTTGCCGCGATTGAGGCCATGGTCTCGGACATGCTGGCGCTGATTGCACAGAACAGGGCGTTGGCCAAGCTCATGGCGGCGGAAATTTTCCGCACGGACAGGGTGTGGCAAAATGCGGTATCGGTGTTGCGCCGTGAGGCGGTCAGCGAGTTTGGTGCCGCACTGTTGCCGCTGGTTCCAGCCGGCACTTCTGAGAGCAGCCGCTTACTGATGGCCGGTGGAATCTTCGGGGCCACCCTCATGGGCGGGCTGGAATGGCTATTGTTCAGCCCGGACACCCCCGTGGCGGAGGTATCCGCCGCGATCTTGTTCATTTTCTCGGGCAAGCTGGCCGCAGATGCGCCCAACCCCTAACTCTTCTCACCACCCTTGATCTTGAGTCCGGCTTCTTAAGTCAGGCTTCTTGAGTCCGGCTTCTTGTGGCCTGGCCGGCTTTGGTGCAGATTGGAGAGGAACAGTCCCGGGCGCAGTGAAGATGCCCCCAGGGCAGGCACCCAGGCAGGCACCCAGGCAGGAACGACGGCGGTCCCCGCGTCAGTGCCGTGCTGAACCGGGAGTGGGGGTGGCGCATTCCGTGGGGGTGGCGCATTCCGTGGGGGTGGCGCATTGTGCAGGAGGTGGTGATGGCTGGATCCGGGGTGGGTTTACGGTCCGAGCGGGGCCCTGTTCTACTGGCGCTCATGGTCAGCATGGCCCTGGTGGCCCTGGACTCAACAGTCCTTGCCACAGCGGTGCCGTCTATCGTGGAGAACTTGGGTGGCTTTGCCTCGTTCCCGTGGCTGTTTTCCGTCTATCTACTGGCACAGGCTGTAACGGTCCCGGTCTATGCGAAGCTTTCTGACACGCTGGGGCGCAAACCCGTCATTCTGGCCGGTATCAGCATCTTCATGGCGGGTTCAATCCTGGCCGGGTTCGCGTGGAGCATGCCAGTGCTGATCGCGTGCCGCGTTGTGCAGGGGCTCGGTGCCGGGGCCATTCAGCCGGCCACCACAACCATTGCCGGTGATATATATTCCGTCGAGGAGCGCGCCAAAGCTCAAGGGTATCTCTCCGGGGTTTGGGCAGTTGCCGCCGTGTTGGGCCCAGCCATTGGTGGCCTGTTTTCCCAGTTCGTCAGCTGGCGCTGGATCTTCTTCATAAACGTTCCGGTGTGTTTGGTGGCTATGGTGTTGATCCTCCACTCCTACCACGAGAAGGTGGAACGCCGGCGGGTCCGTATTGATTACCCCGGCACGGTGCTGCTCGCCACAGGAATGTCGCTGATCATCTTGGCTGTGCTTGAGGGCGGCCAGGCATGGGCGTGGGGTTCGCCACTAAGCATCGGTGGTTTTGCGCTTGGCGCCGCCTGCCTCGGCGCCTTTGTCCTGGTTGAACGCCGAACCGCCAACCCGGTTCTGCCTTTGTGGGTACTCTCGCGCCGCCTGCTGTTGAGCACTACGCTGGTCTCCCTCGGCGTCGGGGCCGTGTTGATTGGCCTCAGCTCTTACGTTCCGACCTTTTTGGAAGGCTCCATTGGCACGGTTCCTCTGCTGGCAGGGCTGGCCGTAGCCGCCCAATCCATTGGCTGGCCTATTGCCTCAAGCTTCTCCGGCCGCCTGTACATGCGGTACGGCTTTCGTAACACGGCAGTGTTGGGAATGTCCATCATTGTCTTGGGCGCCCTGGCTCTGGTTATCACCTCTGAGCGTCCCAATGTTGCGGTGGTGGCGGCCTGTTGTTTGGTCATCGGCGCCGGCTTGGGATTCGCTTCCACCCCGGCCATCGTGGCGGCCCAGTCCTCCGTGGGCTGGGGCGAACGTGGGGTGGTGACGGGTTCGAACATGCTGGCACGGGCGGTTGGTAGTTCGGTGGGCGTGGCCATCTTCGGGGCCGTGGCGAATACCATCGTGGCTAACTCCGAAGCTGCTAACTCCGGCGCACCTAACTCAGGAGTGGCCGGCTCCGGCGCTGCTGCAACGGGCCCGGCCACCATCATTGCCTCGGCCCATGGGGTGTTTTTGGCGGTGCTGGTTTGCGCCATTCTGGGGCTCATTGCGGCAGCTGCCATGCCACGAAAAGTCCTAGTAGTCACCGACTAGGTTTTTTCGTTGCTGTCCCCGTGCCCGTGTGTGCTGCGGCATGTCTGCCCTCGGCCCAGCGGCCCAGCAGCCCAAAGGATCAGCGGATCAGAGCCCCAGGATGCTGGTGGCGATCAGGAAGTAAATGATCAGGCCCGTTGCATCCACGAAGGTTGATATGAACGGGTTGGAGAATACTGCCGGGTCCGCACGCACGGCCTTGCCCAGCAGCGGCATGAGCCCGCCAATGCTCGCCGCCATGGTGCACACTCCCAAGAGGGTCAGGCCAATGACCCAGCCAATCGGCACAGTGAATACCAGTGAGGCAATCACGAACCCCAAGGAACCCAGCAGCAGACCGAGGAACGCGCCAACCCTGACTTCACGGGCAAAGACCTTCACGAAGTCACGCGGGCGCACATCGCCCAACGCCAAGGCCCGGGTGATAGTGGTGGCCGCCTGATTGCCGGTATTGCCCCCCGTGCCTATCAGCAGCGGGATAAACAGTGAGAGCACCACTTGTTGTTCCAAGGTTGCCTCAAAGGCGCCAATGACTTGGACGGTGAGCGTGGCGCCCAGTGCCAGTACCAGCAGCCACACCACCCGGGCACGGACGATGGTTCCCACCGGCGTGGCCAGGTATGGACGGCGCAATGGTTCGGTTCCACCGGATCGGGCAGCGTCTTCTGTTTCTGCGTCCTCGAGAATCTGCAGCGCATCATCCACTGTGAGGATACCGACCAGCCGCTCCTCGGCGTCGACAATAGGCAACACCAGAACCTTGGCATCGGCACAGTAGCGGGCGGCTTCTTCCACATCCTCGGTGGCGGGAAAGCTCAGCGGCGCCTTCATGATCTCTGCCACCAGTGCGTCGTCGTCGGCCCTCAACACATCACGCAAGGAGATAACACCCACCAGGTGGCGCCCTGAATCGGTGACGGGAAGAGTGTAGACGCTCTCGGCGTCGTCCAAGTGTGTCCGAACCCTGGCGAAGGTCTCGGCCATGCTCAGGTGCGGGTGAGTGGTGACAAACTCGGGGCTCATGTAGCGGCCCACGGCGCCTTGCGGGTACCCGAGCACAGTGCTGGTCAGCGCCCGCTCTTTCTCATCAAGGCCGGAGATCAGGCGGTTGGCCACGGACGCCGGCAGCTCATCCAGCAGTGCCACCCTGTCATCGGGACTCAGCTGGGCGAAGACCTCGGCAACATCGGCTTCCTGCAGCCCTGAGACAAGATCTGCCTGCAGCGCCGCATCCAGGCGTTCAAAGACCTCAATGGCACGGTCCTTTGGCAGCGTCCTGTAGGCCACCGCCCGCTCAATGGTGTTGAGCCGTTCCAGCTGTTCCAAAATTTCGCTGTTGTTTAGCGGCCGTAATGCCTGCGAAATAGCGGACAGATCGTGATCGTTCAATGCCTTCATCAAAAGCTCGGCGCTGTTCTCAAAGGTCTGGATGGGGTACTTGATCATTCTCCGGGTCCCTCCGGTGGGTGCACACGGGAACGCCCTGCAGTGCTGGCCGCAGGTGTGTGCAGAAATTGTTGTGGGCGTGATGCGCTAAACCGCAACCGCGCAACCAACGACGGCGACCGGGAACCACTGGATTCCCGTCTTTCGGCGGGACAACTCATCCAAGAAAGCACCCCTGGCTCAAGAGTTCGGGGCTCGCGGCGCAGTGCGCGTCTTGGGAATGAAAGTTAGCGTGTTCTCCGATGGCGCAGGCGAGGCTCGCGCGGTGAGGTAGATCGACTAGGTCCGTCGTCCATGCGTGCGGCTCACCTCCAACATTTCAAGGCCCATCCCGGGCGTATTAAGTGGCATCAATCCCCTGTACTGCAAAGGAATTGGCCCTCATTTCATCCTAGGCCACGAGCGGACGGAACCACGAATCACACACTCCCGTATGGGTGACCCATTGTGTTCTGCTCCCGGGGCATCTAAGAATGGACTATGACGGTCACAGTGAGGTCTTTAGAAACTGCAGTTCCCCCCACCATTCTCATCCAGCCCGTGGCACGCGATGTCTTTGCAGCGCAGCCCGGACTGACACGCTTGGGACAGCGTTTGGTACGTACCTGCTTTGACGGAGCCGCCATTGACACCCGGCATACGGCCGTTGCGGAGATGAGCCTTGACTTCGCCGGCCCGGATCCAACCTTTTACGACGGCGCCTCCGGACTCCTTCTCAATCCCACCACCAAAGAACGTAACGATCTGTTCGCCAGCGAAGCATCAGCCTTGTTCATCGAGTGCGCTGCCAAGGCTCTCGCCGCAGCAGAGGGCCTCACGGCCGAGGATATCACCCACGTTGTGACTGTTTCCTGCACCGGATTCTTCAACCCCGGCCCCGATTACAAGATTGTCCGGGCGTTGGGGCTGGCACCTTCGGTGCAGCGCTACCACCTAGGTTTCATGGGCTGCTACGCCGCGTTTCCTGCACTGCGGGCAGCCAAAGCATTTTGCGACGCCGATCCGCAGGCTGTGGTGCTGGTGGTCTCCGTGGAACTCTGTTCCCTTCACGTGCGTACCTCCAACAACCCTGACACCATCATGGGCTCCTCTCTCTTTGCCGACGGTGCAGCAGCGGCAGTAGTCACGGCCAGGGAGCTTGAAACCACCGGCACCTTCTTAGAACTTGATCACTTTGAAACTGTGTTGACCCCTGTGGGTGAGGATTCCATGGCATGGAATATTGGTGATCATGGTTTTGAAATGGTGCTTGATAGCTATGTTCCGAAAATCATTGATGAACACATTGTGGGTGCCCTGGAACCACTTCTGGCTTCCTCCCCCTTGCAAGGGCTGCCCTATAGCGACATCAAGCACTGGGCCATCCACCCCGGGGGCCGCAGTATCTTGGACAAGGTCCAAAGCAAGTTGGCACTTAGCGAGGAGCAATTGGTCCCGGCCCGTGAAACGCTGCGCAACTTTGGCAATATGAGCAGCGCAACAGTGATGTTTGTGCTCAAGCACATTCTGGAACTTCCCCAGCAGTCCGCACGGGAGGATATCTGCGCCATGGCTTTTGGCCCCGGCCTGACGGTGGAATCGGCACTCTTCACGAAAGTGGGCTCGCCATCCTCTCCCCCCACCGAGACTGGGGAACTCGTAACGGCCGGCCATGCCTGAACGGGCACCAGAACCCACGCCAGAACCGGCACACCCTGAACAGCCATCTGAACAGCCATCTGGCCAGCCTTTAGCCAGCCCCCGGTTCTTGGCCGTCAGGGATCAGCAGGCACGGGAGGAAATGGACAATCCGGATTGTGAGCCCACCAAACTAGCCCGCACCTACGCTCAATTCCCCCTCATTAACGCCGTTGTTTCACGCTGGCGCAGCGTCTACAAACAGCTCATTAGGCCGTTGCTGTCAACCACGCACACCACCACGCTGCTGGATATAGGCTGCGGAGGCGGGGACATTCCCGCAGCCTTGGCCCGCTGGGCAGCACGGGATGGGCTCTCACTACAGATCACCGCGATCGATCCCGATCCGCGAGCGATTGGTTATTCCCGCGCTCATTCGGCGCATCCCGGCGTGGAGTTTCGCCAGGCCCACAGCAGTGCCCTGGTCACGGAGGGTGCCGTGTATGACGTTGTCATTTCCAACCACATGCTCCACCACTTATCCGCAGCCGAGCTCACAGACCTTCTGACAGACTCCGCAGCCATGGCTCAGCAGCTGGTGGTGCATAGCGACATTGCCCGCAGCCCGCTGGCCTACGCCGTGTTTTCCGTGGCGACCTGGCCGTTCTTTCCGGGCTCGTTTATCCGCCACGATGGCTTAATCTCCATTCGACGCAGCTACACCGCAGCCGAATTGCGGACCCAGCTGCCACCTGGCTGGTGGGTACAATCAGCGCGGCCTTGGCGCAATCTACTGCGCTCCACCCCTGGGCCACAGCATGTCTGACGCCAAACAGCCAGCGCCTGCCCAGACTGCCCATACTGCCCAGCCAAATCAGCCCCACCAGCCTGCCAAGCCTGCCCAGTCTTCCAAGCCTGCCCAGTCCTCCCAATCCCATCAGCCCCACACGAGCATGTTCGACGTCGTCATTGTGGGCGCCGGACCGGTGGGATTGTTCCTTGCCACGCTGCTACTGCAGGAGGGGCTCTCGGTGCGCATCCTGGAACAACGTTCCTCACCACGCAGCGATTCGCGCGCCATCGGCATTCACCCGCCCGCGCTGGCGGCTCTGGCACTGGCCAAGGTGGAGGCGCCCCTGCTGGCAGAAGGCCTGCGCATCCCCAGCGGTGTGGCCCGCAGCGGCGGCCGTGACGTGGGTTCCATAGACTTCGCACGGGGCGCACCGGAACGCCCCTTTGTTCTGACCCTCAAGCAGGTACGCACAGAGGCCCTGCTGGCCCAGCGGCTCGCAGAGCTGGACCCGAACGCCGTGGTGCGTGGTTTCTGTGTGCAGTCCATCCACGACGGCGGCACCTTCCTCACGCTCTCCGGCGTGGTCGCCTCTAGTGTTGTGGACGCTTCTGTTCGAGACTGCGCTGTTGTGGACGCCCCGGTTCAGGAGCATGTTCAGGGCCGGCTGGTGGTGGGTGCTGACGGTGCACGTTCCGCTGTACGCCGGCTACTGGGCATTCCTACCAGCGGGCGCAACTATCCTGACACGTATTTGATGGGCGATTTTCCCGACACCGGAGACGATGGAAACACTGCAGTGTTGTTTCTGGAGCCAGAAGGCATTCTGGAATCGTTTCCCTTGCCGGGCCGCTTGCGCCGCTGGGTTGTCCACACGGATTCGCTGCTCACGGACGCGGACGCAGCAGACCTTGCACAACTTGTTCGTCAGCGCACGGGGGTGGAACTTGATCCCGGGGCGAACAGTATGCTCAGCGCTTTTGAGGTCCGTACCCGGCTGGCCCGGCGCATGGTCCAGGGCAGGGTGGTGCTGGTCGGAGATGCTGCCCACGAGATCAGTCCCATTGGCGGTCAGGGCATGAATCTGGGGTGGTTGGATGCCGCCGCCGTGGCCCCCATCATCGTCGCTGCCCTGCGGGGTGAGAAAACGGGCAGACGGCTGGCGGAATTTGAGCGGGTCAGGATGGGCGCGGCCCGCACTGCAGCACACCAAGCCCAGCTGAACATGATGCTGGGGCGGAAGTCCCCGGCGCAGTTCTTGCAATTGCGCAACGCAGCCTTGGGAGGGCTGTTCACACTAGGCGTTGTCCAAAACTTTGCTGCCCGGCGCTTCACCATGCACAACATCCGTTGATAGCTGCACGGCCCGGACGCGGCCTGTCGCTTTAACAACAGCCACCGCCACCAAAGTGGTGACAGGGATGGCTAGAACCAGACCAATGGAGCCCACCAGAATCCGTACAATCTCCTCAGCCAGTTCCACTCCAGTCAACGCGAGCAGGAGCTCTTGGTCAAAGAGTGAAACCATTAAGAGCACCGGCAGGGCACTGCCTGCGTAGGCGAAGGCAATGGTGTAGACCGTGGAGGCAATGTGGTCGCGGCCAATTCTCATGGCAGAGGTGAACAACTCCCGGGTACTGGTCTCTGGGGCCAGCTCGTAGAGCTCCCAAACGGCGGAGGACTGGGTGATGGTGACATCATTGAGTACTCCCAATCCGGAGATCACCAGACCACAGAGGATCATGCCGGATAAGGACATGCCCTGGGTCATGTTCAGAAGCTGGTAGCCGTATTCTCCCGAGGTGCCGGTCAGGGCGGCGGCGTCCACCGCCCAAGCTGCCAAACCTGCCGTGACACCCAACCCGAAGAGGGTTCCCAGAAGCGCCGTTGAGGTGCGGGCGGAGAAGCCGTGGGCAAAGTACAGGACACCGAACATGATGGCGCTGGAGCCAGTGAGGGCCACCAGCAGCGGCGGCTGGCCCTGGGCGAGTGCTGGCAGGATGAACCAGGCCAGCACCCCGAACGCTCCTATCAAGCCCACGATGGCTCGCAGTCCTCGCCAGCGGGCTACCGCTACCACCACCACGGCATACAACACCGCCAGTAAACCAATGGGGAAAGTCCGGACAAAATCCATGAAGACGTAGGCGGGGCCGTTTTGTTCAACACCCGTAACAGCCGCCAGGCCGGAGAGATTCAAATATCTGATGGAGTCACCCACGTGGACGCCACGGGATTGCACAATGTCAGGGCTGATGAGCACGGGAACTTCAGCCAGCCCGTCAGCGGCGGTGAAGGCGATGAAGCAGCTACTGCCTAGGCTGCCACCTGCACTGAGTGAGCAATCCTCCGTGACCGTGCGCTGCACAGTTCCAGAATCAATACTGGCCCCTGGCGCTGCGGCATAAGGATTGCCAGCCGCTGCGGGAGAGCCTTCAGTGCTGGGCCACATCAAGGCCATGGCAATAATGGTCAGGATGGCCAGTGGCACCAAGATCCAGCTCAGCAGCACCACAGCCCTGCGGCGCATGGCTTTGCGGCGGCGGAGCTCCGGCCGGCTCAGAGCCGATTCATCAGCGTGCGAATGTGAATGGCCCATGGGCTATGAAAGTCCTTGTGGTTGAGTGCGGTGGTTCATACATGCGGTGCTGAGAAAGCACAGAGAAAGTACAGAGGCGGAGCTGGGCTCCCTCGCGGGCAGCAAGATTTCCGCGGTCGCTAAGCGACCTTGAAAATCCATCCCCGCTCCGGGAGTCCAGCTCCGCCTCCTTAGCCAGCCCGCGCTTTGGTTACTCCCCGAGAACCAGGGTTTCGGTGCCGCGCACCTTGGCCGCACCCACGGAAATCATGGGGTTGACCACGGCACAGAGAGCTTCCATGGAATCGTCCAGTTCCAGCAGCACCGGGTACTGGTGTGTGATCAGCGCCAGCAGATCGTACGCCGACTGCACAGCCTCATCGTGTCCCAGCGTTGGCTCCACGCCGAGGAACACCTCGGAGGCCGTAGCAGCAACTTCCTCAGTGGTCTCAATGTGCCCCTGCGAGTAGCTCAGCGCAAACGCCTGGATCTTGCCTTTTTTGCTTGGGGCAACGGCCGCACCGAAGGCACTGGCAGGCTCGGCCCGCAGAACCAAGGCGCCGTGGGCGCCGGTGAGGTCATCAAGGAACATGCGCTGAACCAGTCCGGGGCTCAGCGGACCTGTGGGATCCCACTGGTTCACGGCCTCGTAGTAACGGCCCACTACCTCAGTCAGTTCCACCGAGCCGGTGGCCAGATCCTGTACCCGGGCCCCGGCTTCTTCCTCGGTACCCTCCCCGAACATGGGCAGCTTCAGTGCGCCGGGGCCCACCTCAACAACCCTGTTCCGCTGCAAAATAGCCAGCCCCATCGCCTCGGCAAACGCCGCGCCCGAGGTGCCGGGGGCAACCTTGGTGCGCAACGCCGTCGTGCTTACCAAACCTGCGGCAAGTGCGCCGTCAGCTTCGCGGCGCAACATGGTGACCAAGGTGGCGCCAACGCCTGCGCGCCGGTGATCCTTGGCAACCTCAACATAAGCCCAGAGGCGTGAGGGGTGCAGCTTGGTGGAATAGACCACCGCGGCCGCGACCGGAATGCCCTGGTCCGTAGCAACGATGGTGCGCCGCCACGGATTGGCATCCTGCGCCGGTACCAGCGCGGCACGGAACGCACCGGCTGGGGCGGAATCGGCGTCTCCCCAGATCTCCAGAAGGGTCAGGTCATCGCCGTCTTGCCACGGCCGGTAACTTAGTTCAGCCATGCTTAGGCACCCAGGAGGCGTGTTGCCAGGTATGCCTGGACCTGGTCCAGGGGTACTCGCTCCTGGCTCATGGTGTCGCGCTCACGGATGGTCACGGCGTTGTCCTCGAGGGTCTCGAAGTCAACAGTGATGCAGAACGGGGTGCCGATCTCGTCCTGGCGGCGGTAACGGCGGCCGATGGCGCCGGCGTCGTCGAACTCGATGTTCCAGTGCTTGCGCAGCGTGTTGGCGAGTTCCTTGGCCTTCGGTGAAAGCTCCTCGTTGCGGGAGAGCGGCAGGACAGCGGCCTTGACGGGGGCCAAGCGCGGGTCCAGCTTCAGCACGGTGCGCTTGTCCACGCCACCCTTGGCGTTGGGGGCCTCGTCCTCCACGTAGGCATCCACCAGGAACGCCATCATGGAGCGGGTCAGGCCGAAGGAGGGCTCGATTACGTAGGGGGTGAAGCGCTCGCCCGTGGCCTGGTTGAAGTAGCTCAGATCCGTGCCGGAGCCCTTGGTGTGTGAGCCCAAGTCATAGTCGGTGCGGTTGGCAACGCCCATGAGCTCACCCCACTTGGAACCTTGGAAGCCGAAGTTGTACTCAAAGTCGATGGTGCCGGCGGAGTAGTGGGCGCGCTCGTCGTCGGGCACGTCAAAGCGGCGCATGTTCTCCGGGTCGATGCCCAAATCGATGAACCAGTCCCAGCACAGCTCAACCCATTCCTTGAACCACTTATCGGCGTCTTCGCCGGGCACAAAGAACTCAATTTCCATCTGTTCGAACTCTCGCGTGCGGAAAATGAAGTTTCCGGGCGTGATCTCGTTGCGGAACGCCTTGCCGATCTGGCCAATGCCGAACGGGGGCTTCTTGCGGCTGGTGGTCAGCACGTTGTTGAAGTTCACAAAGATGCCCTGGGCGGTTTCCGGGCGCATGTAGGCCATGCCGGCGTCGCTCTCCACGGGCCCCAGGAACGTCTTCATCAGGCCGGAGAACAGCTGCGGTTCGGTGAACTGGCCCTTGGTGCCGCAATCCGGGCACACAATCTCTTCCATCCCGTTTTCGGGCTGGCGCTTCTTCTTCGCCGCGAACGCCTCGATGAGGTGGTCCTGACGGTGACGCTTGTGGCACTGGGTGCATTCAACGAGGGGGTCTGTGAACGTGGCAACATGCCCGGAGGCTTCCCACACGGCCTTGGGCAAGATGATGGAGGAATCCAGTCCCACCATGTCCTCGCGGCCGCGCACAAACGACTGCCACCATTCACGCTTGATGTTTTCCTTCAGCTCAACGCCGAGAGGGCCATAATCCCAGGCCGACCGCGAACCGCCGTAAATCTCACCGGCCTGAAAAACAAAGCCGCGACGTTTCGCGAGTGAAATAACCTGGTCTAGCTTGGACTGAGGCGCCACTTATTACTCCTAATACTTACGAGGCCGCTGGGTGCGGTCCGTCCCGCGCTCCACATTACCGGTGGGGGCCCGGTTGGGAGCAATTTTGCTCACTGCGCCACACATCCCCCTTGGTTTGCGCTGCCCTGATGGACGACGGCGGCCCTCAGCTGGAGCGGGGGTCTGGCTGGAGCGGGGTCTGGCTGGAGCGGGTGCTTGGCTGGGTGCCCGGGGCCAGACTCTCGGCGCCTCTTCACGTGCCCCATCAGCCCTTTTCAGTGTGGCGTTGTGCGCTTGACCTCCTTCCTTGGAGAAATATTTATAGAATTTTTCTTCGGGTAACTATTGCGTTTTGATTACTTTGGACTTATCCTGAAGATATGAGTATTCGGGAGGACTTCCCCGGGGACCGGGGCGCTGAAGCCACACAGGATGTGGCCTCGATCCTCGCTGCAATTACTCTTCCTTCCATTGAACCCTTTGGGTCTGACAGTCCAGAGCTTTACGGACTGCAGGGACGCCCTGAGTATCCAGTACCCTTCCCACTGCCCATAACGCAGCTGTCGGTGGCACAGTGCGTCTACAACTCGGGGATGGAAGCCCTGAGCCTAATCAAGCGTCTTGAAGATGCCGTTGCCGGATGTAAGGCAAGGCTGGTAGCGCGGATATCTGGGGCATCAGCCGTTGAGGCCCAACTGCTCCAATTGGATCGGTGGCAGAACGGCGTTGCAGCTTCCTCTGCGGCTACAGAAATGGCTTTGACGCTGGGGATCCCGGAACCAACAGCCGCAGCTTTGGAGCATCACAGCACGGTCTTGGTACAGGAGCATCCAGAGGTACTGGAGGCTCTGGAAGCCGGAATCCTCTCGTGGCGTCACGCCACCATCATCAACGACGAAATCCTGACTCTTCAAGAAACAGCCAGCACCACAGCCGAGGATAAGGCCATGCTAGAGGCCCGGCTGCTGGTGCTCTCCGAAAACACCACGGCGGCATCTTTCCTTGGTAAGGCCCGAAGGGCCAGGGAAAAGATGCATCCGGAAACCATCAGCACCCGTACCAAAGAAGCCTTTGCCAAGCGCAATATCAAATGTGATGCCGGCAAGGACGGCATGTCCTGGCTGACCCTCCACCTGCCAACCATTAGTGCCAGCGCCATTTACACGCGCTGCACCAGTCTGGCCCGCACCATCAAGTCCGACGCCGCAGCAGCACAACGGGTCGCGGACCAAGCCACCGCCGGCAACACCGGAACAAACCAAACCGGAACCACCCAACCCGGGACAAACCAACCAGGGACAAACCAACCAGGGACAAACCAACCCGGGACCGGCCAGGATTGCCGGGAATATAGAACCCTCGAGCAGCTCAGGGCCGATGTTGCCACCCTTCTCTTACTCGGCCAAGAGCTACCCAGCAACAACACCACAACCAACACAGCCACTGTAGGTGCAGCGGGGACTCCGGGCGCGGCAGGTACCGCGGGGACTCCGGGTGCGGCGGGTACCGCGGATACTGCGGGCGCGCCAGGTACCCGCCGGGCTAACACCGGCTCTAGCCAGGAACCGAGTACTGCCGGTAGCCATGGAGTTGGCACTACGGCAACCCAGGAACCGAATACGCAGAAAACTGGCACTTCGGGCCCTCTGGCCACTTATCGTGAGCACGAGGCCGTTTATCTTCAGCAGTTGCATGATCTGGCACGGTCAAGAAGCCTGGTTGATCCACCACTGCCGGAGGCCCTGGTGTTGGTAACGGTTCCCTTCCTGGGATTGCTGGGCCTCACGGATGAACCGGCTGAACTGGCGGGACGTGAAGGAGGGCCAATTCCAGAAGAGATCGCCAGAAAACTACTAAAAAACGCCTCAACGTTCCTGCGAGTTTTGACCGATCCCATTACGGGAGCACCGCTGCCGCTGGAACCACAGCGATACACCCTAAGAGCCGCAGAAAAGGTGGTTCTCCAGGCCCTGGCAGGCGGCTGTTACATACCAAACTGCCCCAACCCCGTCATGGACACCGAGTTGGACCATCTACGGGCCTTTGAATTCGGAGGAGCCTCCACCCTGGCCAATGTACGCCCGGCCTGCAAACGCCACCACATCATGAAGCATCTTAAGGATGACAAAGACCGGCATGGGCGCCGGCGCTCCATCAATGAGCCCGAGAGGAACGGCTTGAAAGTGCGTGGCTGGACACCCAAAGTGAACCCGGACGGCAGAATTGGCTGGATCATGCCCAGCGGCACCTATCAGCCACCCCTGAACAACGATCCCCCTGTGCCGCACTATCCAACATGGCTCAAAAAGATCATCGCCCACTCGCTAACGCGCAGCAGAACTCCTCGAAGCAATGATGCCTAGCCCCACCCGCGGCGAGTCTGGAATTTAGAGGATCGGCACCATCGCTTAGAGGATCGGCACAACCGGCACAACGCAGGCGGGGCTGGCAAAGTTCACCATCTGCACCGGACCCGCCTCTGGAAGACCTCGCTCGTCAAGGACAAAGACGGCTATCTGGTCGGAATGCTGGTTGGCCACATAGAGCTTGTGATTACCTTGGCCGGCTCTCACCACAGCGAAGTGCCGTGGCCATCTGCCTCCGCTGGAGACTTGGCGCAGGAACTCAGGAGGCCTTGCAATGCTCCTTATGTCCGGGTTGGCCGGCAGGCCAGTCACGTCCAACACCACTATTGTGTTGGGTCCCCGTACCGCGGCATAGAGCAACTTACCATCGGCTGAGAGCTCAATGTGGGACGGGAAAAACTCCGTGGAAGCCGCAATCTCTGCGGCCGATTCGGCCAGTGGCACCCTGAACAGCCAGCGCCAAGAATGCCCATCCTCGCCCTGCTCCGCCGTTGGCACAGGCGCATCACCAGAGCGTGCGAGAAGGGCCCGCTGCAACACGTGAAGGTGCCCGTCCAACTCACCGGCAACCAGCAGATAGTCCCCCCGGAGCGCAACATGGCGTGGTCCCGTGCCCGGCGGAAGTTCAGCAGATACTATCCGCACCCGGGAACTGGCCGAATATTCATCCACCCTGTCGGCACCAAGATCACTTACCAAGACGGTTCCCCATGCAGTGGCTGTAACCTGGTGGGCGTGCGATTCTCCCTGCCGCCCGGACACCGGACCCCTGCCGGGGTGGGAAAGGAGTTCTGGAACTTCGGCCGCTGTTCCATCCAACAGGCCGGCAAGGGGCACCACGGCGGCAGTTCCTGATGAGTAGTTCGCTATCCATGCAGCATCGTCAACGATGGCTACGTGGCAGCTATCGGCGCCACCGCTGGAAGCCCTGCCCAAAACTTCCAAGGTCTGCATGTCCAGGGCCACGACGTTGCCATGTGGCAGTTCCTCAACAGCGATCACCATGCCTTTGCCGTTGCCCATCACGGAGTGGCCCACGACAGACTGGTCCACGACGGAGTGGGTCATGACGGAGCGCGCCATGAAGGATGGGTTTGTCACAGCTACTGCTTCCGCCTGACGCTCCCCCACAACACCGTCGGCCAGCAGCTCATAGCGAGCAATCCCCGGTCCTGTTCCGGAGCCTGCCTCGGTATAGCCGCTGACAAGAAGTGATGGGACTGCTGTCATGGAGGGCTCCTCAGACGGTAAAAGGTACGTTTCATCCACGGTATCCCGCCCACCCAAATATGTGGTTGCATGACTCAACATCACAAGGTACTGTGCATTGCATGGTACTCAATGACACTGTCAGCACCAATCTTCGCAAGGGGGTTTTGGAGTATTGCGTACTTGCTTTGATCGGCCGCGGGGAAATGTACGGCTTAGACATTGCCAACGGCCTCCAGCGCCGGGGGCTGCTCACCAGCGAAGGAACGCTCTATCCCCTGTTGGCACGGCTGCGCCGCAACGGACTGGTGGAAACCAGCTGGCGTGAATCCGCCCAAGGCGCACCACGGCGCTACTACACGCTGACAGCCACTGGCCAGGAATCGCTCACTGCCTTTGCCAGCATCTGGGAGACCTTCAGCACCGCCGTCTCCGACACACTCGACTCATCAACCGGAGGAACACCATGAAACACGCCACCGACAGTCCGGAAGTCGGCAACTACCTGGCTGCTCTCGAAGCCCGGCTTACCCACCTGCCCGCCGATCAATCGGAGGAAATCCTGTTCGGTGTGCGCGAGCACATTGCCGAAGCAATGGCACGAGGTTCCCAATCGACGGCCGAGGTAATCGCGTCTCTGGGCAGCCCCGATGATGTGCTCACCGGTTACCTTGCGGACACTCCCCCGCCGGTCCTCCAGCAGCCGATAGCCCCGCCTACGGCGCCACAGAACTACCAATCCTCAACTCTCTGGGTGGTTGCGACAGTCATCCTGCTCCCCTTTGGCGTCTTCCTTGCCGGAATCGGCTACCTGTTCGGATTGGCCGGATTGTGGATGGGGACACGGTGGAAACTCTGGGAAAAAATCATGGGAACGTTGCTCTTCCCCGGCGGGATGCTCGGCGCCTTCTACGCGACCTTCATGCCCTTCTGGGTTGCGCCCGTGTCCGTGCGGGAAGATACTGCCGAAGCCACCATGTCGAACCCTGTATTGCCCGGTATGGGCTTGATCGCTGGGGTGGCCATGATGTGCCTCCCAATTATCGTCGCAGTGTATTTGTTGATGGTCGGCTTGCGCCGCGGCGGCAAACAACCATAAGGCACGCCCGAATAAGCAAGGCCCGAATCATCCCCGCGCACATCCCCGGGGACATCACGTCACCGAACCGCCTAGAGATGCGGCACAATTAACCCATGAGTGCACACGAGATCATTGACATCCCCATCCGCGACGACATGATCCGCCTGGGCCAGCTGCTCAAGCTTGCCAGCCTGGTTGAAGACGGTGTGGAGGCCACCGAGCTCATCAAGAACGGCCTGGTCAAGGTCAACGGTGAGATTGACGACCGCCGCGGCCGCCAGCTCCACCATGGTGACACTGTCACCGTGAACGGAGAAAGCGTCCGCATCACCGCGGGCGGCTAGATTCCGCACGGATCCGGTTGCAGAGGAATCCTGCGATCAACCGATCCGTTGACTAATGGATCCACCGCACGCGCAAACGGCGGGCACCCCAGTAGGGTGCCCGCCGTCGTGCTTGGCGGAACTCCTATGTGACGCTCAGCGCCTAGGACGGATTCAGGACCTTGTACTGCAGGAATTCGCCCACATGCGCAATCTCCTGGGCATTGATGCCGTGATACATGCCCGAATACAGGACTTTAGTGAGCTTTGCGTGCCCATGCATCCAGGTGTTCGTGGCCTCGATGGCGCTCTCGGGGATCACCGGGTCAGCCTGATCGCGGCCCCAGAAAATCTCCGGTTTGCGCGCTGCCACGGCGGCATCGTCAAAGAACGGATCGCCCTCCGCATCAACCACAAATCCGGAGAGTCCCACCACGGCGGCATAATCCGCCGGCCGGTGGCGCAGCAAGGACGTTGCCATGCACATCCCCTGCGAGAAGCCCAACAAGCTCACCGAGGTGTGCTGCTCACGCACCGCATCAAGCCACAGTTCGACGGCGGCCGCGGACTCCGTCACAGCGCTCACCGAATAACTCAGATCGTTGCGCAACGGGAACCATGCGTATCCCGGCCCGGCTGCCAGCGGGGCCCTCACCGAGGCAATGGTGAAGTCGGGCGGCAGTTGAGCTGCCAACGAAAACAAATCGGCCTCATCCGCGCCATAGCCGTGGAATATCACCAGCAGGGGAGTTCGCGCACGCTCATTCTCGGGACGGGACCAAAGGACTGTAGGGGTTTCATTCATGGGCCCATCTTTCCATGCCGTGCGGGCGGGCCTTTCTACATCGGGCAGACCATCTCTCCATGTCGTGCCTTCCACATCGGCCGGCACGGCAAAAAAGTAGGGGGTGGCGCCACCGGCATGTTACCGGGCAGTATTAGGGTGTGAATGATTCATTGCATCAGCATCCGTGGTCCCGCTATGTCGCCTTGGGTGACTCTTTCACCGAAGGCATCGGTGACCCCGAACCGAACAGCCCCGGCGGCTACCGCGGCTGGGCGGACCGTCTTGCCGAGGAGCTCAGCCGCGGATCCGATGATTTCAAGTACGCCAACCTGGCCGTTCGCGGCCGCATGCTGGGCCAGGTTCTCAATGAACAACTTGAGCCTGCGGTTGAGCTCAAACCCGATCTGATCAGCATCTCCGCTGGCGGCAATGACCTGATCCGCCCGGGTTCGGACCCCGATGCCCTGGCCGAGAAGCTTGATCGCGCCGTCGCAAAAATGGCGGCTACCGGCGCCACCGTGCTGCTCTTTAACGGCCCCGACATCCGCGATACCCCGGTCTTGGGCATGGTGCGCGGCCGGGTGGCCATCTATAACGAGAACCTGCGCACCATCGCGGCCCGGCACGACGCCGTTATTGCCGACATGTGGTCTCTGCGTGGGCTGTTGACACCACAAATGTGGGCTGATGACCGCCTGCATTTTGCACCATTGGGGCACCACACTGTCACCATGATGGCCCTAAAGGCGTTGAACGTTCCAAATTCGCTTGTGCCTGAGGTCCCCAAGCCGCTGCCCGTGCAGAAATGGCAGACGGCGCGGGCCGAAGACCTTGTCTGGGCCAAGGCATATCTGATGCCCTGGGTGCTGCGTAGGCTCCGCCACCAATCCTCCGGCGACGGCATCACCGCCAAGCGCCCCACCCCGGGACCCGTGTTCGGGCAAGTCCCCGGAAGCATTCACAGGGAGTAAGCGCTCCACGAGTGGCTAGGCGTCCGGCGCCAGTAATGTGGCTAGGCGTCCGGCGCCAGCTCAGCTCGAGATCCTTGGCCAAACCCACCCTCACCGATCCCGCTGTCCGCTTTTTCGTGTTTGCCGTGCAACTCGTGCCTGCCATGCTTCTCAGGAAAAGCGGCAGAGGTGGAGAACGGTTCGAAGGAATCCTCGGGCGTGGTTACGGGAGCAAGGTGCGCACCCGTGTGTTGTGGCTCCGTAGCTTGCGGATTTGTAGGGTGTGCGTCGGCGTGGTGCCGGCGAAAGAGCAGCGCTGACATTAGCGCACCGAATGCGAAGAAACCTGCTGCCCACCAATACGCCACGCTGTAGCTGTGCACGGCAGCCTGGGCCAGAACCTCGGGCGTGACCGGCAGATGCGAGGCGGCATAAGCCGTGGCTGCCGTGGCCGCAAGAGTGTTCAAAAGCGCCGTCCCAATGGACCCGCCCACCTGCTGGCTCGTGTTCACCATGGCCGATGCCACGCCGGCAAAGTCGCCCTCCACACCGTAAGTTGCTGTCTGGATGGAAGTGGGCATGATCAGACCCAAACCAAAACCGACAATCATCAGCGCGGGCAACAACCCGCCCGCATAGCTGCTCTCCAAGCCCAACCGGGTCAGAGCCACCAAGCCAATGCAGGCCACGATCATACCTGCCGGCACCACAATTTTCGGGCCCAGTTTGGGCAGCAGCAGATTCGTGGCCAGCTGCGCGGCCACAATTAGCGTGCCAATCATGGGCAGAAAACCGATACCCGCTTGTATGGGCGAATAATGCAGGGACGTTTGCACGTAGTAGGTCACGAAGAGGAAGATCCCAAACATGCCGGCACCGGCAATCAGGACAGAGATGAAAGCGGCGCCGCGGTTACGGTCCAGCACAATCTTCAGGGGCAAGAGGGGGTGGACGGCCCGGCGCTGCCAGAGCACAAAAATACATAAAAGCACTGCGGCACCCACAAGCATGCCCCAAGTCAGCGGCGAACCCCAGCCGTGGGTTTCGGCGTTGGAAAAGCCGTAAACAATGGAGAAAAGACCGGCTGAGACGAGGATGGTACCGGGCAAATCCAGCTTGGGCCGGGGTCCCCCGCCGCGGGATTTATCAATGAAAATACTCGCCATGATCACGGCGAAGAAGGCAATGACAACATTGATGTACAAGTTCCAGCGCCAGTTCAAATCTTCCGTGACAAAGCCACCCACAAGAAGCCCAACGGCGCCTCCGGCACCAGCAATGGCACCGAAGACTCCAAAAGCACGCGAACGTTCCTTGGGAATGGTGAACGTGGTGGTCAAAACTGCCAGCGCAGTGGGGGCCAGCATTGCGCCCAGCGCGCCCTGGAGGGAACGGGCAAAAATGAG
Source organism: Arthrobacter sp. lap29 (assembly GCF_032458965.1). NCBI lineage: Bacteria > Bacillati > Actinomycetota > Actinomycetes > Micrococcales > Micrococcaceae > Arthrobacter > Arthrobacter sp. lap29. The sequence goes on from NZ_JAUCEK010000006.1 coordinate 183,948, forward strand.
CATCCCGAAGCTAGTTGAAGCGCCACCGAAAGCAGAAGCCGAAGCGAAGCCAACCAGCCCAATGAGAAACATCCGTTTGCGGCCCACCAGATCAGATAACCGCCCACCCAAGAGCAGCAAGCTGCCAAAAGCGAGCGTGTAGGCCGTGATAACCCATTGACGTTCACCGTCGCTGAAGCCCAGATCATGTTGGGCGGAGGGCAGCGCAATATTAACCACCGTAGTGTCAAGAACCACCATGAGCTGAGCCAGGGCCACGGTGCCTAGGGTCCACCACCGCCGGCTCGAGAGGAGCGCGGTAGCGCTGCCTCCGGTGATGGTGCTTTGCAGGTGTGCCATAGCCGCCACAGTAGAGGAAAAGAATGCGCACAGGGATCCTTTTTCTCTGCGAGTTCGCACTGAAAACACGTTCTGTTCATCCCGGGAGTCAAACGGCGTATCTACCAGCTTTCACGGATAGGATGAGTACGGCAACTATCTCAGCTGCCGTACTCGGAAGAGGTGTCACGTGCCGGTCCTATTCGCGTCCGTTGCAGCGGTCAGTAGCGCCGCTTCTTCATCGTCCTCCTTCAATATCCAACCGTTCTTTGTGCTGATAATAGTGGGCATTGCTCTCTTAAGTACCTTCATCAAGGCTGCCGCCCGCAAGCGGAACAACAAACAAAACAACAATCAGTACCCTAATAATCAGCACACCCCGAATTCCGCCGGCAGAACGGGCGTTGCCCACCCGCAAATGAACGCCCCTTACGTGGGCACCTTGCTCAATGGTGTTCCGATGCGCAACTATGACACTGCGCACGGGCACCAAACCACAGGTTTCGCCAACGAGCGCATGAAGGCCGAGGCAGAGCTGAAACGCCAACTCGATGCCTTGGATGCAGCCCGCCGCAATGGCCAGGTCACCGCCGAACAATACGCGGTGCACCGCGAGGCCATCTTCAAGAACTTCTAGCACTTCAAGAACAAAAAAGTTGCTGGTCTCCCTGAACGGGGGACCAACAACTTTTTTTTGTGCCGCTTCGGCTTTGAGCTACTGGGCCCTGAACAGGGATGCCGCTAGCAGGTCACCCACCGCGTCCACTTCGGTCAAGAAACCGTCATGGCCAATGGGTGAATCAATGCTGGCAACCACAACATTTCCAGGCAGCGCTGCCGCGAGCTCCTCCGATTGGGTGGGGAAATACAACCTGTCGCTGTTGACCGCAGCCACCATGAATTCCACCCCTGAGGCCACTTTCAAGGCCTGTTCCAGGCTCCCCCGGCCACGGCTCGCATCGTGACTCATGAGCGCTTCGGTAATGACAATGTAACTATTCGCGTCAAAACGGCCCACCAACTTGTGCGCCTGGTGGTCCAGATAGCTCTCGATCTGGAACTGTCCCCCCACCTCCGGGGCGAGCCGCACGTGGCTGATGGTGCCGCCGTCGTCCTGGGATTTACGGCCAAACCGTTGACCCATTTCAGGCTCAGACCTGTAGGTGATGTGCGCGATCCGCCGGGCCAGTCCCAGACCTGTGGTGGGGGCAGCGCCGTCGTAATAGTCGCCGCCAACAAAATGCGGATCCTGCCGGATGGCCAGCACCTGGGCCTGGGCGAAGGCAATTTGCTCGGCAGTGCTGGAGGCACAGGAAGCGACGACGGCGCAACGGCGCACCTTTTCGGGGTACATGAGCGCCCACTCCAGTGCACGGGCACCGCCCATGGAACCGCCAATGACCGCATGCCACGAGGTGACGCCCAGGCGCGACGACAACCGGGCCTCGGCCTCGACAGAATCACGGATGGTGATGAAGGGGAACCGGGAACCGTAGGGTTTGCCGTCCTCCGCAATACTGGAGGGGCCGGTGGTTCCGTAACAGCCGCCCAGCATGTTGGCGCACACCACAAAGTACTTATTGGTGTCAATAACGGCGCAGGGGCCAACGAGGCCTTCCCACCAACCATCTTCCTCGGACTCGCCCCTGCTGACGTGCGTGCTTCCGGTCAATGCATGTTGGATCAGCACGGCATTGTCACCGGCGGCGTTCAATGTCCCCCAGCATTCAAAAGCCATGGTCACCGAGGGCAGCACGCCCCCGGCCTCTAGGGGAAGGGCGCCGATCTCGATCGAGCGCAACACACCTCCGCCTTGTCCCACAGCTGCACAGAAGTCCTCACCAACAGGTTGCGCCGCGGCAGCAGCGAACCCCGAGGACAACAAGCCCTTACCCACAGCCCGTCCCACGCGGATCACGCCGATTTTGCGGCGCGGAACCCGGCTTCAAGGTCAGCGATGATGTCTGCAACGTTTTCCAAACCCACCGACAAGCGCACCAGACCCGGCCGTACACCTGCGGCCAGTTGCTGCTCCGGCGTGAGCTGGGCGTGGGTGGTGGAAGCGGGGTGGATGACGAGGGAACGCACATCACCTAAGTTAGCCACCAGCGAGTGCAGCTCCAGGCCGTCAACAAAACGCTTGCCAGCCTCGAGCCCTCCCAAGATGTCAAAACCGATGATGGCACCAGTGCCGTTGGGGCCGTACTTGCGACCGCGCTCAAACCAAGGGCTGGAGGGAATGCCCGCGTAGGCCACAGCCTCCACGTTTTCATTTCCTTCCAGCCACTGTGCCACCGTGACGGCGTTGCTGACGTGCCGTTCCACGCGCAGGCTCAGCGTCTCGATGCCCTGAGCGATCAGGAAGGCGTTGAACGGGGAAATTGCTGCTCCCAGGTCACGCAGCAACTGCACACGAGCCTTGAGAATGTAAGCGAGATTGGCACCTAGTGCGCAGCCCACACCCAAGTCACGGGCATAGACCAGACCGTTGTAGCTTTCATCCGGGGTGTTGAAGCCGGGGAACTTCTCCGGGTTTGCAGCGAAATCAAACTTGCCGCCGTCAACTATTACCCCGCCAATGGCCGTACCGTGCCCGCCGAGGTATTTGGTGGCGGAGTGGATGACAATGTCCGCACCCCATTCCAGCGGGCGGATCAGGTACGGGGTGGCCAGAGTATTGTCCACAATCAGCGGCACACCGGCCTCGTGGGCAATCGCGCTGATGTTTTCCAGGTCAAGGACGTCCTGGCGCGGGTTGGAGACCGTCTCGCCGAAGAAGGCCTTGGTATTGGGCTGCACGGCGGCACGCCACTGATCCAGGTTATCGGGATCGGCAACGAAGGTGACCTCAATGCCGAGCTTCTTCAGCGTGTGGGCCAGCAGGTTGAACGTGCCACCGTACACGCTGGGGCTGGAGACAATATGGTCCCCGGACTCGGCAATGTTCAAGATGGCGAACGTGGTGGCGGCCTGCCCCGAGGCCAGCATCAGCGCACCAACGCCGCCTTCAAGGCTCGCGATGCGGTCTTCAACAACGGACGTGGTGGGATTGCCCAGGCGCGTGTAGATGGGCTCCAACTCGGTCAACGCGAAGCGGGCGGCAGCGCTCTCTGCGGACGGGAAGACGAAAGACGTGGTCTGATAAATGGGGAGGGCACGGGCGCCGGTGGTGGCGTCGGGCTCCTGACCTACGTGGATCTGACGGGTTTCAAATGACCAACCGTTGCTCATGGTTGTTTCCTTCACACTAGAGGCCTACGGCAAAGGCCCTCCACCGCGCCATGCGGGAAGGGCCTGAACGGATATGGCCCGCGCTTGCACCTCAAACCGGATGGTTCGGTGCCAGGTCTTCACCCGGGGCACCCCGCCGCGGAAGGAGGGTTGCCGGTCAGCAAGCCGGGGCTATTCGCTGACACTCATGACCTGCCTCCAGTGTGAAAGAATGCCCAAGATTTCGCAAGAATATGACGAGTTTATGACTTTGTGCGAATATCTGCGTGGAATTTGCGCAAGAGAGAGCTTTAGGGCGAATTAGTCACTGATATTGGAGAGATTTTTCTCCCTACATGGCGCCCGGCAGAGTTTTGGGCGCAAATCGGGATCATTTTCCACTGGCTTGTCCGGGCGGGCCGGTAAGCGAGTGGCTACTTTCCTAGGCCTGCCCGGCGCAGGGCTTCTGCCATGGCTGTACTGGCTGTGTTGGCTGTACTGGCTGTGTTGGTGGTATTAGCCGTATTGGTGGAGGTGCCCGTCCCTCTATCCCGGGGCTGCCCGCCTTGGCGGCCCTGCGATCCCGGATTCCCCTGCCGGCGCTGGCCGCTAGCTCCACTCTTCGGAGCCGGGCTGCCACTCTTGGCCGCCGGGTTGCCACTTTGGGGCGCACTGCGCGCAGGTGAGGGACCTCCGGGCGTGCGGGAGCCGGCGTCGGGCTTGGCGTTCCTCTCCCCGGCTTGATCATCAAGGCGCAGCGTCAAGGAGATGCGTTTGCGCTCGGGCTCAACTTCTAGAACCTTCACCCGCACCACTTGACCGGATTTAACCACGGTGTGCGGGTCCGAAACGAAGCTGTTGCTCATGGCTGAGACGTGGACCAGCCCGTCCTGGTGGACACCAATATCGACGAAGGCTCCGAAGGCGGCCACGTTCGACACGGTGCCTTCTAGAATCATGCCGGGGCGCAGATCGGTGATCTTCTCAATGCCCTCAGCAAAGGTGGCAGTCTCAAAACGGGGCCGGGGATCACGGCCAGGCTTTTGCAACTCGGAGATGATGTCAGCAACCGTGGGCAGACCAAAGTCACCGTCCACGAAGTCGGCCGGGTTCACGCCACCCACGGCCCCAACGCCTCCGGCAATATCGTGGGCCCCTGCACCCACTGCAGCGAGGATTTTACGTGCCACACCGTACGCTTCAGGGTGCACACTGGAGGCATCCAGCGGCTCCGCTCCCCCGGAGATCCGCAGGAACCCGGCACACTGCTCAAAAGCCTTGGGCCCCAACCGCGCCACCTTGAGCAGTTCGCGCCGCTTGCTGAAGGGCCCGTGCTGGTTCCTGTGAGCCACAATATTCTCGCTCAACAAGGGACCCACCCCGGCCACCCTCGCCAACAACGCAGGTGAAGCAGTATTCAGGTCCACCCCCACGGCGTTGACACAGTCTTCTACGACGGCGTCGAGGGAGCGGTCCAGCTTGGCCGGCGTCAGATCATGCTGATACTGCCCCACCCCAATGGATTTGGGTTCGATCTTGACCAGTTCAGCCAGCGGGTCCTGTAGCCGGCGAGCAATCGAGACAGCGCCGCGCAAAGACACATCCATGCCAGGCAGTTCGGCACTAGCCAAGGCGGACGCCGAATAGACGGACGCGCCAGCTTCGGAGACCACCAGCTTGGTGACCTTTCGCTCGGGATTGATCCGCTTGAGCTCAGCCACAAGTTCAGTGGCCAACCTGTCAGTTTCACGGCTCGCCGTGCCGTTGCCAATAGCAATCAACTCAACGTCATACCTTTGCGCCAGTGATACCAGGGTTGCCAGGGATTCGTTCCAGCGATTTACCGGTGCGTGCGGGTAAATGGTATCCGTTGCCGCTACTTTGCCGGTCCCGTCCACGAGCGCCACCTTGGTACCTGTGCGCAGGCCCGGATCAAGGCCCAAGGTGGAGCGGTTTCCGGCCGGGGCGGCGAGCAGAACATCGCGCAGGTTTGCAGCAAAGACCCGCACTGATTCCTCTTCTGCACTCTGGAACAAGCGCACGCGCAGGTCCACCGAGAGGCGGGTCAGGATGCGTGTGCGCCACGCCAGCTTGGCACTGGTCACGAGCCAGGAGTCGGCAGCGCGGCCGGATTCGGCAATGCCAAGTGAGTGGGCCACGGCGTTTTCATACTTGGCGCGGGCCTGCACTTGAGCGTCTGCATCGCGGGTATCACCCTCTGCCAAATCCAGTGAGAGCACACCCTCTTTTTCACCGCGCAACAGGGCCAATACCCGGTGGCTGGGCAGGGTGTGCGGCGGCTGTGCGAAGTCAAAATAGTCCTTGAACTTCTCCCCGTCGGAGCTCTTGCCCGCCTTGACGGAGGACCGCAGCCGGCCAGTTTTCCAGAGCCGTTCACGCAGCTCGCCCACCAAAACCGCGTCCTGACCAGCACGTTCAATCAGGATGGCTCGGGCGCCGGCAAGCGCGTCATCGGCTGTGTCCACACCGCGTCCGGCATCCACGAAGGCGTCAGCCTCTACGGCCGGGAACTTTGAGGGGTCCGCCAGCAGCGCGTCGAGCAAAGGCTCCAGACCCGCTTCCCTAGCCGTATCCGCCTTGGTCTTGCGGGTGGATTTGTACGGCAGGTACAGATCCTCCAGCTCCGATTTTGTGGCGGCAGTCTCCACCGATCGGCGCAGCACCGCGCTAAGTTTGCCCAGCCCGTGGATGGTCTCCAGCACCACCATGCGGCGGGCCTCTAGCTCACGCAGATAACGCAGCCGCTCCTCCAGATCACGCAATTGCGTGTCATCGAGGGTCCCGGTGACTTCTTTTCGGTACCGGGCAATAAAGGGCACGCTCGCGCCGTCGTCCATCAAGCCAATGGCAGCCCGCACTTGGGCGGCGCGCACACCCAACTCGGCGGCAATGGCGGTGGCTATACGCTCGGCCACGGTTGCGGCGGTGGGCAGATTCAAGGGTGCATCAGTCTCAGTCACCTTATCAATTCTGCCCCACCGGCAGAGTTCGCGCAGCACCCCAACATCAGACGTCCCATGTGACTTAGGTAACGCTAAGTCGAGCGGAATGGAACAAAGTGCCAAGATGAACTCATGCGAATGGATCATGTTTCTTACGCCAGTGAATCAGATGGATTGGCTGCCACCACGGAGCGAATCGCGACAGCCCTCGGGGTCACCGCGGTGAAGGGCGGAATACACCCGCGCTTCGGCACCCGCAATATGATCATCCCCCTGACCGATCACCATTATTTGGAAATTGTCGAGTGCCTCAACCACCCGGCCTCGGATAAGGCCCCCTTTGGACAGGCTGTCAAGGCCCGCTCCGCAGCAGGTGGTGGCTGGATGGGTTGGTGCGTCGCCGTTGACGACCTAGCCCCCTTTGAGGATCGACTGGGACGCAGCGCGGTCCCGGGCAACCGCAAATTCCCCGACGGCCAGGAACTTATCTGGCAACAGATCGGCATCAAGGGCCTGATTGCCGACCCCCAAGTCCCCTACATGCTCAAATGGGAGGGCGACCCCACCTTGCACCCTTCCCAGGCCCGTGCCGCCACCGTGCGGTTGTCCTCCTTGACCATTGCCGGCAGCGCCGAACGCGTCACAGAATGGCTCGGCGAACCCGTCGAGGCCCCTCTGGAAGACGTCGCTGTGGAATGGATCGCCCCGCGCGGCACCCCCGGCATCATGTCCGTCACCTTTGAAACGGCTAACGGCCAGGTCACCATCTAGCACTCTCACCATCAAGCACTAAGCCAGCAGGGCCCATCCTCCAGTGAGGGTGGGCCCTGCTGGCGTTTCTCAGTTCGCCCGGCGTACCCACGCGTACCCGGCGCACGGTCCACGGTCCTCGGCGCGCCCACGCGTACCCGGCGCACAGTGCACACAGCACGCCGGGCAGAAAACATCAGCCGCCGAAGCCCAGTGCCGGGCCCAGCGTGAAGGCCGCAATGTCCACCAGCGCGTGGGCTATCACCAACGGCGCTACTCGGCCCCACTTTTTATAAACCCAGCCAAAGAGCAGGCCCATGGCAAAGTTGCCAATGAACGGGCCGAAGCCTTGATAGAGGTGATAGCTTCCCCGCAGCAATGCCGCCAGGAAGATGGCAGCCCACCAGCTTAGCCCAATCTTTGTCAACCTCCCCAGCAGGTAGCCGTTGAGAATCACTTCCTCCAGCACCCCGGCCCGGATGGCTGAGAGGATCAGTACAGGGATAGTCCACCAGTACTGATTCAGGGCGCTGGGGATGATCTCGGTGGTGATGCCCATGGCCCGGCCAGCCGCATACAGCCCTAACGATGGCACCCCAATGATGACCAGCAAGCCCAGCGCACCCAGCGCATCACGGAACGGGTGCCGCCAATCGAGCCCGATCTTTTTGAACACTGACTTGCCCGGCTCGGCCAGCAGATAAAACACCAGCATGACCGGCACCAGGGCAAAGAAGATGCCAAGAATCTGGTACGTAAAGTCAAAGAACTCGCGGTTGCTTTGGACAGTATTCAAGGTAGAAGTGCCTTGGGCTATGGGTGCCCGGCTCATTTTGTCCAGCAACGAGACCACCGAGTACACGGCCGACTGCCCCAGTGAGAGTCCCAGGACCAGCAATACTTCAATGATCAGCCGGCGCCGGGACTTACTCCCCCACTCCGCACCCCCAGCAAAATCCGCACCCCCAGCAAAATCAGGGCTTCCCACAAGTCCAGCGCCCCCGGCACGTGAGGGGGTTGGGGCTGGGACAAAAGGGCCGCCGTCGGAAGCGGGAAGTACGGGACGCTGTTCACTCATATACGTAATGATGCACGGCCCAGAGCATTTGTGCACCCGGACCGCACCCCGGCTGGGATAGGGTCAGCAGATGGGTGCTCCTCGTCAAATCATCATGGTCCGTCACGGCCAGTCGGCGGCTAATGTGGACCAGAGCATTTACAACCGGCTGCCGGATTACCGGATCCCATTGACGGAGCTGGGCGTGGCCCAGGCGAAGGCAACCGGTGAGCATGTGCGCCGGCAATTGGATGGCCAAAAAGTGCGCGTCTATGTCTCACCGTATCTGCGTGCCCATCAAACCCTTGAAGCCATGAATTTGGGGGACCTCGTAGAGACCGTCATGGAAGAGCCGCGGTTGCGGGAGCAGGATTGGGCAAATTTCCAGAACCCCGCAGAGATTGCCGACCAAAAGGAACTCCGCAACGCCTACGGTCACTTCTTCTACCGCTTTCGGGAAGGCGAATCGGGCTCAGATGTTTATGACAGGGTCTCCTCCTTCATGGAAACCCTCTTCCGCCACTGGGCCCGCCCCGACTACGCTCCCAACACGTTACTGGTCACGCACGGGCTGACCATGCGGCTATTTTGCATGCGTTGGTTCCACTGGTCGGTGGAGTATTTTGAGTCACTGAACAATCCCTCCAACGCCGAAACTCGCACCCTCATCAAGGACGGCCAGCGCTACATCCTGGACGCCCCCTTTGCGCAATGGACGGCCGCCGAGCCCACCAAAACAGTCATGGACGCTCCCGAACACATTTGGTGACACAAGTGCCGCAATAGGCCACACTCCACTGGCCTAATTATATTTTTTTGTCCTTCAAAGGGTAACCTTGCCTAAGTACAGGGGCAGACCCCAGTCGCACCTTCGACGGACTCCGGAGCAACACGTGCTCGCAACATTTGTCATTGGGCTTCGTGAAGGCCTCGAAGCCGCTCTCATAGTGGGTATGATCGCAGCATTTCTGCGCCGTAATGGCGTATCCCTTCGGCCAATGTGGCTGGGTGTGGGTGCCGCGGTGCTCCTGAGCGCCCTCACAGGAATTGTGCTGGAACTAGTCTCAGCGGCGCTGCCACAACAGCAGCAAGAAGCCATGGAGACGCTCATTGGCGCCGCGGCCGTGCTGATAGTGACCTACATGATCCTGTGGATGAGCAAGAATTCGCGCTCCATGAAATCCGTTCTCGAGACGCATGCTTGGTCGGCCCTCAAGGGCGGCTCCGTCACTGCACTGGCGCTCATGGCGTTTCTGGCCGTGCTGCGAGAAGGCGTGGAAACCGCCGTCTTCATGGTTGCCGCCTTCCAATCATCCCTGAGCCCGCTGGCAGCCGGATTGGGCGCCGTGCTGGGTTTGGGCATTGCTTGCGGCATTGGCTTCCTGCTCTTTCGCGGCGCCATCAAGCTCAACCTGGCCAAGTTCTTCAAAGCCACCGGCATATTTCTGGTGTTCGTGGCCGCCGGTCTGGTCATGAAATCCCTACGGACCGCGCACGAGGCCGGGTGGCTTAACGTAGGCCAAGGCACCACGATCGATCTCACCTGGCTGGCACCCAACGGCTCCGCCCGGGCCGCAATCCTCACCGGCGTGTTCGGCATCCCGCCGGATCCCCGCGTTGTGGAGCTCTTGGGCTGGGCCCTGTACCTGATCCCCATGCTGGCCTTCATCCTCTGGCCGCGAACCTGGCGACCCAGCCCGGCAGCCCTGCCGCGCGTGTACTTCGCCACTGCCGGAGCCATGGGCATTGCTGCCCTAACCCTCGCCATCGCCGCACCTCTGGCCATCCCCGCGAACCCTCTTGCTACCAGCACGACGGCGGCCATCACCTCCTCCGGTGACCCGGCAGCCACGCTGCGCGTTGCGCAGCAAAGAGACGCTTCCGGTGCCACTCTCGGAGATCTCTTTGCTTCTTGGTCCGCGCCAGCATCCCTCTCCCTCGTAGAAACATCTAGCAACGGCACCGAAATTTCGCATGAACTCACGGGACACGGCACGGAATCTCACGCCGGGCGCACCGTCTCGGTCTTCACGAGCAAGAGCGCACCAGGCCAGAGAACTGCCGGCCTGCGTGCACCCGGCGGCACGGCTGGCCAGAGAACTGCCGGCGAGAGCACCGAATCTGCCACCCTCACGGCCAAGGAACTGGCCACTCTCAACGGCGGCCGCATGCCGGTGGGTATCAGCGCCTCAGCCAACCCGGGCCCGTTCACCGCCTCGTGGAAGCACCAGGGCCAGATCACGCTCTGGATGGCCCAAGGGGTCATAGTGGACGCCGTCAACACTCAGGCCAGCACCCTCACCCTCACCGGGGGCGGGCTTGGCTCACCACGGACCATTGCCGTGCACAACGGGCAAGGCTGGCACGTCCCGGACGCCCAGGTTAGTTCCACCGTGGCGGCACTGAACAGTTACGAATCCGCCGCCTCAGAAAACGTTCTGTGGGCGCGGTATCTGCCAGCGCTCTTGGGCATCACCGCACTCTTCCTGGCCGTCGCAGGTCTGCGAAAGCTCCGGGCAGCAGGTACCAGCACAGCACGCGCTACCAAATCCGAAACCACCCCGCAGCGCTCGGCAGCAGCATCTTGAAAATCAGCATGTTGAAACAGCCGCTGGACGCCATGAAATCGATCCTTTTGTAGACACCACGTTTTAGACCAGCCTTTTGCAACACACCTCATATAGACCACCAGCTTGATCTAAGGACCTCAATGACTTCCTCCCGAATCACCCGCCCCGGAGTTCCTGCCCTCTTCGCCGGAGCGGCAGTGCTAGCGCTTTCGCTGGCAGCATGCGGCGCCGCTCCCTCCTCTGGAAACTCCTCTGAGAACTCCTCTGGAAAATCGGCAGAGAGCACTTCTCAGGAGGGCGCTGCTCCCGTCAGTAATGGCGCAGCCCAGATCAACGTCAGTGTTGAGCAGGTCAACGGTGAAGAACAATGCGTGCCTGACTACGCTTTTGCACCGGCTGGCCCAGTCACCTTCACCGTAATGAACAAGGATGCCTCCGGCGTCAGCGAAGTAGAACTGCTCAGCGACAAGCGAATCCTGGGCGAGCGTGAGAACGTCATCCCCGGCCTGAAGCCTGTCAGTTTCACCGTGACCTTGGCTGGTGGCCAATACCAGCTCTACTGCCCCGGCGCCAGCACAGAGAATGTCCCCTTCACGGTGACCGGTAGTGCTGCCTCAGCCGCAGCCAACGGTGTCAGCGAACTACTCAAAGAAGGCACCAGCGGCTACGCAAAGTACGTAACAGGTCAGGTGGAGAACCTTGTCAGCGCCGTGGCGGCGCTGCAAACCGCAGTGGATGCCGGTGACGTGAACGCCGCCCAAAAAGCCTACGCAGCGGCGCGCCCCTTCTTCGAGAGGATTGAGCCCGTGGCAGAGAGCTTCCCCGATCTGGATCCGGCCCTGGATTTGCGTGTGGCCGATGTTGAACCAGGCACCGAGTGGACAGGTTTCCACCCCCTCGAAAAGGACCTCTTCGAAGCCAAAGCCATCACTGCCTCCACCAAAGCGCTGGCTGCCGGGATCGTGAAGAATGTTCACACGCTGGCATCCCTGACCAAGGAATTGGAAAACACCGGCGCCTACAAGCCCGAGGAACTGGCTAACGGCGCCAGCGGACTGCTCGAGGAGGTCCAGTCCTCCAAAATCACCGGCGAAGAAGAAGCATACTCCAAGCTGGATCTGCTGGACTTCGCCGCCAACATTGAAGGCTCACAGCAGGCATTTGAATACCTTAAGCCCGCCTTGGAAGAGATTGACGGGACCCTGAGCGCCCAAATTGAGGCCCAGTTTGAGAATGTCAACAAGGCCTTGACAGGCTACCAGGATGAGGCGGCCCTGGGCGGCTGGAAGCCCTACACGGACGAGCTCAAGAAGAGCGACGGCGCCAAGCTCACCGCACTGATCCAGGCCTTGCAGGCACCGCTGGCCAAGATCTCGGAAAAGGTAGCCACCGTCTAATGAACGAGCCCACAGCCGCCCCGGACCAACAACCCGCCCAAAAACCTGCACAACAAACACAACAGCCTGAACAGCCTGCTACACAGCAGCTTTCGCGGCGACGATTCTTTGGCGGCTCGGCAGCCGTTGCCGGTGCCGGCGGGCTGGTTTTGGGTGCTGGTGCTGCTGTGGCACTCACTGGCGCCAAGGCACCCACGCCGCCCACCGAGCTTGAACTGGTGGAGCAGCGTTCTGCCCTCACGGAACCTTTCTACGGGGAACACCAAGGCGGGATCGCCACAGCCCCGCAGGACCATCTGGTATTCACCAGCTTTGATCTGACCGCCACAACCGCCGTGGAGTTGCAGCTGGTGCTGGCCAAGTGGTCTGCGGCCATGGCACAAATGACGGCCGGGCGCCCCGTGGGAAAAGTTGAGCCCAGCCGTGAGCACGCCATTCCCGTTGACACGGGTGAGGCTACAGATTTGGGTGCCCACGGACTGACCTTGACACTGGGTTTTGGGCCCTCGCTCTTTGACGAACGGTTTGGGCTGGAGAAGTTCAAGCCCGTGGACTTTGCACAGCTGCCCGCCATGGCCGGGGAATCGCTGGATCCCGCCATGACAGGCGGTGACTTGTGTATCCAGGCCTGTTCCAACGATCCGCAAGTGGCGTACCACGCGGTACGGAACCTGGCACGGATGGCCCGGACGTCCGTGCGAACAAAATGGACTGTCCTGGGCTTTGGCCGCGCCTCGGCCGGGGCGAATCAAACCACGCCGCGAAACCTCATGGGCTTCAAGGACGGCACCCGGAACATCACCAGCGACGACGATTTTGCGCAGCACGTGTGGGTCGGGGACGAGGCCGGACAACCATGGATGGTAGGCGGCAGCTACTTGGTGGCCCGCAAAATCCACATGCTCATTGAGACCTGGGACGAGGACCCCATTGGGGACCAGCAAAGCATCTTTGGCCGCACCAAGGCCGAGGGCGCACCTCTGTCAGGGGCCAAGGAACATGATGTCCCAGACTTCCATGCCGTGCACGGCGGCGCCCCTGCCATTCCAGGTGATTCACACATGGCCCTGGCCGCGCATGAAAACAATGGTGGCACCAAGATCCTGCGCCGCGGCTACAACTTCACCGATGGACTGGACTCCGTAGGCAGGCTCGATGCAGGCCTGATGTTCTTGAGCTTCCAGAAAGACCCGGAACAATTCATCTCGCTGCAGCGCAAGATGGGAAAATCGGACCGGCTCAACGAGTACATCCGGCACGTGGGCTCAGGAGTATTTGCCGTTCCGGCCGGGCTACCCGCCGCGGGTAGCTACTACGGCAAAGAATTCTTCGCCTAGACGGCTCCCGCTCAGCTATTCCCAGATCGACCCGTGAGCTAATGCCTCTTAGACACTTCTAAGCGGCATTAGCTCACGGATCGATTCGTTGGTGCGGGCTGAAACTAGACGTTTACGGGGACGCGGTTGTCCTTTTCCAAGATAGCGGAACCGTCAGCAGCACCCGGGGTAACCTCAGCACCAGCCGAAGAGCCGAAGCCGTGATCGTCGTCGTCCATATTGATTTCATCGAACGGGTCACGGCCGGCTAGGACTTCGCGGGCCTTGTCCATATCAAGCTCGTGGGTCCACTTGCCAATCAGCAAGGTGGCCACGGCGTTGCCGGTGAAGTTGGTGAGTGCGCGGCACTCGGACATGAACTTATCGATCCCCACAATCACGCCCATGCCATCGAGCAGAACCGGCTTGTGAGCGGCCAAACCGGCAGCCAGAGTTGCCAGACCGGCACCGGTGACACCGGCAGCACCCTTGGAGGCAATGACCATGAAGACCAGCAGGCCAATCTGCTCGCCAAGGTTCATCGGCAGGCCCATGGCAGTGGAGATGAACAAGGCACTCATGGTCAAGTAGATGGCGGTACCGTCAAGGTTGAAGGAGTATCCGGTGGGGACGGTGATGCCGACAACGGGCTTGGAAACACCGGCGTGTTCCATCTTGGCCATCAGTCGCGGCAGGGCCGACTCGGAGGAGGAGGTTGCGAAAATGAGCAGGTATTCGCGGCCCAGGTAACGCATCAGGGTGAAGATGTTCAGGCCAGTCACTAGACGCAGGATGGAACCCAAGATCACCACGATGAACAGTGCACACGTCAGGTAGAAGGCACCCATGAGGATGGCCATGGAACCAATGGCGGCCCAGCCCGTGGCACCTACTACTGCGGCAATGGCACCGAAGGCGCCTACCGGAGCCAGCCACATGATCATGGTCATCAGCTTGAACACTACTTTTTGAATGTGCTTGACGCCGTTGAGCACCGGCTCGCCGGCCTTGCCCAGGGACTGCACTGCGAAACCAACCATGAGGGCCAGCACCAGGGTGGGCAGTACGGGGATATCCCCGGGGATCATTTCCATCAAAAACTTCACAGTGGAGTTCTCCTCGGCGCCGCCACCGGCCTTGTAAGGCTGCAAGTGCAAACCGGCTCCCGGGTGGATGATGTTGCCCACCAGCAAACCAATAGCCAGCGCCACGGTGGACATGGTCATGAAGTACAGCAGCGCCAGGCCACCCACCTTGCCCACGGTGGCAGCCTTGGCAATGGAGCCAACACCAATCACCAAGGTGCAGAAAATGATGGGTGCAATGACCATCTTGATCAGCGCAATGAACATGGTCCCGAGCGGCTTCAGTGACTTGCCCACTTCGGGAGCAAGCAGGCCGATCGCCGCACCAAAAACCACCGCGGCGATGACCGCAATGTACAGCCAATGGGTTTTATCCAGCCGGCGTTTTGCCGGCTTGGCCGTGCTGAGGGTCCCTCGTCCTTGAGAGCTCATAGTGACTCCTTGCTTATGCGTTTTTGCTTTGCAGGTCTGCGCGGCTGGTGATTAGCATTGGTAGGTAGGGCGTGGCATCCGCCTCACATAAGATTGCCCCGCAACGTGACTTATCTCACCGTTGTGTTCATATTGGTCGCACGAAAGGTTGTTCATGGTGTGGCGTGGCTGGAGTATTGCCCGCAGGTTGTTCGTTGCCAACCTGATTTTTGTGGTGCTCTTGACCGCCGGGCTGGCCACGGTGATGGTGCACGACGCCGGCTCCCGCACTTATGAGCAGACCAGCGCGCGGCTGCTTGCCGTGGCCACCGCGATCGCCGATTCCCCCGCCGTGATAGCTGCGGCTAAGCAACCCAATCCGAGCGCCACGCTGCAGCCGTATGCAAAGTCCGTGATGGCTGATGCGCACGTAGATTTCGTCACCATGATGAACCCCGCAGGTATCCGGTGGACTCACCCAGATCCTGCAGAGATTGGCAAGAAATATGTGGGATCCATCGCCCAGGCACAGGCCGGAAGCACTTATTTTGAAACTACGGCGGGCACTCTCGGGCCGTCGGTTCGCGTGATTGTTCCCGTCAAGGACACTAACGGGACAGTGCTTGCCATGGTGGCAGCTGGAACCACCGTGGACAATGTCCAAGTGCTGGTAGCCAGCAGGCTCCCCACAGTTCTGGGGCTGGCTGCAGCGCTGTTGATGGCCGGTTCCTTGGCAGCTTGGGCATTGGGCAGATACCTCAAACGCGTCACCCTGGGTTGGGGCCCCGAAGAACTGGGCCAGCTGTTCACGTACTACGAATCCGTGCTCCATTCAGTGCGTGAAGGCTTGGTACTGGTGGATACGCGCGGCACCATAGTGCTCTACAACGACCACGCGGCATTGCTGCTCGGGATCACGGCGCTCGGGAACAAGTCATCAGAGCACACGTCACTACGGCACAAGTCACTAGGGCACACGGCTCCCACTGCCGGGCAGACGCCAGCAGCGCAGCCTAGTTTGAATTCCTTGGGACTGCCGGATTCACTGCGGGAACTGTTGGAAAGTGGCCGTACCGCCACCGATGAGGTTCATCTAGCCGGCGATCGGCTCTTGGTGGTGAGCCAGCGTCCGGCGCTCGCCCCGGGGAACAACGCTCCAGCAGGGACTGTGACAACCTTGCGTGACCACACAGAATTGACGGCCCTGGCGAGCAGCCTCAGCAGTACCCAGACGTTGGTGGAGGCCCTGCGTTCCCAAACCCACGAACATGCAAACCGGCTGCACGCCATCATTTCCTTGATCGAACTGGAGCGGCCCCGTGAAGCCTTGGACTTCGCCACGGCTGAACATCGTGACACCGTGCGCCTGGGCGGGAAGTTTGTCGAAGCACTCGATGAGCCATTCCTGGCCGCGCTGCTGCTGGGCAAACGCGCCCAGGCTGCTGAGCGCGGCGTGAGCCTGGAGCTGACCGCCGCCGGAATACTGCCACCGGACACCTTGGATCCGCGCGAACTGGTCACGCTGCTGGGCAACTTGGTGGACAACGCCATGGACGCCGCCGCTAGTTGTAGCGACAGTCCCACAGTGTGGGTGGATCTGCTGGTGGCCGACGGCGAGCTCACCATTACAGTTGCCGACAACGGTCCCGGCCTGCCCACTACCGATTTGGATATCCTTGGCAGAATAGGCACCACAGATAAATCCTCGGTCTCCCCGGGCGGTCGCGGCTACGGCATGGCACTGATTCGCCGCGCAACCACCGCTCTCGGCGGCACCATCACCGGTGAGAACGACGGCGGTGCCCTCATGACCGCGGTTTTTCCGGTGGACGCCCTTGAAGCCCATTCGTCATCAATGAACGGAACACCATGAGCGTACCTGCCCCCATCAGGGTCCTTGTGGTGGACGATGACGCCATCGCGTTGACCGCGCACGCAGAGTATGTGCGCCGCTTGGACGGTTTTGAGGTGGTGGCCCAAGCCCATGGCATGCAGGCCGCGTTGGCGGCCTTGCATGATCCCGCCATCCCTGCCGTGCAACTGATTCTGTTGGACATGAACCTCACAGATGGGCACGGTCTGGATTTGTTGCGGCGCATTCACGGACTGGGACTGGTCCCGGATGTTGTGGCCATCACGGCGGTGCGCGATGTCCAGGTGGTGCGGTCAGCCATTGCGCTGGGCATTACGGCGTATCTGATCAAGCCATTCACTTTTGCTGCGTTCCGGGAAAAGCTGGAGAATTACCGCAGCTACCACTCTGTTCTGGCGGACAGGACCCAAACCTCCCAGGATGCCATTGACCGGGCACTTTCACAGCTGCGGCCCACAGGGAAATTGGTGTTGCCCAAGGGCATGCTTCCGGAGACGCTTCGAGCAGTAGCTGATTGGCTCCGTTCCCACCAGCATCCAGCATCGGCCACAGAGGCCGCTGCCGAACTAGCCATGTCCCGAGTGACAGCGCGCCGGTATATGGATCATTTGGTGGAAACTGGTTCCGCCAGCAAAGCGCCCCGGCATGGTTCCCCAGGCCGCCCGGAACTGGAATACCACTGGCTACTCCCCCGCTGAGCAACTACTCAACGCTCAAGCGGCGGGGCCACAATCACGTTGGTACCGGCTTCCCGGAACGCTGCAAGCTGCTCATCGGTGATGCGGGCATCAGTGATCAGGTTCCGGAAATCATGCTCTTCCATGGTGGCGAAGCCGCGCTTGCCGATTTTTGAGGCATCCGCCAAAATGTAGGCTTCCGAGGCGCGCCGAGCCATCCTGGAATTCACCGAGGCCTCCCCCTCATCATTGGTGGTGGGACCGGCACCGGGCTCGATCCCGTTGACACCAATGAAGGCAAAATCCAGTGCCACGCGCTGCAAAATACTGTCGGCGTAGGGACCCACCAACTCGTACGAGCGCGGG
This sequence comes from Arthrobacter sp. lap29, assembly GCF_032458965.1. Lineage (NCBI taxonomy): Bacteria > Bacillati > Actinomycetota > Actinomycetes > Micrococcales > Micrococcaceae > Arthrobacter > Arthrobacter sp. lap29. Next base: position 201,941 of record NZ_JAUCEK010000006.1, read on the forward strand.
TTGACGATCCCACCTGTCACCATGATCTTAAAATTGGGGCGGATGGCCAGCTGCGCCGCAATATTGATGGCATTGGTGACAACCGTCAGCGTGGGCCTGTTGGAATGCACCATCAGGTCCTCGCGGGTGGAGAGCACCTGTGCCAGAGCTGTGCTGGTGGTTCCGCCGCACAAACCAATAACAGCGCCCTTGGGAATCAACGCGCTGGCAGCGTGCGCGATCAGCTGCTTTTCTTCCGCATGGTCATCACGGTTGTAGCGCCCCGGCAGGTCATAGGAAACAGAACCACTGGTGGCACCGCCACGGGTTCGTGTCAGCAGCCGCTCATTGGCCAACGAGTCCAGATCGCGGCGGGCCGTGGCCGGGGAGACCCCGAGCTTTCCCACGATCTCATCGACCTCTACATGGCCGTCGGCCGCCAAGATGTCCAAAATGGCTGTGAGCCGTTCAGTTCTGTTCATGTCCACTCCTTGGCGGCCCACAGGCCTTGAGAATTAGCTTTCCGTTGCGGCAATTCCTGCAAACATGCTCAATAGCCGTGAAACTTCCGGGATCAAAGCATCGCGGCCAGCGCCAAGATACTTGCGTGAATCCACCACGGCAGGGTTGTCCTGCAAATATTCTCGCACCGCCCGGGTGAAGAACCCGTTCAGGTGTGTGGAGACATTGATCTTAGTCATGCCTGCCGCAATGGCTGCCACTATGTTCTCATCCGAGACGCCCGATGAGCCGTGCAACACGAGGGGCACGCTCAAGGCGGCCTTCAGCTCCGCTATACGGGTGAGGTTCAAGGCTGCGGAACGTTCGGTCATGGCATGTGAGGAACCCACCGCTACGGCCAGCGCATCCACGCCCGTGGCAGCAACAAAGGCTGCCGCTTCAAGAGGATCGGTCAACACACCGGGGGCATGCGCACCGTCCTTGCCGCCCACCTTGCCCAGCTCAGCCTCAACATATACGCCGCGCTCATGGGCGTAGGCGGCCACACGGGCCGTAACCTCAACGTTTTGCTCATACACAAAGTGTGCGCCGTCATACATGATGGAGCCGAATCCCAAGTCCACGGCCTGGTAGGCCAGGGTTTCATCCTCGGCGTGGTCCAGGTGCACGGACACCGGCACGCTGGCCTTTCGGGCCGCTGCCAGGGTGGCTGCCGCAACGGGTTCCAGCCCACCGTGGAACTTGGCGCAGTTCTCCGAGATCTGCAGGATCAGAGGGCGCCCGGCCCGCTCCGCTCCGGCAATCAGCCCTTCAAGGGTCTCCAGGTGGATCACGTTGAACGCGCCCTGTCCCACCCCTGTTTTGACGGCCAGGTCCATGATCTCGCGGGTGTTTGTCAATGCCATCTTAAAAAGGTCCTTAATGTTCTGTGATGATGAGTTGATCGGCGAGCTCCGCGTACCGTGGGGATATTTCCCCTGCACCGGGCATTAGAACGGCGGCGGCACTCCAGGAGGTGGCCCGGCGCAGGATCTCCCGCAGGTCCAAGACTCCCTGGGCAAGCGCGACGGCGGCCGCACTCACCGCCGCGTCTCCGGCCCCCGTGGGGTTCCCACTCAGGGGTGCTGGCAGTTTCGCTTGCAAAAAAGTACCCGGGCTCTCGGCGCTGAAGGCCAGCATGCCTTCCTCGCCAACACTGACGAGCACCCGTTTGGCACCGAAGTCCATGAGTTTGCGGGCGGCACTAACCAGGTCCTTTTCAGCGACGGCTTCCATGAGCTCGTGGTTATTGGGCTTGAGTAGATCGGCTCCGGCCTTGGCAGCAGCCACAATGCCGGAACCCGAGGTGTCAATGATAGCCGGAACCCCGGCAGCGTGAGCCAGAGCCACCAGTGCCGGATAGAAATCATCCGGCGCAGCTTCCGGGAGGGAACCCGAGCCCACCAGCACGCCCGGCTTGCGGACACCGGTGGATGCTTGGCTGCCAGCCAAGCCATCCACCACCGCCGCAGCCAGACGCTGCCACTCTTGTGCGGTGAGTGCTGGGCCGGACTCGTTGAAAATACTGGTGCAATAATCCGCGGCGGTATCCACCAAGGCGATGCTGCTGCGGGTGGCAGCAGCCACGGGTACCAAGTGGTGCGGTATGCCGGAGGATGCCAGGTCCGCACGGAACCGCTCCCCCGACAGTCCGCCCACCGTGGCGATGGCCAGGGTGGGAAAGCCCAGCTGGTGGGCAACCCGTGAGACGTTTAAGCCTTTTCCGCCGGCCCTGTACAACGGGGTGGGGACACGGTGGGAGGAACCCAATTCCACGCCGTCAACGGTGTAAGTGACATCAACGGCCGGGTTGGGGGTGAGCGTCAGGACCAGGTTGTTCAAATCAGAGTTGTTCACGTCAGAGATGTTTACGTCAGAGTTGTTCACGCCAGGGTTGTTCATGCTGTCCCTTCCTCGGCCGAGGCGGCGTGAAGGCTGCGAGCCTTCAGTGCCGAACCTATGAGGCCGGCGTTCTCGCCCAGGGCTGCGTGTACATAGTGGGGGCGGCGGTGGAACGTCAGGAGTTCATCAACCCGTGCCGCCAACGGTTCAAAGAGTGCCGCGCCAGCCATGGACAAGCCACCACCAAGAACAACTGTTTCGGTACCTAGGATGGATACGCACTGAGCCACACTAAAAGCCAAGGCGTCTATGGCATCAGCCCAGACGGTCTTGGCCGCAAGGTCACCTTCGGCGGCCAGCGCCAAAACATCGCGGGCCCCTGCCACAGGTGTGCCGGTGGCAGCGGTGTAGCGGCGGGCAACAGCCCCTGCCGAGCCCAGGGATTCCATGATGGCCATGCCGCCATCCGGAGAAGGCACCATGGCGTGGCCAATTTCACCTGCGTAGCCGCCACCGGCAATACGTTTGCCATCACACACCACGGCCCCGGCAATTCCCGTGCCAATGACCATGACCAGCACATCCGTCTTGCCCACGGCGGCACCTAGCCGGAATTCAGCTTCACCAGCCATGCCGACGTCGTGCCCGAATCCCACAGGCAGGCCAAGGGCTTGTGTCAGTGTTGCTGTGAAGGGGAAGTTCTTCCAGCCCAAGTTGGCTGAAAACACGCCAATACCGTTCTCTTCATCCACAATGCCGGGCACTGTGACGCCAACGGCGGAGATTTTCAGCTCGGGATGGGCGCTACGGTACTGTCCCGTGAGCTCAACAATCCGGGCGCAAACGCTGGCCCCCGAGCGCTCCCCGTCAAGAGGTGTGGGGTGGCGTTGGAGGTCACGGACCTCAACCTCACCGCCTAGCCCAACCTCACCGCATAGCCCACCCTCACCGCCTAGTCCACCCAGGACAATCCCGGCCTTCATGTCAGTGCCACCAATATCAAAAGCCAGGACGGCATCCTGGACAAGAGAGGTGTTGCCTACACCGCTGTCATCAGCAGCACCAGTTTCTCCAGCGCGGTTCATCAAGGTGTTCATGAATAAGTCTCTTTCGGCGTTCAGTGCGTGCAAACTTGGGAAGGTTGCGGCTCAAAGGGTGGCGGCAAACAGCAGGCACCCCACCTCGGAAGAAGTGGGGTGCCTAACATTTTAGCCGGACACCGGTGTGACTAGTCGTCCAGGATGACCGAGCGTGAGAGGTTACGCGGCAGGTCAGGGTTCATGCCGCGGGCGCGGGCACGTTCCAAGGTGACGCGGTGAATGCGGGCCAGCTCGGCCAGCGGGTGCGTGGTGGTGTTCACGTACAGCGCACCGGTCTTGGCAACGTCGCGGTCCAGGCCTTCGGGCTGGTCGCCGAACATCCAGGTGACACGGTTCGGGGCTGCGATGGAGATGGGGCCGTGGCGGTATTCCTTGGCCGGGTAGGATTCGGTCCAGCCCTGAACGGCTTCGCGCATCTTCAGGCCAGCCTCGTGGGCCAAGCCTACGGTCCAGCCGGTTCCCAAGAAGGTGAACTGCTCAGCGTCAATAAGTTCCTGCTCAACGGGTGCGGTGACGGTGATCTTGGCGTCCTCAACGGCGGCGCTCAGATCCATGCCAACACTTGTCAACAGGTAGCTCAACGCGGTGGTGGCGAAGCGGGTCTGCACCACTGATTGCTCGTCAGCGTAGGGAAGCTCCACCACGGCGTCAGCCAAGGTCATGATCGGTGAGTTGATATCGCCCACCAGTGCAACGGTGTGCACGGTGCCCTTGATCGCGGTGAGGATTTCCAGCACCTCGGTGGTGGTCCCTGAGCGGGTGATGGCGATGACAGCGTCATAGCCGCGCTCGGCACCCAAGAAGGCTTCGGATGCGGCGAAGGCGTCGGTTACACCCTTGCCGGCGGCTTCACGTGCCGTGGCGTAGCTCTGTGCCATGAACCAAGAGGTGCCGCAGCCAATGACAGCAACGCGTGCGCCGTCGGCCGGTAGCAGGTTCTCACTCTTAGCCTGGGCAATTGCTTGGGCCCACACTTCGGGCTGGCTGGTGAGTTCGGCATCCATGAAGGGGCCAAGCTGGGTGTTCTCGCTCATGCTACTTATTTCTCCTCAAATAGGGCCCCGAGGGCAAATTCTCAATACCTTCGGGTATCTTCTGCTGCCTCAACAATAGCACAACTTGATTGCTTACGTCTTGAAAACGTCAGATTCAATCACTAACCATCACGCCGGTTAGTCCTGGCAGGAAGGGCGTGGGTCGCTCAGGGCCAGGGCCTCGCCAGGGCGCGCGCAGCGCCCTCATCAAGCAAAAAAGTGTTGCCGAAACGAGGCGTCACACAAGCGCTGGACTGCTACAGTGTTATGGATAACAGAGTGAGGCGGGCCACAATCCTTAAGCTCACCCTCATCAGCGTCACCACCAACAAGTGCGCAAATTGCCACTTGCACCTGCAACAAAGCTGTTCAAGGAGTTCTTGATGTCATTGACCCGACACCACCGAAAGTGGTTGGGGATGGGAATTGCCGGGGCCGTCATGGCTGGCACCATTGTCCCTATCGCCGCCGCCCTACCTGCCTTCGCGGCTGATGGAACGGCGGTGATTACCTCAGGAACCATGTCCGTCGAGGTTTCTACGGCCTTCCCGCAGGCGCTGAAATACACGCTGGGGACAAAAACCATGACGGGCGCCACCGCCGTCGCCACCAAGATGAAGATCAACGGCGCGGATCAGGCCGTCACCGTGACTTCCAAGGTCAATGTCGATGGCAAGTCGATCGAGTACGCCATTGCCGTTCCCGGTATGGCTGGCGTGAGCATGAAAGCCAAACTCGCTGTTGAGAAGAATGTGCTCACATTCAACATCACCGAGATCACTGAAACCGGGACCGCCAAGGTCGAACGCCTCCAGATCATGGACCAGGACCTCATCACACTGTCCTCAGCTCAGGCCGGGGCGAGCCTTGCCACCGCAGTGGTTTCCGTTGACCGAGCCAAGAGCGGTGACAACATCACCGCGCTGACCGCTGACACTGCTGTTGATGCTGAGGCTAAAACCTCCATGGTGGCTATCGCCAACACCAATGATTTGGCAGCCAGCTTTGAGTCCAACTCAATGTATGACGGTGCCTTTGGGGCCCCGGATAACGGGCTCGCTGGCGCCGACAAGGGCAGGATCTGGCGTCAAGTCAAGGCCGACGGCGCCAACAAGTTGGTAGGCTTCTCCTCCGGTGCCTGGCTGTACCGTGCCAAGAACTCCACCGAAACTGAGCCACTACCCATGGCCAAGGTCATCATCACCGGCGACGTCAACGCCGATGGACAAGTCAATTGGCAAGATGGCGCCATTGCCTCGCGTGATATTCAGATCAAACCTTATGGTTGGGAGGATGTGAAGAACCGTGTAGTTCAGAGCATTCCCTTCAACTTTGCCAGCCAGGCAACCAACCCGTTCCTGCGCACCCTCGATGACGTCAAGCACGTAGCTCTGGCCACTGATGGACTGGGCCAGTACTCCTTGGAGAAGGGCTTCACCTCGGAGGGACACGACTCCGCCAACACCGACTTTGACGGCAACTTCAACGTCCGCGCTGGCGGGCTTGCCGACATGAACACCATGCTGGAGCAGGCCAAGAAGTTCGGTGCCACGTTCACTGTGCACATCAACAACACCGAGGCCTACCCTTCTGCCCATTCATTCAATGAGCAGTTCATTAAGCAACCGCCGCAGAAGAACTGGAACTGGCTGGAACAGGCTTACATCATTGACCAACGCCACGACGTGCTTTCTGGAGATCAGAAATCCCGCCTGGATGGCATGGCCGAATCTGTCAATGACAATCTGACGGCCAACTATGTTGATGTGTATTACGAGTCAGGATGGGTGGGCGAGCGCCTCCAGCGCAACCTCATCGATGCCGGGTACTCGGTTTCTTCTGAGTGGGCTGATTCCTTGGTCCGCAACAACACCTGGTCACACTGGGCTGTGGATGAAAACTACGGTGGCAGCACCAATAAGGGTTGGAACTCAGAAATTCTGCGTTTCTCCCAGAACACCCAACGCGATACGTGGAACCCGGATCCGCGCCTAGGCACACCACACTTGGTGGAGTGGCAGGGCTGGACGGGACAGAACAACTACAACAATTTCCTCAAGAACGTCTGGGACAACAACGTCCCCGCCAAGTTCCTCCAGCAGCAGGAAATCACCACGTGGACACCCGAGGCCATCACCCTCGAGAATAATCTGCGCGTCACGGGCACCACGCTGGAGAATCGCATCATCACTCAGAACGGTGCCAAGGTTCTGGAGGGGCACAATTATTTGCTCCCCTGGTCCAGCGATTTGGTGCAGTTCGGTGAAGAGGCCGTCAATGACACCAACAACCAGACCAAGCTGTACAACTACAGCCGTGATGGCGGCGCCCAGACATGGACTCTGACCCCAGCCTTCGCCACACAGAGCACCTTGAAGCTCTATGAGCTCACCGATCAGGGCCGTAAGTTCCTCAGCGACGTTCCTGTCACAGGCGGCAAGATCAGCCTGTCCCCGAAGGCCAATACCGCCTACGTGCTGGCACCGACCTCGGCACTGGCAACAGTTCCGGCGAACGCTGACGCCGCCTGGGGCTTTGGCACCGGCATCAAGGACCCGGGTTTCAACTCCGGCGCCCTGGCCAATTGGGCACCAACAGGTGATGTCACCGTGAACAACTCTGCCAAGGGCCTGAACAGCGTCAAGTTCGGGGCTGCCGCCTCCAGCATCTCGCAAAAACTGGCTCCCTTGAATAAGGGCACCTACTCTGTCAGTGCCTGGGTTGAGATTGACCCAACCGTGAACAACCAGGAGAAGTTCCCGCGCGGCAAACGTGAAACCACGCTTGAGGCAACGGTTTCGAATAAGCCCGCGGTGAAGAACACCACAAACTCCTCTGCCTTGTTCAACACTGTTGCAGCAGATCAGAAGAACCGCACCTACACTCAACGCGTCCGCGTGCTGATTGACGTGGCGAACAACGGCGATGCACCTACCGTGAAGTTCTCCGCCCCGGCAGGCAGCACCGCCGTCTTGATTGATGATTTCCGGGTCATCAAGACCGAGCATGTCAGTGCCGCTGATGTGGTTTCCGGTTCACCGACCGGTGTGGTGTTGGCTGAAGACTTTGAAAACGTTGACCAGGGCTGGGGCCCGTTTGTGAAGGGCAACGCCGGTGGTATCACCGATCCGCGTACCCACCTGGCCCCAATCCACGCGCCTTACACGCAAAAGGGCTGGAACAACAAGCCCATTGACAACGTCCTTGATGGCCAGTTCAGTTTGCTCTCACACGAGGAAAATGGGGGCCTGGTGTACCGCACCACCCCCGCCACCATGGCCTTTACGCAGGGTCACGACTATGAGATTTCCTTCGATTACCAGTCTGCCAAGGCTGGCGAATACACCTGGGTAGGCGGCTATGACGGGGCAGCAGGGGCAGTACAGACTGTGTCAACTCCTGTCCCGCTCATGCAAACAACTGAGCGTTGGGTGCAGAACTTCACTGCTTCGGCCTGTGGGGATAGCTATGTTGGCTTGTTACGCAGCGGAACCACGGCAGCGGATTTCTCTTTGGATAATCTTCTGATCCGTGACCTGGGTGAGTCCAGCAAAACTCCGGCCTGTGCGCAGCTGTCCCTTGCACAAACCGGACCCATCATTGAGCAGGGAACTGATAACGAGTTCACCACCACGTTGGTCTCCAATGAGCCCGCCGCCGTCGCTAACGCCAAGGTTTCACTGCAGTTGCCGGAGGGCTGGACTGCCACCGCAACAACCCCCGCGACAGCAACCTCCTTGGCTCCGGGCGCATCACTAGTCACCAAGTGGAATGTGGTGGCTCCGGCCACGGCAGATGGCAATTACAACATCAAGGCCACGTCCACTTACACCACCACGGTGGCTCCGATCGGGGCTCGCGTGGCGGAAACCACACTGGGCGCCTACACCATGCCCCACCCGCCCACCGCAGATACCTATGCCTCAGACATGCAGTGGATTGGTACTCCTGATAACGGTTGGGGTCCTGCAGAAAAGGACCTGAGCAACGGCGAGCAGGGAGAAAAGGATGGCAAGGCAATCACGCTGGACGGCAAAACGTACAGCAAGGGCCTCGGCGTTCACGCAGCCTCCAAGATCAAGTACTTTGTGGGTGCACAGTGCTCCGCTTTCACCGCCCTCATCGGCGTTGACGATTTCCAGGGCACCAAGGGCTCGGTCATCTTCAAGGTGCTCGGCGATGGAACGGAACTTTACAATTCCGGCATTATGACAGGCGCAACACCTGCCAAGAACATTGACGTCAAGCTCAACGGCGCCAAATATATTGAGCTGGTTGTTGACCCCAACGGCAGCAACGGCAATGACTGGGCCGACTGGGCCGACGCCATGTTCCGCTGCTCGGATGACTCCCCCGCACTCGAGCTGGCCCCCGTGGTCAACCCGGCCGGTCCGCTGGAGCAGGGCAAGACCTACACCGTCACCGTTGGTGACTTGAAGGCCAACTCTGAGGCAACCTTCTCGCTGGGAACCGCCGAACTGGGCAAGGCAACCGCCAACGCCGCAGGCATGGCAACCTACAGCTACAAGGTTGCCGCGGATGCAACCGAGGGCGAGTCAAGCATCAACGTGGCTGGTACCGACAGCAACGGCAAGGCAGCCACCGGCTCCGTCGCCGTGAGCATTGTTGGCACTCCGCCGGCAGCTCCCACCCAGGACGTCTTCGCAAGCGACCTGGAGTTTGTGGGCACGCCCACCAACGGATGGGGCCCTGTTGAGCGTGACTTGAACAACGGTGAGGACGCCGAAGGCGACGGTGCTCCGATCACGATCGATGCCACCGTCTACAAGAAGGGTCTGGGCGTTCACGCCGATTCCAGTGTTCGCTTCTACTTGGGCGGACAGTGCACCAGTTTCACCGCCATGGTAGGCATCGATGATGCCAAGCTGCCCAAGGCACACCGCGGCAACGTGGTGTTCACCGTGGTTGGCGATGGCGAAACTCTTGCCACGTCCCCGCAGCTGACAGTTGATGACGAGGCGCTTAAGATCACTGCCGATGTCACGGGTAAGAACTACGTGGACCTGAACGTTGCCAAGATCAATGTGGGCGGCACGAATGGCGACGAGTGGGCTGACTGGGCGGATGCCAAGTTCAGCTGTGGCGATGAGGCCCCGGCCTTGACGCTGGTACCCGTTGTTGACGGTGGCAACGCCGTTGCGCAGGGCTCCACGCATAAGGTTACGGTTGGCGACTTGAAGGCTGGCTCCACAGCCACCTTGAAGCTGACCACCGGTGCCGTTGCTGCCTTGGCAGCCGGCGATGACCTCACGGCCGTGGTCAACGCTGATGGTGTGGCTACGTTTAGCTTGGTTATTCCGGCTGACGCTCCTGTTGGCACAGCAACGCTGACTGCCACTGGTACGGATAAGTTCGGCAAGGAAGCAAGCGGAACCGTCAACCTCGCGATCACTGCCAAGGCAGTGGACCCGACGGACCCGCCCACCACTGAACCCCCCGCCACCACGGACCCGACGGATCCGGCCACCACTTCGCCGGCCACTACTCCGCCGGCCACCACGGGACCCACAACTCCGGGTGCACCGGGGGCTACCACCCCGGGTGCAACTACACCTGCCGCAAGCACACCGGGAGCAACCACACCGGGCGCTACCACACCGGGCGCAAGTTCGGGAGCAACCACTGCTCCCGCCGGCGGGGATGAGCTCTCCCACACTGGCGCCAACGGAGTGCTGCCGATCCTCGGCATTGCCTTGCTTGCCCTATTTGGGGGTGCGGGGACCATGTTGGTCCGACGCCGCCGGCGCCATGGTTAGGTTCTAGCCACTGTCACCACGGCAGTAAGCAGTAAGCAGTGAGCAGTGAGCAGTAAGCAGTAAGCAGTAAGCAGTAAGCAGTGACTAAGAAGGGGTGCTGGCTTGAAGAAATTCAAGCCAGCACCCCTTCCTTTTGCGCTCCTCCAAGAAGTGCTGTGAGATGCCGCCATACCAGGTAAGGACAAAAGCAGCCCAACACATCTTGGCCATGCGGTAGAAGGAGCCACTTTTCGCACGCCCATGCTTGAGGCGTGCCCGCTGTGTGCATGAGCCAGTGTGGGCATGAGCCAGTGTGGGCATGAGCCATTTCCTTCCCTCTGGTTGCTCTGCCGCTCGGGCAGTATGCTTCTGCAATGACACACATTACGGGGCGCCAGCGGTGGGCAAGAATTGCTGCCTGGACAGTATCCCTCGGTGCAACGATTTGCGGCATCGTTCTGGTGGCTATGGGGAAGATAAGCATGTGGGTCAGCGACCCTAGTACACCAAATACCTATACAAACCAGAACGTTCAAGTGGGGTTGCTGGGGATTGTTCTCCTCGCCGTTGGTCTGCTCTCGGTCATGGCTGTTCTGATCGCAGAGGGGTACACCCGGCGGGTAGAAACAAAGAATCAATCGCTTGAGCCCCCGCAAACCCATGAGGTTCAGGTGCATGAGTCTTCGATATGATCGGTGATCCCGCTGTACTCACGTCCAGCCCCGCAATGAACAGGCTGGTATTGAACGGGCTGGTATTGACACCGATCAGCCGTGCCTTACCGCTCCGACCACAGCCGGGAAGCGGGCAACGGGTAACAGGCATCACGAACGAGTCTTGCCGTGTATCAATGGGGAAAAATCTGCGGCTTTCACATAGCGGGTTGTTTGAGGGCCAACGCTAGTGAGCGCTGCGCTTCCTGGTGCAGTGCAGGCACCGCGCTGTCCTCAATAATCCCGCGCAGGATCGATAAGGAGTCGGGATGGTTGAAACTCTCCAGTGCACGCACAATTTTCCACTGCATTAGCTCATCATTCGGACTGCCCTGGAGCCTTTTGAGCAGCGCTCGCAGCGCAACCAAGCGATGAGCTTCGGTCGCTGAGGAATAGAAGCACATGAAGCCAACAGCATCAATGACCTCCACTACCTGTGCCCGGGTCCCGCTCTGAATGACCGATGTCATGGTGGGCAAAATTGCGGGGTCCATTCGAGCAAGAATTCGCGCCACAATGTCCCTTGGGAGCGGATAGCTAGATTTTCTGAACGCATCAGTGGATGGCTGCTTGTGTTGATTTCTGCCGATTGTACCTAGCAGTGGAATCAGCATCTGAGCGGCTTCTTCACCACCAGTTTGGAGTGCTTCACAGAGCTCAATCTTGGTGTAAAGCTTGGTTTCGCGCTTGAGCCGATCCGCAAAGAGCCGGTTCGTCGAAGCATCCGGTTGTGCTTTTTGTGCGAGCAGGCGAATGGCAGCGGATCGCTCCAACGGATCCTCAGAGTCCAGCAGTTGAGCCAGGTCCGCCGTTGACAGATGGCTGAATACGTCAAGATCTTCGATACCCAGGAATCCACGATCACGCAATTGACTTCTCGAGCTCTTCATTTGCTCGCCACTCTACCTTGGCCGGGGTATCTAGAACTGGCCAGATCCACCCCTACCATTAGGCTTCCCGCACCTTATACTTCCCGCACCCTAGATTTCCCGCACGCCGGCTCGCCACACACCGGATGTCAGTGGCATGCCGGGGCGGTAGGCAAGATGCGTTGCGGACGGCGCCCGGAGCATGTGCAGATCAGCCCTGTGTCCCACGGCAAGGGTGCCAACAGCCCGCTTCCCATCCTGGTCAAGCCCGGTTTCCCGACCCAATGCCAGTGCTCCCCCATACGTAGCAGCGCGCACAGCCTCATGTACGCTCAGACCCATCTGCAGCACGGCCGTTGCAACGCAGAATGCCAGGGAGGAGGTGTAGGAGGTACCGGGGTTGGCATTGGAAGCGATGGCCACTGGCACCCCGGCATCGAGCAGCTGGCGGGCGGGTGCCAGCGGCGCCCGGGTGGAAAGATCACAGGCTGGCAGCACGGTGGCGACCGTGCCACGCTCACCCGCCCCGCGCCCCGCATTGGCACCGGCCTGCCAGCCTGACCACGACTGCGCAAGCAGGGCCACATCGGAATCGGTCAGAAAATTGACGTGGTCCACGCTTGCGGCCTTGAACTCCACGGCTAGCCCAACCCCGGCTCCGTGGCCCAGCTGATTGCCGTGCACGCGCAGCCCGAGGCCGGCGGCACGGCAGGCGTTGAGCACGGCACGTGACTGCTCTTCCGTGAAGGCGCCGCGCTCACAGAACACATCGGCCCAGGAGACGTAAGGGCGGACGGCGTCGAGCATGTCCGTGCAAACTAGCGCGGTGTACTCATCGGCGTCCATGCCGGCCGGGACCAGGTGGGCACCCAAGTACGTGACCTCGTCCACCACGGTGGAGGCGATCCGGGCGCAGCGGGCTTCGTTATCCACATCCAGACCGTAGCCTGTCTTGGTCTCCAGATAGGTGGTGCCCTGGGAGACTGCCTCGCCAACGCGGCCCAAGCCCATGCGGGTGAGATCGTAGTCGCCTGCGTTGCGGGTGGCTTCCATGGTCACCGCAATGCCTCCGGCACTGTATTTCTCCCCGGCCATACGCGCCTCAAACTCGGCCGTGCGGTCTCCGGCGAAGATCAGATGCGTGTGCGAGTCCACCCAGCCGGGAAGCACCGCCCGGCCCTGGGCATCCGTATGGGTATCCGCCGCGGGCGCCTGCTCGCTGGGACCGATCCATGAGATGCGCTCCCCCTCAAGCACAATGGCGCCGTTGTGCAGCGTACCCAGCTCGCCATCCTGGGTCATTAGTTCGCCAATATTGGAGATCAGTTCGCTCATGTTCTTAGCGTACGGCGCCATGGGGCGGCCCGGGCGCCACGCCCCAGAGCCGCGTCTGGAATAACAGACATCAAGATGGCCGAGCAGGCCACCTGCATTTGCCGCACCGGCTTGCCCCCGGCGAGAATTGAACTTATGACTTTTGTTTCACTCCTGGGCTTTGCCGGACTGTGCCTGATGCTCGCCCTCATTCCCGGACCGGATACCTTCATGGTGCTGCGTATTTCACTGAACCGGGTGGGGGCAGGCATTGCAGCAGCAGCAGGCTCCGGCGTGGGCGCGCTGCTCTGGGCGGCCCTGGTGGGCTTTGGACTGGCCGCCATTTTGGAACAGTCAGCGGAGGTGTTCCGGTGGATTAAGATTGCTGGCGGCATCTACCTGCTGTACTTGGGAGTTTCCTCGTTCCTGAAAGCGCGCAAGGCTGCCAAGGCAGGCCTGGCGGCAGCCCATGATGGTGCGCAACCGCTGGTCTACAGCAAGCGTGCAGGGTTTGGTGCCGGCATGATCTCCACTCTTCTGAACCCCAAAGTTGGCCTGTTTTATCTAGCCGTGGTGCCCCAATTCATCCCCCAGGGCGTGAACACACTGGCCATGGCCATGGTGTTGGGCCTGACCCTGGCCGTGATCGGCTTCCTCTATTTGACTGTCATTGCTTTTGTGGCGAACCGGGCCATGAAGTGGTTGCGCAAGCCCAAGGTCAATTCCATGATCGAGCGGATCAGCAGCGCCATTTTGGGCGTCTTGGGTGTTGGCGTCATGGTTTCCGGCGCCGCCAGTTAAGACCGCCAGTTAAGACCGCCAGTTAGGGCTGGCAGTTAAATCTGCCAGCTACAGCACGCCGGCCCGTTGCGGGCTCAGTTCGCCAGCCAGTTCCTGATCTGCCGCCGGCAGTGTCCCGGTGATCATCGCGGCCGCGAGCGTGGCCAGCGCGGCCGAGGTTTGAATCCCATACCCGCCCTGCCCGGCGAGCCAGAAGAAGTTGGGCACAGCCGCATCGAAGCCCACCACCGGAATGCCATCCGGGGCTTCCGTACGCAGCCCCGTCCACGCCCGGACGACGCCGGTGATCCCCAGGGTGGTCACGGCGTCAATGCGCTCGATCAGTGCCCTAATATCGGCATCCACCACCTGCGCGTCACCCGCCGGAGCAGGCACTGACTCACACGGTGAGATCAGGAGGTTCCCGCCGTCGGGCCTGAAGTAGTAGCTTTCATCGAAGGGCTCCACCATGGGCCCCGCCGGATTCACAGGCCGTGCCGTGGAAACTATGGCCACGCTGCGCCGGTACGGGATCAGGCTCTGAGATGGCACGCCACAGAGCGTGGCCACCTCCTGCGCCCAGGCACCCGCAGCATTGACCACAACTGAGGCCTTGATTTCATGCTCCCCCGCTGTCAGCGTGAACCCCGTGTCATCATGGTGGACCGTGGTCACGGGGGCACTCAAGAGCACGGTGGCACCTGCCGCCAGACCCTGCCGGCGGTAGTACTCCAGCAGGGCCGGCACATCCACCTCCTTGGCGGAGTCATCCAGGGCTGCTGCAAAAAATGTATCGGGGCGCAGATCCGGGCTCAGCGCCATGGCCTGGGTGTGGCCCAACAATTTCAGGCCGGGCTGGCCCGCCAACAGCTCCGCTACCTCAGCGTGGTTGCCCAGCGTGATGAGCGGGCGAGGTATCAGGATGGGCGCCGCCAGCGTGGCTGAAATATCCTCCACCATGGCGATGCTGCGCCGGGTCAACTCTTGAATGACGGCCGGGCCATAATGTGGCTGCATCTGCCGGGCCGAGCGGGCGGAGGTGTGGAACGCCAAGGCCGGCTCCGCTTCCACCAACACCACTGTTCGTGTAGGGGCCAGGGCCCAGGCTAGGGACAACCCGGCAATTCCGCCGCCAATGATCACTACGTCAGCTTTCACCACGTCACTATTTACCCCATTAGCATTCACCACATCAACATCCAGTGCATCAACATTCATTGCGTCAACATCCATGGCGCCATGCTGGCACATCCAGCCATGAAAATTCCACCATCCCACCCGCCATCTCACCAGGGCGTGTCACCAGGGCGTGTCTCACTCCTTAGACTGGTAGGAGTACTTTGATCCCTGTGTGAAGAGAGTCCATGTCTAGTTGTTGCAGTCCCGAAGGCCGTGCGCCGGGCCATGCGGAGCATTCCTCCGCCACGAACCAGGTGTTTTCTCTGAGCGTCCCCGCCAAAACCGGGAACAGCTCATCCACAGATTCCTTTCATGCGCAGCAGGCGAACATCCCGGCAGGCACGTTCGCCATGGGCGATCCCTTTGACGAGGGCTACCCCGCCGACGGTGAAACGCCCGTCCACCAAGTTTTTGTCTCAGACTTCGAAATTGATGTCACCGCCGTCAGCAACGCCGCATTCGCTGCCTTCATTGCAGCCACCGGCTACCGCACGGAGTCGGAAATCTACGGTACTTCTGCCGTTTTTCACCTTGCCGTCCAGGCGGATCAGGCCGATATTCTCGGCACCGCAGCTGGCACTCCCTGGTGGCTAAACGTGCGCGGTGCCAGCTGGGCGCACCCAGCCGGGCCGCTCTCACACTGGCAGGACATCCCGGAACACCCCGTCACCCAGGTCTCGCACACGGATGCCTTGGCATATTGCGCGTGGGCGGGCCGGGTCCTGCCTACCGAGGCACAGTGGGAATATGCTGCCCGCGGCGGATTAGCCCAATCACGGTACCCCTGGGGAAATGAGCTCCACGGGACAGGAGCCGACGGCGAGACCCTGCACCGCTGCAACATTTGGCAGGGCACTTTTCCCACGGAAAACACGTGCGACGACGGATTCCTCACCACCGCTCCCGTGGCCAGTTTCGAACCCAACGGGTACGGCCTGCTCCAGACCAGCGGCAACGTCTGGGAATGGTGCGCGGACTGGTTCTTACCCAAGTACTACAAGAGCT
The DNA here is from genome assembly GCF_032458965.1 of Arthrobacter sp. lap29. NCBI lineage: Bacteria > Bacillati > Actinomycetota > Actinomycetes > Micrococcales > Micrococcaceae > Arthrobacter > Arthrobacter sp. lap29. The sequence goes on from NZ_JAUCEK010000006.1 coordinate 218,013, forward strand.
GCCTGGCCGCAGGAACTGTGGAAGATCCGGCGGGCCCCACCATTGGGCGCGGCCGGGTGATGCGCGGCGGCTCCTACTTGTGCCACGATTCTTATTGCAACCGCTACCGGCTAGCGGCCCGCAGCTCCAACTCCCCCGAATCTGCCAGCGGAAACCTCGGATTCAGGACCGTCGCCGCCCAGCACTAATCCAGCCACTAGCGCAGCCACGCGCACACAATCTGCCCCTGCCTTCTTTGGCTCTCCCGCTACGTGGGGATGCCCGGCGGGTCGGGGCGCCGGGACATGTCCAGGAAGTATCCAGCCCACCCTGCCATCACGGCGTTGATCGAATCCTCCGCTACGGAATCCTCCCCCACTGCGGCGAATACGGGGTGTGTGGTGAACCAATGATCCAGCGCCGCCTCGGGGTTGAGCGTCTTGACGTTGATCAGCACGCTGAGCGCGTCCACCCAGGACGCCCCGCTGGCAGCCCAGGACCAGTCCGCAACTTCTCCCAAGCCATGAAGGCGCCCTTGAGCGCTTCTTGAGAGTGCGGCAACGGCAGTTCCGTCCTGAGTGGGACACGGCCAATCTTCTCCAGTGCGTCAAGTACCGCGAGAAGTTCGCTCTCCTGCCAGGGCTCCTGCGGATGGTGACCCGCTACATCGGCCAGTACCAGCGCAACCCAGGTGCCGTCGTCGTACATTCCCAGAAGTCGTACATTCCCAGAAATTCAGGCGCCGGAATGTCTTGTGGCAGGGCCAAAGCGCCGGCGGCTTCGCGGCGGTGCAGCACCGGAGTTGTGGCATTCTCAAGCGCACTGGCAGCCTTCACAAACGCCCGCCGCCCCGAGGCCAGCAACACCCGGTCCGCCGACCCCGGGGAAAACCCGCCTGGGGCAGACACGGCAGCCACCACCGGCTCAGTCAAGATACTCTCGACGCCGTCGCGCACCGTTTGCGGCAGCTGCTCCCAGGTGATGCGCCGGGTCATGGCTGCGCGGCTGAAGTTCGAGAGGTTGGGTTCTGCGCGGCTCAAGCCTGCGGGGCTAGGGTGAGGATGGTTGCGTCATCGGCCACCTCACCGATCTTCTGCTGGTGCATGCGTAATTCATGCAGGAGCCCCAAGGCATCAAGGGTGTTGCGGCTCCGGTCCAGGAACTCGCCCGGTCCGCTGACCAGGCCAAGATCGACTGCGCGCCACGCCCCATCGCTGGCCATCACCAAAAGCTCGGGACGCCCAATCTGGACCACGTGGGCGTGATCAGCCGCTTCCGGCTCCCGCCGCGCCACCCACAACCGGCCCGGGGTGTTACGCAGTTCGCGATCCTGTTGCAGCAGGCGCAGCCGGGCCTGGGCCGTTGCCTCCGGTGGGATGCGGGAATCGGCAAGTTCGGCCCGGATCAGGAGGGTTTCTCCGTCTGGCATTCTGGCAACAACAGTACAATCGGCCAGACTGGCGATCTCAACTCCGCTGCTGTTCAGCTGGGCTACGGAAACGGCAGCGCTGGGAAAGCGCACCTTTTCATTTCCCACGAGTGCCGTTGCCTCATGATCAATCTCTTCCAGCGCACGCGCAAGCACGCCACGAACACCGCTGTCATCGGGTTGCGCGGACCCACGCTGGTGTTCCCCGGTTCCTGCGGAGGCCTGGGCAAATTTCATGCTCAAAAGCTGGGCCAGCCATTGCGGGTCCGAGGCGGATGGCAGGTTCAGAGGTTCTAGGAGCGCTGTGGCGCCGTCAATGATCCACGCGTTGGGGCCGTAGTGGCCACAACTGTCCTCCTGGACATGGGCGCCTCCCTCAGATTGCACACGTGCACGGATGTCCCAAGCGTAAGTCATGGTTTCATGATGCCACGGGTACCCTCACGAGCACGTGACATTAGTTGCCGGATCAACATTGTTTTCCAGCCATTCACCAGTGGCGTCATACGCCTTCATGGCGGCACAGACATCGGATTTGCTCCCCGGCACGGCCTTGATGACAGCGTAAATGGAATTGCCATTGCTATTAGCCTTGGACGGGCCCCGGAAGTTATCGCAGGACAGGTCCGTGCGCAGGTACATGGATCCTGGGTTGGCCCGTAACGCCTGTTCAATGGTGGCCGCATTGGTGGCTGGTTCGAATGCTGTGGCCAGCACAATGACCCCGGTACCATCGCACGCCGGGTAGGAGATGGGCTGGCTCAGGCCCAAGTCCCCTGGCAACTTCAACTCTGGGGCACTGGGAGTCCACCACGAAAGCATTTTTTCTTCCGCAATAACATCATTATTTGCCGAGATGGTGAACGTTGAGGCGTTCAAGGCATAGCTGTAGTTGCCGTTTCGGGCTTGGGCTGAGTTGGAGGTTCGGCTCGCCGGTAGCACTATCGTGGAGCCTGATTTCTTATCCAGACCCAGGTAAGTGGTCTCGCCGTTGATCTCGCAGATCGCAGCACGGAAGGAGTCCGAGGCCCCCACAAACACCACTTTCCCCTGCCACTTGCAATACGCCTTGTCAGCATTGGAGTAGCCGGAGTTATCTACTGTGTTCAGGCGCTGGGGTGCGGACTGCGACTCGGGTTGGCCCTGTTGTGGCGCAGAGTCTTGTTCCCCGGTGGCGTCTTGCATCTGTGACGAGGAGTTGGGCGAGGCGCCCTGGTTCTGGCCGGCCGTGCCAGCAAGCGGCGGCTGGGCCGGGACACCCAAGAGGGTATTTACCGCAAAGACCGCGCCCACAATGATGGCGCCCAGAAGGACGGTTCCAGCCGCGATCCAGGCCGCGATCTTGCCCTTGGACTCTCCGCTGGGCGGGCCAGCGGGTGGCCCGGCAAATGGTCCGCTGGGTGACCCGGCAGGTGGCACATTTGGTGGGGGTGGAACGTTGCTCCCTGACGGCTTTCCGTTCGGGCCCGGCCAGGGTTGTGGTCCACTCATTGCTTGGTCCCCCTCGAGACAGATACTGGCCCCATTCAGTGCCCGTTCACAGGCTACACCCGGGCTCAGACACTCCCCCTGTGCTTGCAGCATTGTGACAGTCCCTCAGAAAAAAACTGCGAGCCGTGACCTCACGAATAGGAAGTCACGGCTCGAAGAGGAAGAACGGGAAAGAGGGTGTGGGTGGGCCCACACACCCGAGGGCCCCGAAGTGCGGCTCGCTTGCGAGCCACACGTTGGCAAAGCGTGGGAGGGTGTGGGTGGGCCCACACACCCGAGGGCCCCGAAGTGCGGCTCGCTTGCGAGCCACACGTCGGGAGGGTGTGGGTGGGCCCACACACCCGAGGGCCCCGAAGTGCGGCTCGCTTGCGAGCCACACGTCGGGAGGGTGTGGGGACTAGCCCTCCACGCCCAGGGTCTTGAGGATCAGCTCGCGCACGCGAGCCGCATCGGCCTGTCCACGGGTCACCTTCATGACGCCACCAACAATCGCACCAACGGCCTGCACCTTGCCGCCACGGATCTTCTCGGCAACATCGGGCTGGGCTGCCAGGGCCTCGTCAATCGCACTCTGCAGGGCGCCGTCGTCGGAGACAACGGCCAGGCCGCGCTTGGCCACGACCTCTGTGGGTGTGCCTTCGCCCTCAAGGACGCCGTCCAGCACCTTGCGGGCCAGCTTGTCATTGATGGCACCCGAGGCGATGAGCTTCTCAATCTCCACCACGACGGCGGGGCTGACGCCCAACGCGGCGGGATCCACGTCTGCCAGCTTGGCGCGGCGTGCGATTTCACCCATCCACCACTTACGGGCCGCAGCTGCTGTTGCGCCAGCGGTGACGGTTTCTTCAATCTCGTCCATGAGTCCGGCGTTGACCACGTCGCGGAATTCCATGTCGGTGTATCCCCAGTCCGCCTGCAGGCGCTTGCGGCGCTCGGCCGGCGGCTCGGGCAGAGTGGCGCGGAGCTCCTCAACCCAGGCGGCGCTGGTGACAATGGGGACCAGATCCGGCTCGGGGAAGTAACGGTAGTCATCAGCATCTGACTTGGGCCGGCCCGAGGTGGTGGACTTGGTGTCCTCATGCCAGTGGCGGGTTTCCTGCGTGATCAGCACACCGGAATCCAAGACGGCGGCGTGGCGCTGGATCTCGAACTTCACGGCGTTTTCGACGGCGCGCAGCGAGTTCACGTTCTTCGTCTCGGTGCGGGTGCCGAACTTTTCCTGCCCGTAGGGGCGCAGGGAGACGTTGGCGTCGCAACGGACATTGCCGCGCTCCATCTTCGCGTCTGAGACACCCAGGTTCTTCACAATCTCGCGGATGGCGGCAACGTAAGCCTTGGCCAGTTCCGGCGCACGTGAACCGGCACCTTCGATAGTCTTGGTCACGATTTCAACCAGGGGCACGCCCGAACGGTTGTAGTCCACGAGGGAGTAATCAGCACCCTGGATGCGTCCCGTGGCACCTCCCATGTGGGTGAGCTTGCCAGCATCTTCTTCCATGTGGGCGCGCTCAATTTCCACGTGGAAGACGGTGCCGTCCTCAAGTTCAATATCGATCCAGCCGTCGTAGCAGATGGGGTCATCGTACTGGGAGGTCTGGAAGTTCTTGGGGGTGTCCGGGTAGAAGTACTGCTTGCGCGCAAACGTGCTGTGCGGGGCAATCTTGCAGTTCAGCGCCAGGCCGATCAGGATCGAGGACTCGACTGCCTTCTTGTTGACCACGGGCAGCACGCCGGGCAGACCCAGGCACACCTCATTGACGTTGGAGTTTGGCTCATCACCAAAGACGTTCGGTGCCGAGGAGAACATCTTGGTCTTGGTGTTCAGCTCAACGTGCACCTCAAAACCAAGGACTGGATCGTACTTTTCCAGGGCTTCGTCGAAGCTCAGAATGGTTTCGTTGCTCATTAGTTTGCCTCCTCGGCTGCGATCTTGGCGGTGGCCTCGACGGCGGTGGATGCCAGTGCCGGGGCTTGGTCCAGCATGGGGCCGCCCCACTTGGTCTCCAACAGGGATTCCAGCACGGCACCAACACGGTAAACGCGGGCGTCCTCGCGGGCCGGGGCCAGCAGCTGGATACCCACGGGCAGGCCGTCTTCATCGGCCAGGCCACCAGGCAGGGTCAAGCCGGGGATGCCGGCCAGGTTAGCCGGAATCGTGGCAATGTCCAGCAGGTACATGGACAGCGGGTCATCAATCTTTTCACCCAGCTTGAACGCCGTGGTGGGCGTGGTGGGCGAGATGAGCACATCCACCTGGGCGAAGGCGGCCTCGAAATCGCGCTGCACCAAAGTGCGCACACGCTGCGCGGAACCATAGTAGGCGTCATAGTAGCCAGCGCTCAGGGCGTAGGTGCCCAAGATGATGCGGCGCTTAACCTCATCGCCGAAACCGGCGGCGCGGGTGGCAGCCATGACACGCTCAATGGTGAGCGGAGCATCGGTGGGCAACGTGCGGTTGCCGAACCGGACGCCGTCGAACTTGGCAAGGTTGGAAGATGCCTCACTGGGCATGATCAGGTAGTAGGCACCGAGGGCGTACTTGAAGTTGGGGCAGGAAACCTCAACGATCTCAGCCCCTGCTTCGCGCAACAAGTCCAGGGATTCGTTGAAGCGGTTTTCAACGCCGGCCTGGAAACCTTCGCCGTGCAGTTCCTTCACCACACCGATCTTCATGCCGGCAACGTTGCCCAAGCGGGCGGCGTCGGCCAGGCCCGTGGAGGGATCCGTCAGGGACGTGGAATCAAGGGGATCGTGCCCGCCAATGACTTCCTGAAGCAAGGCTGCGTCCAAGACGGTGCGGGATACCGGGCCAATCTGGTCCAGCGAGGACGCCATGGCGATGGCACCGTAGCGCGAAACCGCGCCGTACGTGGGCTTGACGCCTACGGTACCGGTGACGGCGCCGGGCTGGCGGATGGAACCGCCAGTGTCAGTGCCCAAGGCCAGGGGTGCTTCGAAGGCTGCCACGGCTGCAGCCGAGCCGCCGCCGGAGCCGCCGGGAATCCGGTCCAGATCCCACGGGTTGCGGGTGATGCCGTACGCGGAGTGCTCGGTGGAGGAACCCATGGCGAATTCGTCAAGGTTCGTCTTGCCCAGCATGGGCATGCGGGCGGCGCGGATCTTCTTGATGACGGTGGCGTCATAGGGGCTCATCCAGCCCTCAAGGATCTTGGAAGCAGCCGTGGTGGGCTGGCCCTTGGTGACAATCAGGTCCTTGATGGCGATGGGCACACCGGCAAGCTCATGGAGCTCTTCGCCGGCGGCGCGGCGGGCGTCGACGTCGGCAGCCACGGCCAGCGCTTCCTCGGCGTTAACGTGCAGGAACGCGTGGATGCCGCGCTCACCGCCGTCGACCTCGGCAATACGGTCAAGGTGAGCCTGAACAAGCTCAACGGAGGTGATCTCGCCTGAGGCGAGTTTGGCGGCCATCACGGCGGCGCTGGAACGGATCAATGCAGATGCACTCATGGATTAGCTCTCCTCCAGAATTGCGGGAACCTTGAAGCGGCCATCGGCGGCATCGGGCGCCCCGGACAGGGCTTCTTCCACGGTAAGCACATGGCCCACTACGTCCTCGCGCATGACATTGGTCAGCGGGATCGGGTGTGAGGTGGCGGGAACATCTGCCCCGGCAGCCTCGCTGACGCTCTTCACTGCATCCACAATCACTGCCAGTTCAGTGGCCATGCTCTCCAGTTCTTCGTCGCTCATCTCGATGTGAGCCAGTTGCGCCAGATGCGCCACGTCGTCACGGTTGATCGCAGCCATGGATCTCCCCTACAAAAGTAAATAAGTGTGTACCCCTAGCTTATCTCCCATGGCGGGCGGCAAATCCCGCCTGGCATTTCCTACTGACGCGTTTCCTGCCCGCGCATTTACTACTGGCGCATGGTCATTCAACGCTCGGAGCAGGGCTCGCTTCCCGGCGCGAGAACGTACTTGAGTTCTGCGCGGACAATGCCAGCAGCACCAGGATATCCACGGGCAGGCCGAACAGATCCCCGCGCAAGGTGACGCAGGTGCCACTGAAGAAACCCAGGGCCGCACCCGCCAACAACAACACGCTCAAGCCCATGACCGTGACCCGAGCCCTATTGCTGCCGCGAAAAACCAGGGCCGAGAGCGCCGCATACAGGAGTATGGAGGCGGCCGTGACGGCCATGGCAATGTTCACGAACAGGGCAGCTAGGGAGGCGTTACCACCGGGAAGTGAGGCCGCTACCTCGCCAATAATGCTGACCCTGTCCCCCAACGCCAGGCTCAAGGTGAGAACACCAACCACTACCCGGATGCTCATGAGGACCACTCCAAGCACAATCGAGAGCGGGCGGCGCCGTTCCCGCGCAGCCACACGCGCCTCCGCACTCTGGTCCGCGGCCAGGGCGGCGCCCGTCACCTTGCCAACGTCCACCACGGGCAGGTTTCCGTCAGTTTCAATGCTGTCCCCGCCACCGTTGCGTGAGTGGTAGCCGGTGGAGAAATCCTCAATAATGCGCACCGATACCTCTGGGTGGCTCTCCGTCAGAGTTGCCACGATGTGATCCCGCTCAACGTCGGTGTCGGAATCGATCTTGTGGGTGATCTGGAGCGTGAAAAGTGAGAAGCCCACAGCCCTATCAAAGGTGCCCGCGGCGAGCCACTGAACCTTATGCCCGCCTGGCAGCAACCAACCATCGGGGCATTTCCAAAACCGCACGTGGTGGCGTTTGGCGGGATTGCCAGCCACTTCCTGCTGATAGGCCAGGTCCTGTTGCCGGCCAAAGAGCAGCAAGGGGCTCACGGGCGCCTTGTGGTAGCTGCGTTTGAACACCGTGGAGGTGATGATGCGCCAGCTTGAGCGCAAGGTCACCGCATCGGCGCGGATCCAGCCGGCACCACTCATAGCCGCGATCAGTTGGGCTTCACTGCCCTCCGCGGCAAGGTTAATGGGGTCCCCCAGCAGCCCGTCACTGGTGCGGGCCCGGCCAATGAAGTAATCAGGGACATAGATGGAGGTCAAAATCTTATGCACCCGTGGCAACACCAGGTAGGCCAAGATGAGCCAGAACAGGACGAAGAACGGCACAAGATACCAGCCCACGTGCAACGATTCACTCAATACCAGCCAGGCCAGCCACAAAGCCGCAATCCCGCTGAAGGCAAAGACGAGGTTGTCCACCAGCGAGTTAAATGAGCTCCGCTGCAGCAGATGGTCATGGCTGCCCACTTTATGCTGGCTGCCCACTAGCGCGGCCGGTACTGGCGCGGCAACAGGTGCGGCCGGTACTGGCGCGGAGTGCTCCCCGGGTCCCATGAGGCCATCCTATAGCGGAGGCTTTTTGGTGGCACCTCCTCATTAAAGCTCCATCCGGTACACACGCAACATCTTGCCGTTTTCCGGGATGGGCCAGTCACGCTCGGGTGCACGGGAAAATCCCAGCCGCTGATACAGGGCATGGGCGCTGGCCCAGTCCTCGCCCGTGGTCAGGCTGAGCGCATTGATCCCGGGCAGGCTTTTGGCATGGGCCAGGATGTATTCCACCATGGCCCGCCCGGCACCACTGCGCTGCACGGCAGGGTCCACCACCAGAAGCCGGAATTCCAGCTCATCGGGCAGCGCTACATCCGCCCATTCATCGCCGCACACCGCTAAGGTGGCTGAGCCAATGACGGCGCCATCCCGCTCTGCCACAATCATCTGCGCCACAGCTGCCCGTTCGGCCACCTGCAAGATCTTGCGCATGTACGGATGGTCCACGTTCTCAAAATACCGGGCACCAAGGTAGGCGTCGGCTGTAATACAAGCGATGGCGTCATAATCGGAAGGAATTGCAGTGCGGATGCTTAAGTTCATGGCGGGAAATTTCTCCGTTTTCTGTGCTGGCGTGACGTATTTTCTCAATTCTCGCTCCCCTACGCCTCGCACTTGACACCAAAAGCACCGCAGACCGGCTTCGGACACAGTCCGGTTCCCCTGTCTTTCCAGCCGGTCTCGTCCGGCTTTCCCTCGTGACTTGCACGGGTATGGTGCCGGGCAGTTTCTGCGGTCCGAGCCTGCCGGGCCCCGGAATCGAGACGGATTGCCGCTTGTTTACGGCTTGTTTACGCGCGCTGCGAAGTGCCAGTGTGCGCTTTATTGGTGCGCAGAGGACGGCCACGCGCCGCGGACGAGGCAGCTCAGCAGCAATGCACGGCCCTCCCGTTACTGGCAGCGTCCGCGGGTGCGTGAATTTCACGCCGTTGAGAGTATTATCACACTTGGGACCATTGAGACAAGTTTGCGTAAAAGCTTTACAAAGAGTTTGTTAGTACAGTTTACTAACATTCATGATCACTCCACGGCCCCGCATCAGGACGGGCCCAGACCGCGCAGGCAGCCTTCCCTCCGACGTCCGCGCCTACAACCTCTCACTAGTGCTGCGCACCCTGCACGCCGCCGGTGCCATGAGCCGCGCCGATCTCTCCCGCGCTATTGGCCTGACCCGTGTCACCATCTCTGACCTTGTCACCGAGCTGATCGCCCGCACTCACGCCGTAGAGCTGGGCCCTTCCGAGGCAATACGCCCCGGCAAGCCCTCCATCCTCGTCGACATCAACCGGCACGGCCTGCAGATCGTTGGCCTGGACCTGACGGAAAACAATGTCCTGCGCGCCGCCGTCATGGACCTGGACGGCACCATCTTGGCCCGCACGGATTGTGCCATCACCTCCGAAAGCGGTGCCGAGCTGACGGCACTCGTTATTGGTCTGGCCCGGGACGCCGTGGCGCTGGCCACCGAGCCGCTGCTGGGAATCGGCGTGGGCAGCCCCGGAATCGTGGACGCTGACGGCGTGGTCATCACCGCTCCCAACCTGGGTTGGGCCAATGTGCCGCTGGGCGCCACCATCCAGGCCGCTACCGGCCTGCCCACCCTTGTCCATAACGATGCCGACGCCGCCCTGCACGGTGAATACACTTTCGGCACTGGCAGTGATGACATGATCCTGGTCCGGGTGGGCCGCGGCGTCGGTTCCAGCATTATGGTGGGCGGGATCCGTGCCAGCGGTGTCCACCACGCCGCAGGAGAAATCGGCCATGTCACAGTAGGTACCGACGGCGGCGCCACGTGCCAGTGTGGCCGCACCGGCTGCCTGGAAACCTGGTTGGCCGTGCCCGCCCTCGAGACGGCCCTCGCCGCCGCGGCGCAAAGCCCGGACCCCGAGGCCGCCGCTCATGCTGTCCTGCGTACCGCCGGCGAACGCCTAGCCATTTCCCTAGCCCCGATCGTGGCGGCCATCGACGTCGCGGAGGTTGTCCTTTGCGGTCCGGCCGCCCTCCTGGACGGGACGCTGATTGAGAGCGTCCGCGAAACACTCGCCCAACGGGTGCTCCCCCTCTACCCACCCCCAACAACTGTTCGACTCGCGGATGAACCCGAAAAAACGGTGCTCCGCGGTACGGCCGTCATGGTTCTGTCCAGTCAGTTGGGAGTGGACTAGGCGCATTCCGCCAGGCACCACACACCTTTGAATAAGCACCACATCGTTCCCTTGCGGCCCACCCGAGGCCCCTTGTCGAAAGAGGAAATTGCATGAAGAAGTATCTGGGGATCGCAGCTATTACCGCTGCAGCATTGACCCTGTCAGCCTGTGGTTCCGGCACTTCCGCCGAGTCCGGGAGTAACCCGTCAGATAACGCCGACCGCTCTATCACCCTGTGGCTCGCAGGAGGGGACACCTCTGATGAGCTGCGCGGCTACTTGAAAGACACCTTCAAGGCCAAGACCGGCGCCACGTTGAAGATTGAAGAACAGGGCTGGGGGGACCTTGTCACCAAGATGACCACGGCACTGCCCGATGCCAACAACACCCCGGATGTGGTGGAAATGGGCAACACCCAGTCCCCCACCTTCACCAACGTCGGAGCCTTTGCCGACCTCTCCGACATGTACGACGAACTCGGCGGCGACAAGCTCCTGCCGTCCTTCGTCGAGGCAGGTTCGGTGGACGGCAAGAAGTTCGCGCTGCCCTACTACTTCGGTTCACGCTACATGTTCACCCGTAAAGACATCTGGACAGAAGCCGGCGTTGCCACGCCCACCACGCTGGATGAGTTCAATGCAGGTATGAAGAGCATTGCTGATAAGAATCCGCGCGAGATCAAGAACTTCTCCGGCTTCTTCCTGGGTGGCCAGGACTGGCGCAACGGCGTTTCCTGGATCTTCGCGAACGGTGGGGATCTGGCCAAGAAGGAAAACGGCAAGTGGGTTTCCACCCTTGCCGATGCCAAGACGCTCAAGGGCTTGGAACAGTTGCGGGACCTGTACAAAAATGCTTCCAAGGCCCCCTCTGATGCCAAGGATGCCACCCCGTGGCTGTACATCAACGACGCCGATGAAATCCTCGGCGATGACGGCAAGCCCACAGGCAAGACGAGCCTGGCTGCTGCCACCATCATGGCTCCGGGCTGGGCCCACTGGTCCATCGGCGACTTGAAGAAGGATGATGCAACGGGCAAGGACGTGCGCACCTGGAATGAGGACACGTTCGGCACTCTGGTGCTTCCCGGCAACGACGGCAAGCCTGCTCCGGTCCTGGCCGGCGGTTCCAACATCGGCATCTCCGCCAAGTCCAAGAATCAGGATCTGGCCAAGGACCTGATGCGCATCATCTTCTCCGAGGAATACCAGAACATGCTCGGCGGTGCGGGCTTGGGCCCGGCCAACTCGGACTACGTGAATTCGTTAGGCGATGACCAGTTCGCCAAGGCAGCCATTGCCTCCGCCTCCAACTCCAAGCTGACCCCCGCCGCTCCAGGCTGGGCATCCGTTGAGACCTCGCTGGTCCTTGAGGAGTTCTTCGGAAAACTTCGCGACGCCACCGACCTTGCCGCACTGGCCAAGCAGTACGACGAAAAGATCACCCCGCAGCTGAACCTGAAGTAAAGACAAGAGCGCAGCTACACAGCACCAATAGTGGTGACCGGGGTTCGTAAGAGCCCCGGTCACCACCGCTTTGCCACCTGTAGCAAGAACCACGGCAGTTTCCGCCGTCACGAAAGGCCCCCTATGTCAACGGACGCCAAAGCGCCCCCCCTCGCACCCGGTCGCGGCGGACAGTCATCCGAGCCCGGCCCCGCCATCCGGCGCCGCAAAGCCAGCAAGGCTCCTTACTACCTGATTCTTCCGGCCATCATCATCTTGTTGGTAGCCCTGGGCTACCCCGTGGGCTGGCAGATCATCACCAGCTTCCAAAAATTCGGCCTGATGCAGCAGTTCGGCGGATCTCCTGAATTCGTCGGCTTCGAGAACTACTTTGCACTTCTGGGCACCTCCGAACTCTGGGTGGTCCTTGGCCGTTCACTGCTGTTCTGTCTGCTTTCGGCGTTCCTGACAGTGGCAATCGGCGGCCTCTTGGCCCTGCTGATGCAGCGCGTCGGCACGGCAGCGCGCCTGATGCTGCAAGTTTCCATGCTGCTGGCCTGGGCCATGCCCGTTGTGGCCGCCATGACCGTGTGGGTCTGGCTCATCGACTGGCGCCGCGGCGTCTTGAACTGGCTCCTAGTCCAGTTCGGCATTGATGCCGAAGGCCACAACTGGCTGGCTGATCCGGTCACGTTTTTCCTGATCGCCGTTGTCATTGTCGTATGGATGTCCGTACCGTTCGTGGCGCTGAGCCTCTACGCCGGCCTGACCCAAATCTCCGGCGAGGTCCTCGAGGCCGCCGGTATGGACGGAGCCACCGGCTGGCAGCGCACCCGCTACATCATCTTGCCGTTGATAGCCCCGGTCCTGTCGATCGTGCTGCTGCTGCAGCTGATCTGGGACCTGCGCGTGTTCACCCAGATCAAGCTCCTGCAAGACGCCGGCGGTGTTGCCAACGAAACCAACATGCTGGGCACCTTCATTTACCAGCTCGGCGTCGGCTCCGGGGACTTCGGCATGGCAAGCGCCGTGTCCATCCTCATGCTGATCCTGACAATCGGCATCAGCTGGTATTACGTCCGTTCCCTCATGAAGGAAGAAAACTAACATGCGGCGCAAGTCAATCATTACTGCTCTGTTCACCGCCCTGGCCGTGGCAATAGCAATCCTGTGGGCCTTCCCGGTCTACTGGATGTTCAACTCCTCCATGCTGCCCAACGTTGTTTTGCAGTCCACCACACCCACGTTCTTGCCCTTCGGCGGATCGCTGGAGAACTTTACGGCAGCCCTGGCCGACGGCAAGTTCCTCGGCGCACTCACCATCTCACTGACGGTCACGCTGAGCACGGTCGCGGCCGTGCTGATCATCGCCTTCCTCGGTGCCCTGGCCGTCAGCCGCTTCAAGTTCAAGGGCCGCAAGTCCTTCATCCTGGCACTGCTGTTAATCCAGATGCTCCCGGCCGAAGGCATGTTCATCGCCCAGTACAAGATGATGAGCTCAGTTGGCATGCTCAACAACATTGTGGGCCTGACCATCTTGTACACGGCCGCAGTTGTGCCCTTTACGATCTGGATGCTGCGCGGCTTCGTCGCCGGCGTCCCCGCAGAGCTGGAGGAGGCCGCCATGGTGGACGGGCTCTCCCGCACCAAGGCGTTCCTGAAGATCACGTTCCCGCTGCTTGCACCGGGCCTGGTGGCGTCCGGGGTGTATGCGTTCTTGCAGGCCTGGAATGAGTTCACCGTCGCCCTGGTCGTCATGACCGAGGACCAGTCCCGCACACTGCCGCTGTGGTTGCGCGGCTTCGTCCAAGCCTCGGCCACCCGGGAGACCGACTGGGGGATGGTCATGGCCGCTTCCATGCTCGTTGCCGTTCCGGTCATCATCTTCTTTTTGATCGTCCAGGGCAAGATGAGTTCCGGGCTCGTCAGCGGGGCGGTGAAAGGATGAGCCCCGTGGATGTGCGGCGTCTGGCCGCCGGAACGCTCATGCCAGGATTTGTCGGCACCACTGCCCCGGACTGGCTTCTTGACGCGTTCGACGACGGATTGGCCGCGGTGTGCTTGTTCGGCACCAACCTGGTCTCGTGGGATCAGCTTGCGGCACTGTGCACGCAGTTGCGCCGGCGGTCCCCGCACGCCCTCCTGTCAGTCGATGAGGAAGGCGGCGATGTCACTCGCCTGCACTACCTGGCCGGTTCCAACCAGCCCGGCAATGCGGTCCTGGGGCGGATAGACGACGTCCATGTGACGGCTGCGGCGGCCTCGGCCATTGGCATGGAGCTCGCAGCGTTTGGCATCAATTTGAATCTTGCCCCGGATGCCGATGTGAACTCCGCGGACGAAAACCCCGTAATTGGGGTCCGCAGCTTCGGTGCGGACCCCCTCCACGCGGCCCGGCACACGGTGGCTTGGGTGGAGGGCCTGCAGCTTGCCGGCGTGGCTGCCTGTGCCAAGCATTTCCCCGGGCATGGGGACACCCACGATGATTCACACCTGGCCCTGCCCCGGGTTAAAGCCCCGCTGCAGACGCTCCTTGAACGGGAACTACTTCCGTTCAAGGCGGCGGCCATGGCTGGGGTTGGAAGCATCATGACCAGCCACATTGTGGTTGAGGCACTGGACCCTGCCAACCCTGCAACTTTTTCGCCGATAGTGCTGCAGGATATTCTGCGCGGCCAGCTCGGGTTCAAAGGTGCCGTGATCACAGACGCTTTAGACATGGTGGGGGCCTCCGGAGTCATTGGCATACCGGCGGCTGCAGTCCGTGCCCTGGCAGCCGGTGCCGATCTGCTGTGCATTGGCTCCGAGACCACGGCCCGCCAATACCACGACGTACTCGAGTACGTGGTGGCGGCAGTTGCTGAGGGCACACTCCCGCTGGCCCGGCTTCAGGACGCCGCGGCGCGCACCGCAAAACTGGCTGGGGACTTCCCCGCCCACAGCGGTGCTGCCGTGAATTCTTCCGCGGCCATTCCGGCGGCGGCAGAAATCCGTAGCACCTTTGATCTCTCTGCCACGGCCAATACTTGGCTGGCTGATCCGTCCCCGGCCGCCGTGGTCCAGTTGGAAACACAGGCCAACTTTGCCGTAGGCACCGTCCCGTGGGGTCCGGCCGCCACGGGAGGCACCGTGCCTCAAGAAGGCCTGAACCCGGGCCAGAAGGTGGCCCTCGTGGGACGCGGGCTGGACGCCGACCATCCGGTCTGGGTCCTGGCCCAAGCTCTTCGCTCCGCTGGGCACAACACCATCACCGTCGAGTGCGGTTGGCCCCGCGGCGGTGCCGACATTGTCAGCTACGGGGCATCGCTGGCAGTGTCCACGGCCCTCATGGAGCTGCTTCTCTAGCCTCCTTCGGCGCGCACCACTCTGGCATTCCGGGGCTTGAGCCAACGAGCCTCGGAACTGCCCAATCCCCGGGCCGGAACATCGGCAGAGGCAACAAGACCGGAAATTTGGCACGCCGGCGGCAGCCGCAGGCCTGGGCCCCACGCGGTCTCTTCGGGCAGCAGCACCGCCGGGTCGAGTAGGGGTGGCGGCGCCAGCGGGTCCGAGGGCCCGGTGCGCATGAGCTCCACGGCAGTCCGGGCCAGCGAGAACTTGGCGCTGCGGAGAATTCCATCCAGCCGCTCGCGCCAGGCGTCGATAGCGGCTGCGGCACAAAGGTACCCCGTAGCGTGATCCAGGGCCTGCACGGGCAGCGGATGTGGACGGTCCGAGCCGAAGTGAAGCATCCCGGCGTGCGCAATCCCGCAGCTCATCTGCACGAGTGAGTCAAAGCCGCGCCGGCGCTTCCACGGCCCGCTCCACCCATAAGCGTCCAGCGCCACGTTGACCAGGCTCGGATGGCGCTCCGCCAGCCAGCCTTCGGACAGGCCCAGCCGGTCCAGCGCATCCGGACGGTAACCGTGGATAAGGATGTCGGCCCCGGCAAGTAATTTGTGCAACTTGGCCAGCCCATCGGCAGATTTCAGGTCCAGCCGGGCACAGCGTTTGCCCACCGTTAGCTCGGCTTCCAGCCCAGGCTCCGCCCACTCTGGCGGATCGATTCGCAGCACCTCTGCCCCGTACATCGCCATGAATCGGGTGGCCACGGGACCGGCGATGACACGGGTTAAATCCAACACCCGCACCCCTTCCAGTGGGCGTGCGGCACTGGCGGGCCGGGCGTGTTGGCGCGTGCCGCCGTCGTCCGTCAGCCGCGGGGCACCCCAGATCACGAGCGGTTCGGCAGCCACAGACCGACCCTGCGGATGCGCCAGCCACTGCTCCTGCGAGCGCATGAACGCGGCACAGCCAGCAGCCGCAACCACCGCAGCTTCTAGGTCTTCCCCCATCCAATGTTCGACTGCGGTGCCAACAGTTGCGCGGTCTGCGCCGGCTCCCAGCCCAAGTACCGACAAGGCAGCAGCACGGTGATGAGGTTCGTTGGTGTGCAGCCGGATCCAGCCGTCGGCGCAGCGGTAGTCCCCGGCAATGCTGTCCCACACCGGAGCCAGCTCCCAGCCAACAGGTTTGAACGATGCCCCAAACCAGAAGGAGGCAAGCTGACTGTCGATGGAAAGGTCAGGGGCGGTAGAGCCATGGTGTTGGACTAACCGGGCAATCGCCCCGGCTGCAGCACTCATGCTGGAGACCGCCAGCCCGGTCACATCAAAGGCCGCGGCCAGCACCCCGTTTCCGGTGCTCGCCGGCTCTTGCGGAAACTGCTTCTCACCCATGGCATCAGAGTACGACAACTACCCCATGACCGGCCACCGGGGCACCGGCCCTAGCCTTCGGCTGGGTGCCGCCCTGGCACCCTTGAAACTACTGCTCCGGGGCGAAGCCGCCTTGAAGCCCGGGCACGCAGGCGCCGGTCCACACGGACAGGACCTCTTCACGTGTTGGCAGCCCGTTAATGGCTGGGCTGAGGGTGGGCAGGTGCACCCAGGCACCGGCTTCTTCCGCAATGAGCCCGCCGGCGGCAAAGTCGTGCTCGAACAGGCCGTATTCCAGGTACGCATCCACGGATCCTTCAGCCACGGCACACAGTTCCAGGGCGGCGGAGCCGAGCCGGCGGAAGTCACCAAAATGGTCCATTTTGAAATCCAGTTCGGAGACCAAACGGTGGCGCACCACCGGATCGTACGTCAGTGCTGTGGAAATCAGGGTGCCACCGCGTTTCTCTACAGGACCGCTCAAACGCCGCACCGATTGGGCGCCATCTGCGCGTTTCTCATCCAGCCAAGCACCTTCTCCACGGGAGCCAAAGTACACGCGGCGCAGTGCCGGGGCGTTGACCACCCCGGCGAGCCATTCGCCGCTGGGCCCCATCACGGCCACCGAGGTGCCGTAGTAGGCAATGTTGCGGATGAAGTTCATGGTGCCATCGAGCGGATCGATGCTCCACCTGTACCCGGAGGGCGTCTCGGGAAGCGCAGGGGCCAGCTCCTCCCCCGTGATGACGTCATGCGGGCGGGCCTGTGCAATCACTGCCCGCACGGCGTTCTCTGCGGCAACATCAAAGGCAGTAACCCAATCAGCATCAGAGGATTTCTCCGTGGCCCCAAATCCTGCCGGATCCCGGGCCGCAAGCACGGCGGCACCTGCGGCAGCGGCGCGCAGGGCTACCTCCAACAGTTCATCAACAGGGACAGGGTGGACGTTCATGGTGCTCCTTCGTGTCTGTTATTCAGTGGGCTCGGCGTCAAGAAGTGGTCCGTTGGCGAGTAATTGCAAGAAAGCGTCCTCGTCCAGGACAGGGATGCCCAGCGCCTCGGCTTTGTCTAACTTGGTGCCCGCAGCCTCACCGGCCACCACATAAGAGGTGTTTTTGGAGACCGACCCGGCCGCCTTTCCGCCACGGGTGATGATGGCTTCCTTGGCCTCGTCACGGCTGAGTGTGGGCAGGGTCCCCGTCACCACAATGGTCAGACCCTCCAGGGTCTTGGGAACGGATTCGTCCACAGCATCAGCCATAAGCACCCCCGAAGCTGCCCATGCGGCAATGATTTCCTGGTGCCAATCCACCTCAAACCACTCGATCAAAGCCTCTGCGATGATGGCTCCCACACCATCCACATCAGCTAGTTGCTCCCGCGCATTCGGGGCCTTGAGCGCCTCCACAATGGCTGTGATGGACCCGTACCGGGTGGCCAGCGCGCGCGATGCCGTGGGCCCAACATGCCTGATGGACAGGGCAACCAACACCCGCCACAGCGGCGCCTTCTTCGCCTTTTCCAGCTCCTGGTACAACTTCTCTGTTGTTTTGGACGGCACGGAAGGCTTCTTCGCCGTGGCCTTCGTGTAGAAGTATGGGGTCAGCTCAAAGATGCCGGTACCTTCACCCTTTGACCGCTTTTCACGCCACACCATCACGCCGGATAAATCCAGTTGCGCAATATCGAAAACGTGCGCTTCACTCACCAGGGGGCCAGGGCCGGCCGGTGCAATGATCCCACCGTTCTCCGCCGGATCCGGGCCGTGCCCGGCGGTCAACGCCCGGGCCGCCTCGTAGCCAAGGGCCTCGATGTCAAAGCCTCCACGTCCGGCCAGGTGCGCCACGCGTTCGGTGAGTTGGCTCGGGCACGAGCGGCTATTGGGGCAACGAATGTCAATGTCACCCTCCTTGGACGGCGCCAGTTCAGTGCCGCAGGAAGGGCAGTGTGTGGGCATGATGAACTCACGCACGGGCGGAACCTGGGCATCACGCAGTGCCATAACGGGGCCCACGATCTCCGGAATGACATCCCCTGCCTTGCGCAGCACCACAATATCGCCAATCAAGATTCCCTTGGCCTTGACCACATCCTGGTTGTGCAGGGTTGCCATTTCCACGGTGGAGCCGGCCACCAGAACTGGTTCCATGATGGCGTAGGGGGTAACCCGGCCCGTGCGCCCCACATTGACCCTGATGTCCAGCAGCTTGGTATGAACTTCCTCCGGCGGGTACTTATACGCCACGGACCAGCGCGGCACGCGGGAGGTGTGGCCCAGTTCGCGCTGCGTGGCAAGGTCATCCACCTTGACAACAATGCCGTCAATCTCATGGATCAGATCGTGCCGATGCTCCCCGTAATAGGCAATGAAGTCCATGACCTCGGGCAGCGTGTCTAGCACCTTGTAATAAGGGCTGATGGGCATGCCCCACGATTTGAGGAGCTCGTACGTTTCGGACTGGGTGGCCGTGGTGAGCCCCTCACGGGCACCGATGCCGTGCACAAACATGCTCAGCGGCCGCTTGGCAGTTTCCGCAGCATCCTTTTGCCGCAAAGAACCGGCCGCCGTGTTACGCGGGTTCGCGTACGGCGCCTTTCCGGCCGCAACCATCACCTCATTGAGCGCCAGGAAGTCCTTGGAACCAATGAACACCTCGCCACGGATCTCCACCTCAGCGGGGAATCCGGAACCGTGCAGCTTTTGCGGAATGTCCTTGATGGTAGCCACATTGTGCGTGACATCCTCACCTGTTGTGCCGTCGCCGCGAGTGGCCGCCCGCACCAGCACGCCGTCGCGGTAGAGCAGATTCACGGCCAGGCCGTCAATCTTCAGTTCCGTGAGCCACTTCGGGGCCGTACCACCCCGGTTTTCCACCGAGGCGGCCGCCTTGAGCAGCCATGCTTCCAACTCCGCAAGAGAGAAGACGTCCTCCAGCGAATACATTCTGGCCAAATGCTCGAAGGCGGCAAACGCCACCGAGACATCCCCACCCACCACTTGGGTGGGGGAATCATTGCTGACCAGTTGGGGGTGGAGCGCCTCCAGAGTTTCCAATTCACTGTAGAGCAGATCAAACTCCGCATCGGAGACCAGCGGCGCATCCTCGTTGTAGTAGGCAGCCCGGTAGGACTGAATCAACTCCACTAAAACCACATAACGCTCCGCAGCGCTTGGCTCTACGGGCGGGGACTCTACGGGCTGGGGTTCTACGTTCTGGCTGCTCACGGTTCTATCTTGCCCCACGAAGCTGCCCTGACGCACCAATCAGCGCGAAGCGGCACTTAAACGCCAGACCGACCCCCACAAATGGGAGCCGGTCTGGGCCCACGCTCGCCAGGTTCCGCATAAATCGCGTCAGCGATTTATGCGGCCGGCGAGTGGGGACTAGCGTGAAGCTTCGATCTGCTGCAGCTTCTGCTTGTTGACCAAGGTCTTGACCTGGGTCAGATCATTGATGACGTTATTGAGCTGCTTCTTTGAGGTGGGCCAGGTGGTGCCCTTAAAGCGGGTGGCGTCGGCGCCTTCCCAGCGAACGGACTGAGCCTTGCCGTCAAGGGTGGACATTGCCGTGGTGATCTGGTCAATGGCTGAAGCCAACTTGGAAACCAGTTCTGCCATGTCCTGGGGATCATTACCGATCATTGCCATGATGAACATCCTTTGTGAGAAGAAAATACCCTGTGCTGGCTTTTCCAACCGGGCGGCTATCAATAACCTAACAATTTCCTGTCAGGAGTGCGATGGGGACAACTCCCCAACTGCGCCCGGCCGCCGGGAAACACTCCCCGGGACGTTGGCAGTTGAGGCCCCAACCGTTAGCGTTCGTGGTCCATGGTGGTGGCCACTTGCAACGCGAACGCCTTTCCGCGGCCCACCACAAAACCGCGGCCCGGGATGAACTTATTGTTGTGCAGCCGGCCCAGCGAGGTGTTCATCAAGGTGTCACCTTCAATATCGCTCGGGTTCAGCAGCAGGCCGCGGCGCCCAGCCTTGAAAAGCCCGGCCAGGCTCCAGGCGGCAGCCCAGGTAGAGGTCTCCCCCTCACCCACCACAAAGCAGTTGCTCTTGATGGCTGCCTTGATCAAGTTGACCAGGTCCATCTCTGCTTCAGAGTCGGCAAATTCGGTGACGCCTTCTATAAAGAACGCCACGGGGGTGGTTTCGCTTTCCACCAGGTCAATGAAACGCTGCAGTTGCGGCTCCAACCCAGCAGCCGTCACAATGGCCTCATCCCATACCGAGAGGTTGGCGATCGCTGAGCGGCGTGAGCCGAAGTACACGCGGCGGGTACCCGGCGTCGAACGTTTAAGCGCCTCGGCGAGGGTGACCAAGGCTGTGGTGCGCCCGGATGCGGGCGGTCCCGTCAGCATGAGTGCACCGCTGGCCACCAAGCCTGCCGGTTCCAGATTGTAGTCATCCACACCGATGATGACGTTGCCGGGGCTGGCCTCTGGGAGCACGTTCAAGTCCACGTTCTCCGGCAGCGATTCAATCCGCCGCGCCTGCGGCACCCCTTGGCGGCGCATGGTTTCGCCCAGGCTGGCCACTTGGCGCGCCTGCAGGGCAAGGTTAGGTGTGCCACCAAAGATCGCCATCTGGATTTCGCCGCCGTCGATCATTCCACGCCCGGGTGGTGATGCCGGATCAAGCACGTCGCGGGGCAGGCCCAGGTTGGAATAGTCATCGGCTGTGGCCATGCGGAACACCAGAAGGCGCTGCACGGAAGAAGCCAACGACGCCGGGAGCGACTTCGGGCTGTCACCGGCAATGACAATGTGGACGCCCATGGGACGGCCGTCCGTGGCAATCTGCTGGAGGGTTTCGAACTGGGTCATGCCCACCCGGAATTCGTACAGTTCCCGGAACGTGGCCAAGCCATCCACCATGATGATGATGCGCGGCTCGTTGGGCTTGTTGGCCAGGTGGCGGTACTCGGCAATGCTGCCGGCCTTAACCGCGGCAAAGCTCTCTGCCCGCTCCTCAATGACAGAGCGAATGTGGCGCAGCAACCGGCCAACACGTTCGGCATCCTCGGCGTTGATAATCCCGCCCACGTGCGGGAGCGCTTCTAGCATTTGTAGCCCGTTGGAGGCCGCGTCAATGCCGTACACCTGCACGGGCCCGCCGCGCGGAGTGATTGCCGCGGCAATGGCGATGGTGCGCAAGGCCGCCGATTTACCCGAACCGCTGGCCCCCAGGATGGCCATGTTGCCGTCCTTGTCCGGTTCGAAGAACACGGTGGGCTGTGCCTGGTGTTCCGGATCATCCATAACGCCCAGCACCAATTGCTCATCGGTGCGCGAGTTGGGCAGTTTGGAGAAGTCATAAATCTCGGACAGCTCGCTCAGCCAGGGTTTGCGGGGCGGCTTGATGCCCAGTTCCACGGCGGCCAAGGAAATATTGCTGACCACTTTGGCAATGTCATTGGGCCCGGCTGAGTCCTCCACAGGGGCTACCGCGAGTTCCTGCTCCCATGGGGCGCCGGCACCAAAGTCCATCTCCACAATGTCAATGCGCGGACGCTGCGGGGTGCGCGTGGTCCAGCCACCGGCATAGCCTGTCTGGAAACCCTGGATCCGGCCTGGGCCGGTTTTGGCTGCCCCACGGCCGGGAATGGACGGGCTGAAGTAGGCGGCTGTGGGCTCCCCTAAAATATCTTGGGAGTCATCCACATCCGCCATGCGCAAGGCGATGCGCATATTGGTGTTGGCGCGCAGGCTGTCCTTGATAACACCCGAGGGGCGCTGGGTGGCCAGAATCAAGTGCAGTCCCAGGGAGCGGCCACGGGCGGCAACATCCACCACACCGTCAACAAATTCCGGCACTTCCTTGGCCAGTGCGGCGAATTCATCCACCACAATGATCAACGACGGCGGCGCCTCAGGATCTGCTTCCCGCTCCATGGCGAGTAGGTCCTTGGCTTTCTTGCGGTTGAGCAGGTGCTCCCGGTAGTGCAGTTCGGCACGGAGCGAGGTCAGGGCCCGGCGCACCAGGTGCGGGGACAAATCGGTCACCAGGCCCACTGTGTGCGGCAGTTGCACACAGTCGGCAAAGGCAGCCCCACCCTTGTAGTCAACAAACAAGAAGGAGAGCCTGTCGGGGCTGTACGCGGCGGCCATGCCCAGCACCCAGGCTTGGAGAAACTCGGACTTGCCTGCACCGGTGGTACCGCCCACCAGGGCGTGCGGGCCTTCGGTTTTCAAATCCAGGTACATGGGTTCCACACCCTTGGAACCCACCAATGCCCGCAAGGAGCCCTGGTATTTGCGGTTCTTCACGGCGCGGGAGGCCACGGAGTTGTTCTCCAGCCAGCGGTCTGCAATTCCGGAGGTGTTTTCCACCAGATCATGCCCGGCCAGCGCCACGTAGGAGACGCTGCGGGGAAGGTCAGAATCATCGTCAACAGGTTTGCCGGAGTCAACCACCGGGGCCAGCAAGCGGGCCAGTTGAGAGGCCAGCTCCAAGCTGACGCTTTCACAGCTCACGGGGAATGTCAGCTGGCCCAGGCGCACCTGGCCTGTGGTGGCAGTCTCTGCCACATGGACAAAGTCACGGCAGGGGGCCGGGAGGGCATCCACGGAACTGGCAACCCACAGGATGTGCAGGCCTGCGTCCGCACCGTATTCCGTCAACCGGGTGAGCCTGGCCCGGTCCACTTTGACGTCATCTTCAATGATGACCAGCATGGCCGGGGTGGCAGGAGGGGGCGGATCCGCTTTGGTGGGATCTTGGCTGCCACGGTGGGCGGCGGCATGGGCGGCCAAGTTGACGCCACGGTTGACCATAAGATCCTCCAGGGCAGCCAACAGCACTCCTGCGGCACCGCTGCCGGAGGCCAGATGGTCAGCAGCCAGCGGGGAATGGACTGAATCCACGTGCGGAAGCCATTGCAGCCACTGCCAACGGTCCTTGGACTCAGCGGAGGTCATGGCCGCCACGGCCAGTTCAGCCGGTGAGTGCAATCCCACGGCCTGGAGCACCAGTGCCCGGGCTACATCGTCCACCACACCGCGCGGGCCGGCAACACCCAGGGCGCCGCTGTTGCGCAACTGCGCCACCACGGGAACGGCGTCAATATCGGAAAATTCGGCCTTGATTTCCTGTACTTCTGCCATGTATTCCGGCAAGGTGTCATTGCTGTCGCCCACCTCTATGGGGGTGCGGGAGGGCTGTCTACCCACGCCCAGGCGCAGGGTCAAAAACGCCTTGTGCTCGGGGCGGTGAGTCCACATCAGCGGGCCCAGCTTGTAAATGGCGTCCACAGTTTCCGCCGCCGAGGGGCTCTCAGCCAGGCGGATGGCCCGCTCCACCTGCTGCCGGGCGGTCATTTGGCGGCGGAACTCTGTGACGGAACCCCGGAACTGCTCAATGGATTCCCGCAGTTCGCGTTTGGCGTTCATTTTTTGATCCACGAAGCCGCCAATGATCATCAACGGCATCATGGCCATGAAGATCACACTGAACAAGCTCCTGGTGACGCCGAACATGACAGCTCCCATGAGAATGGGCGCAATGAGGATGACCACGGGGAAGCGTTCGCGCCGGGGCCGCTTGGGCCCGGCCGGAACGGTCTGCTTCTCCACCTTGAACTGGGGCACAACACGTGGGGAGCGGTTGAATTCCACCAGCGGGCTGGTGGGTCCCGACTGTGAGCCGCGGCCCAGGCTGATGACTGAAATGGTGCTCTCGCCCAAGGTCACCTCATCCGAGGAGCCCAGCACGGCCCGGGAAATCTGAATTCCCTCCATCATCATGCCGTTGGCTGATCCGGTATCCGCGATCTCCACCGTCTCCCCCACCGTGATGCGGGCATGGCGTTTGGAGGTCATGGGGTCACTCAGGCGCACGTCGACGTCAAAGTCGCGCCCCACATAGCTGGTGCCCAACGGGAGCGCGAATTCTTTCCCCGCGTCCGGCCCGGCCATGACGCGCAAGGTGGCAGCCGCCGGTCCCCTGTCCTGATTGGGCAGCGCAAAAGACTCACTGACCTGAGTCAGTGAAACCGTGGCGCCGGGACGCAGCCCAGATTCCAGCAAGTTACTCCCCGGTGGCAAGGTGCGTCCCTGAATGCCACCTACCAGTGACTCCTCCACTAACAAGGAAAGGTTGGCCGGAGCCTGCGCACCCTTACGGGTGGGATCAGAGAGGAACAACTCCGTAGCAATGTCCCCTACAGTGGCCAGGCCGTCAACAGTGACTGCCAGGTTCTTATCCTCAAGAGGCTCGCGTCGGAGCGTTAGTCGCAGCCTCATTCATCTTCCATTCCACGTTGGGATTCCAGCAGGGGCAGATCATCAGGTGTGACCAGGTGTGAGGTGACGGCATGTTCAACCAGTCTGGCCCGCCTGTTGGTGGCGAGTTTTCCGCCACCTCCGCGCAAACCCACCACACCCACTCGGTCCAGCTTGTCGCACACGTTATCGAGCTTGCGGTTGAAGCGGGTCAAAGCCCATCCGAGCCGCTTGGCCGCTTGAGCGGAGGACGGGATGGAACTAAAACCTGTTCCGCCACGGCGCAGCATGGGCTCGGCCAGGGCCACTATCAGCGCCTTCTGGGACGGGGTGAAAACAACAGGGCCAATCGTGGTGGAGCCGGCGGAATCGTCCTCCCGGCTCTGCGAGGTGAAGGCGGGTGAATCCAGGTGGACGGAGAACTCGTACGTGGTGGGTCCGGCCGTGAAGATCACGTTGGTCTGCTGGAACACCAACGGTACGCGTGCCCCCGGAGCCATCCAGGCCTGCATGCCCCCAGCCGCGTCAGCAATGGTCGCTGAGAGCATGGTGCCGGCATTAGTCAGCCACCAGATACCGTCATATTTGCTGACCTCTAGGAACTTGCGGTGCAGATACGGGTTGTCATCGACCTCAATATCGCCTTCACGGCCAATGCTAAAAACACTCTCAGGCGACGGTTCATACCATTCGCCACAAAAGTCAATGGTCAGTTCAGCCATGATGGTTCTCCCCCTTGTTGGTGCTGGTCCTTAGAGCTCATTCGGTACATTTTTTTATTTCATCGGAGACCTGACCGTTGGAGCGCAGTAGTTTCACGGAAATACAGGAAACCCCATTAGCGCCATTGACAACAAACACCCTGTTATCTGTGATCCGTTTGAACTCACCCGTATCCACAATGCTGATGGCAGCCCACATGAACTGGTCCCCTTCTTGCGGATCAGGGTTGGTCCAGGTCCATTCGGCGCCTCCATTGATGGGTTTAGCGCTCAGATCGCTCACTTGTGGCACCTCGGCGCCCACCACTAGAGCTGTGGGCGGCGGGGCGCTCTGGGACGCAAGAGGGTCTGGTTTTGGTGCTGCTCCACCAGCGCTGAAGACCATAATGCCCACCACGACGGCGGCCACCAGTACCAGCCCGGAGACCAGTCCCAGCCATAGCCCCTTCTTGCGCGCCGGTGTGGGGGCAGTTTCCAGCTCTGCCGGGGCCAGTAAATCCTGGCGCTCTACCGTCTGGTCCAGGGCGT
This sequence comes from Arthrobacter sp. lap29, assembly GCF_032458965.1. NCBI lineage: Bacteria > Bacillati > Actinomycetota > Actinomycetes > Micrococcales > Micrococcaceae > Arthrobacter > Arthrobacter sp. lap29. The sequence continues at coordinate 243,973 of NZ_JAUCEK010000006.1, forward strand.
ACTTCTGGGCCGGATTCTCCAGCCGCAGCCCCGTGTCATTCCACTGCGTCGGTGATGCCACGTTGGAGAAGCTCTTGGGCACGGTAGACCCACCCGCGGTGTCCTGCGAGGGAACTGTTTGGCCGTTGCGGGTCAGGCTGCCGGTTGTGCCTGTTGTACCAGTTCGACCTGTTGTACCAGTTCCTTCTGCGCCTGCTGTCCCGGGACCGCTGGGGCTAAAGCCGGTGTTTAGCTGCTGCCTTCTAAGAGCTGAGGGTCCATTGGAGGACGTTCCGGCAGTGCGGCTCGCAGGGCTCGCAGCGCCTGTGGCCCGCGAGGGAAAAGTGGGGTTGGGGGTGCTTGCGTCAGGGTCTATGGAGATGATGGAGCGTACCCGTGTGGGTTCCGAATAATCCTCAGGGTGGCCAGGAGGCCGTTCCTGAACAACTATTTCCTCCTGCACCTCAAAGGGGGTGACGGAATAGTTCAGATCCGCCTGCACACGCATGAGTGCCCGGGCAAAGTCCTTGGCCGAGGCATACCGGGAGCTTGGGTGCTTGGCCATGGCGGTTGCCAGGACCATTTCCAGGGCTTCGGGGATGTCAGCCCGGCCCAGCCGTGGCAGCGCCATGGTGGCAATTCGGTCCCCGAGAATGCGGTAGGAATTCTCCGCACCCGGAATGACGAACGGCGAGTGTCCGGCCAAGAGTGTGTAGATGGTGGCGCCCAAGGCCCAAATATCCACCTTCACGCCGTCCGTTGCTCCTGAACCAAAAGATTCAGGTGGCGACCAGGGCACGGACATCCCGCCGCCGTCGGCCGCCAGCGCATCCGTGGTGCCGGAAATTCCAAAGTCAGTCAGAGCCGGCCGGTTGTAGTCCGTGACCAGGATATTGGCGGGCTTGATGTCTCGGTGGGCAATGCCTGCACGGTGTGCGGTTTCCACGGCTGACGCCACCTGGATACCGATTTCCATGGCCTTGTCAGCACTGTAACGTCCCTGCTTGAACTGCAGATCCAGGCTGGGGCGCGAGCAGTACTCCATGGCCAGGTAGGAGTGGCCAGCATCAGTGATCACGGCTTCGTAAATCGTGACGATGTACGGATGCGCGGATAGCTGTGCCATCAGGTTCGCTTCGGATTCAAAGCGGGTTCTGGCTCCGGCCGTCTTCAGGTCAGCCGTCAGGACCTTGATGGCAACCTTGCGTCGGGGCCGTTCTTGTTCGTACAGGTATACGTCGGAGAATCCGCCCGAGCCCAGGCCTGAGATGAAAGTGTAGCCGGGCAGCTGTGGTGGGGCCGCCACTCGCCTCTGACTCACGGCAGTCCGTCAAAGAGCAGGGAAATACCATCACCGAGCTCGGCAATATCGCCGTTGAGCAAGATGGCTTCCTCGCCTTGGCTCAGACGCCGCGGAGCCTGACCTTCACGTACTAGGACTGTGCCGTTGGTGGCTTTCAGATCCACCAGCAGCACATCCCAACCGTCGAGGCGCACTTCCACGTGAGAGCGTGAAATGTCATCGTTGCCGCTCTTTACTTGCACCAGCCGGGGCATGGCACCGCCCATGACACGGGACACCGAGGGCTGGCGGCCAATGATGAGCGAGTGGTCAAGCTCTACCGATTCGCCACTGGAAATGTGCATGGTGCCCAGACGGGGACGGCCTACTTCACGGGGCTCGGAGTTAATGGAAGCACCGCAGTGCGTGCACTGCGAACGGCTGGGCGGGTTGGCATGACCGTGCGGGCACATGCGTGCCAAAACCATGGGGCCTGTGGAAGGACGTGATTCCAGGAGGGGCGCTGAGGCCAGGGCGCTGTGCTGTTGGCCCTCGCCACTCATGATGGTGTGCCCGTCATGGTCAGGATCAAAGGCCACATTCTCGGGTGCCAAGGGTGCCAAGGGAGCCGAAGTTGCCGGGGGTGCCTGCTGTTCCACTGCGGGGGACATGTTCCACGGCACGGAATCGATCATGGGTGAGTGTGCATTGTGCTGCGCACCGGGGTCGGGATTGTGCTGCGCACCGGGGTCGGGATTGTGCTGCGCGCCGGGGTCGGGATTGTGCTGCGCACCGGGGTCGGGACGGTGTTGTGCCCCTTGTTCAGCACTGGGGAATGCCCCACCCTCGGAATCCGGCGCCCCGAACGGATCATGGTGTGCGGGGAGAATACCGGCTGCTGGGTCCTCGCCATGGCCTGAAAGCGGAGGTGCTGGCGGCAAGGGTGGAACCACTGGATCAGAGGACACCGGGTGCACGGGCTGCCCGTTCTCATCAAGGCGCACGGCAGCGTCTTCAACACTGCGGGAAATTGTGGGACCCCACAAGTGGTCATAGTTGGTTGTGAAGGATTCTTCCTCAGATGACGGGCTCTCAGGCGCTTCCTGGACCTCAACGGGCTCCGCGGCAACACCATACTCGTCCATCAGCTGTTCTTGCTCAAGCTGTTCTTGCTCAAGCGGGTCTGCTTCCAGCGGGTCTGCTTCCAGCGGGTCTTGCTCAAGTGGTTCTGCCGCCAGCGGGCCTGCTTCCACACCTTGTTCCTGCTCGGAACCCTCAACGGCTACCTGCTCGGTAAACTCGTCGTGGTGCAGGTCCGGGTACCTGGTCAGGTTCAAGTCATTGTGGGACTCTTCGGCCGTTGCCGAAACGGGCGCCAGCTGTGCGCTCCACTCTGCGTCCGCAGCTTCTGCAGCCATCGCGAAGCTGGCATAGGCGTCAGCATCCTCCACAGGTACATCGCTTGGGGCCTCATCCGTAGCGGGCGCACTCTCAACCGGCTCTTCCGCGGGCGCAAACCAATCATGCTTCAGAAGTGAAACAGAGTGCTCCTCAGCCTGGGGCTGCTCCGCGAATTTAGTTGATTCATCCTCCGAGGCATAGTCGGCAGCAGAATCCTGCGCGTCATGATTGCCGCCAGGGTTCAGGACCTCCTCAGCTGCCAGTGCTGGTGAGGCCTCCACGGCGGCGCTTTCCTCCTCTGCCAACCCTTCCGGGGCAGAGACGGCAGCGGCAAAGCCTGTTTTTGTGCCATGAAGATCACCCTGGAGCAATCGCTGCAACCGAACAACGGCTTCCCCCACGGGAAGCTCGAGCTCTGTGTCACCGGCGGAAGTATCCGCCAGTGTCAGTTCCAGTGCTTCCGGAAGGGCCAGCGAACGTTCGCTCCAGGTGGAGACTTCCCGGCCGGAAACCACTTCTGCGGAATCACCCTGATGAGCAATCAGGGTGATATCCCCGCGCAGGATGGCGTGCAATTTATCACTCTGAACCAGGATGGCGAAGCTGGGCAGCCCGGTCAGCCCGGTGCCGAACTCGGCCGTCACTTGGTTCAGGACACCGTGAATGGTGGGTTCTACTCCAAGGAAATCCCACAGCCGGTTGACGATGGCTGGGTTGGTGTTGCCTTCCAGCACTATGACAGAGCCGGATCGCACAATTCCAAGCCATGAGCCTGTGCGGTACGTGCTGCTAACCATGATTCTCCTTGGGTGAAAATGCTGTGGCCTGGACAGGGGCTGCCATGGCCGGAACTGCAGGTGCGTGGGATGGTGGCTGCAGTTTGAGGTCGGTGTTTTGCCCTGCTTCGCGCACCGAGGCAGGAATGGACTCCAGCACGTCCTCAATAATTGGCATGCGGGGAAGAGTGTCCTCTGGTACGGATTCTGCGCTCTTAGGGTTGTTGAGGGTTTGCTCAGCCGCACCGCCGAAGACATTGCTAGCATCTACCACGATCACGGTGATGTTGTCTCTGCCCCCGGAGCGCAGTGCTGCTTGAATCAGTGAGTCGACGGCGTCCTGCGGGTGACGCAGGGTGCTCATGACGCGGTGAATTTGCTCGTCGCCAAGCTCGCCGGAGAGGCCGTCGGAGCAGATGAGAATTCTGTCGCCTTCTTCCACGGGGACCAACCAGAAATCTGCCTCGGTGACCGATCCGGTGCCCAGCGCACGGGTCACCACATGCCGCCGCGGGTGTACCAGGGCTTCTTCGGGGGTGATGAGACCGGCATCCACCAGTTCCTGAACTTCGGAATGGTCCACACTGATCTGGCTGAAATTGCCCTGGCTCAGGCGGTACGTGCGTGAATCACCCACGTTGAAGACCAACCAATACGGAACTGTACGTTCCTCCACCAGAACTACCCCGCTGACGGTTGTACCGGCGCGTGCGTTGGTCAGTTCGCGGATACGGGCATCGGCTTGACGCAGTGCCTGTTGCAGATCTGCTGCCGTTGCTTCCCTGCAGCCTGCGCTGAGTAGCCGCTGTTGGCTCAGAACTTCAACACACTCGCGGCTGGCAACCTCGCCTGCCTCGTGCCCGCCCATGCCGTCTGCCACGGTGAAGAGCGGATCTGCTGCCAGGAAGGAGTCCTCGTTGAGTTCCCGGCGCAGACCGCGGTCCGTACCAAAGCCGAAGGCTAGGCGGACCCCTGAGCTAGCTGCGCCCTTCATATCATCCATCAAACTCATACCTGTTCCACCGCAAAGGATCTGTCACCAAAATGAACTCGTGAGCCGGGCACCGCGAGGGTGGGCGTGCCGCCTATCAGAGGGGTCTTGACACCGCCGGTGTTGGCAATGGCGCTGCCATTGGTGGAATTACGGTCAGTCACCCACAGCCCCTCAGCCGCGGCACGGACGTGAAGGTGTGTCTTGGATACTGATCGGGTGGAATCTTGGATTGGGATGAGACGGGAAATCATCTCACCATCGTAACCGGCAGGGTTACGGCCAAGCAGCGCTGTGGCGCCCAACTCTTCGGTGCGGCCATCATCGAAAACCAGGCGCACTGCGGTCCGGCTTCCTTGAGGCCGCGCCCGGGTCTCCCCCGCCTCGTCATCGAATGGTGTGCTGGCATAAGCATCCGCGGGCCCAGGCCTGGAAGCCGGTGCTGGTGCAAACGCTCCCGCGGGGGCGAAGCCCTGTGCCTGCATCCCCTGAGCCGGCTGCTGGGGCTGCTGGGGCCGTTGGGGCGGTTGCGGCTGTTGGAACTGTTGGGGCTGCTGGAACGGCTGCCCCGTTTGGGCATCGGGAGCGGTGGTGTCTTCAGTCAGCGGCCGGGTGATGCCTGGCACAGTAGTGATGGGGCCTTGCTCTATCGGCAGCTCGGGCGCCGGAGCGGAGGGCGGCGGGGCAAAGAGATGATTCGTCTGCTGGAACTGCTGAACCGGCTGCTGGTTCTGGAACTGTCCCGGGGCCTGAGCTTGGCTGGGCTGGTTCTGGAACTGGGCAGGGGCCTGAGCTTGGCTGGGCTGGTTCTGGAACTGGGCAGGGGCCTGAGCTTGGCTGGGCTGGTTCTGGAACTGGGCAGGGGCCTGAGCTTGGCTGGGCTGGTTCTGGAACTGGATGGCTGGTGGGGCGAAGGGATCCACGGCGGCACCCTTCTTCTTGCCACGCCCCAAGCGGCGTGCGGGCACTGCAGCGGCAGCGCCCGGAGCAGGCGCCTGCCCGGCCTGAGCCTGTCCCACCTGAGTCTGTCCGGCCTGAGCCTGTCCCATCTGAGTCTGTCCGGGCGGGAACTGTCCGGCGTGGGCTTGTCCGGCCGTTGGTGCAGCGGGGCGGACCAGCGGTGAGCGCACGGGGGAAAGAGTCGGAACTTCTGTGGGGGTGAATGTCTCCCGCTCGGCGATGCCGCCGGTTTCCAGGGGGTTCCGGCCCTTGGAAACGTTGAAAACTAGGGTGTGGGCAACCTTGTCGTGCCAACCCTGCTTCTTGCCGTTTTTATCCCACGCATTGGAAACCAGCATCACGATCGGTCCAATAGTGGGCACCACACCGCTCAGGCTAACCATGAGGGAACGGAGGAAAATTGCGAGTAATCCGGCCGGTGTCCCTTCCATGTTGGTGGTGCGCAGGCCCAGCATCAGGTTGCCGAGGGTTTTGCCAGCCCTGGCTTCCCACACCCACTGCCACACGGCATATGCCAGCGAGAGAACGGATGCCACACCCATCAGGACAGAGAGCCATGTGAAGTCCACCTGGGTGCCGCCCTGCACGGTGGTGGTGGTGATAAGTGCTGCTCCAACGCCCCCGGCCACACCAAAGAGGATTCCCGGTGGCACACCGTCAATGATCTTGGCGGCCAAACGGCGCCCCGCTGCCGCATTGGATAAAGCCGTTGCCGCTGCAGCCCGAGGGTCCTGCCCTACCTGCACGGGAGGAAGTAGCGGTCCGGAAGGAGTACTGCCAACAGTGATGATGCCCGGCAATGCTTGCCCCGGAACAGCGGAACCCGGAACACTGGGAGCACTGGCGGCCCCAAAGCCGGGAGCGCTGGGCGCACCGAAACCGGGCGCACCGAAACCGGGCGCACCGAAACTGGGAGCCCCGAAACCGGGAGCCCCGAAGCCCGGGGCACTGGGTGCACTGCCACCCAACGGCGCAACTGACGGAGCCGTGGAAGCAGCCCGATTAGCCACGGTGGCCCCACAGACTAGGCAAAAAGCCGCGCCCGGCGAAAGAGCAGCCCCACAATTCCGGCAGGGATCCGCCATATTCTGCACCATTTTGTTAGTACCCTTCTTAGGACTTCTTCATCATCTGCGCCAGCTTGGCGCGGATACCCGCACGGCCTTGGTCATCGCCGCTCTCGCCGCCCCAAAGTCCGCGGTCCGCTTCCTTGCTCTGCGCCTTAGTCCGTGCCCTTTCTTGGGCGCGAAGTCTGGCATCGGCCAGCAATGATCGTGGTGAGAACTTTGCCCGTTGCCGCTTCCAGAATCCTACCGACCCAGTCATGCCTTGGGCCGAATGTTCCACGTGTTGCCAGTATGTGGCGACTTCATCTTCGCTGGGCTGGCCCGGTCCAAAGATGGCGGCGTCAGCCCGTTCTGCTAGCAGTGCAGTGGTGCCGGCCGCGGCAGGGAAGGCGCCGTACAGTGCTGCAGCGCTCTCGCGGCGGGTGCCGCTGGGCTCCGGTCCCGCACCTAGATCGGTGGCCAAGCTCAGCACTTCCGACCATCCGCCACCCACCCTGTCGGTGGGCAGTCCGGTGGTGAGGCGCTTCTTACGGCGCCGCGACTTCAGCACCACAATCAGGATCAGCGGCAGCGCGATGATGAGCAAAGGAATTGCAGCAACGCCTGCGATCAGCAAGATGGTGCCCCAAATACCGGCGAGCTGATCCTTTTTACCGTCAGTGTCGAGGGCATCGGGAGCGCTGTCCGGCGGAAGATCGGCCGGCTCCTGCGGCGGAGGCGGCGGCTGGAGCACCTGCGGCTTGGGCTTGGAGGCGTTCTGGGGCTCCGGCGGGTTCGGCACATTGTCCTTATCCGGCGTCGGATTAAACGGCACCCAGCCCTGCCCCGCAAAGTTGACCTCAACCCAGGCGTGGACATCGGCACCCTTGACCTTGATGGTGCTGGCCCCGTTGCCGGTGTCCTTCTCATCGAGATAGAAGCCCATGACAACACGGGCAGGAATACCTAGATGACGGGCCATAAGCACCATCACCGTGGCATATTGCTCGTCGTCGCCCACCATTTCCTTGCCGCTGAGTAGCTTGGTGATACGCGCAGCACTGTGGCCCGAGTTGGACTGGGCCTGTCCGTCCAGACCGTTGCTGAACTTTCCTTCACGCTGCAGCGCACTCTCCAGTGCCTGCACCTTTTTCAGCGGAGTGTCCGCCTCACCAACAATCTCATTGGCCTTGGTGCCAACAACCTGCGGCACGTTCTCCAGCTTGGGCAGGTTGACGCGGCCAAACTCGGAGCCGGCCAGCTTGTTGCCCTCCACCTGCGGGAATTGGACATCCATGGAATAGGAATCGCCATCCTTGACACCCGCCAGGTTCAGCGCGGTGCCGGATTCCTTATTCAAGTACAGCGTGGGCGTGGAGCCCTGGGCGCTCTGGTAGCTCAGGCTGCGGGCCACCGCCACATTGGGAATCCACACTCCCTGATACCCCTCAATGACCAGTCCGACGTCGCGCCCCTCACCATCAGTGCCCTGGTTCAGAGCCTTCGGGTCACCAATCGGGGAAAAGGATGCAGAGCTGTTGGGATCCACAGTAAAAACAACACCGTCGTAGTTGTCCATGGCGGCAATGCGTACACGGCCGTTTTTGGGCATGCCCTCAACCGTGAAAAGGACGGTGTCCTTTTCATTCTTTACATAGTCACGGAACTTGGTCAGCGGAGAAGGCAAGGCATGCAAGTCCGGCGGTGGGATCACGGTATCGCGCAGCACCTCACGGCTGGATGATTGAGTCAAAACAGGTGCCGCCGCCATGGTCAGCGCCCCGGCAACAAGGATCACTCCAGCGCCCATGCCTATCCGGCGCAGCAAGGAAGCCCGTGCGCCGGCAGCGTCCTGCACCTGCTGATTGGCTGAGATGGAACCCGCCATTTCACGGCGCACCAGTTCATGGCGGTAAGCCAGCCACGCAATGGCACCCACGGTCAGCAGAGAGCCCCGCAGAACAGGCAGGAAAACTTCTGCCGTACCAAAGAGAATCGCGGTGATAAACAAGGCCACCACCGGAACCAACGCCCAATAGGCGGTGCGCAGGCGCCAGGCCAGGCTGCCAGCCACAACAGCCGTCACAAAGGCGCACAGATAAGGCACCACCATGACCTCAACACTGGTTCCTACGGGCGGTGCAAGAGTCAGTAGCTGCTTCCAAGAGAGCATGATGCCCAGCAACAGACCGCGCAAGGAGTCCAGGCTGGGCAGGAAACCCAAGAAAGCCTCGTTCGGTGCGGCGAGGGCGCTACCGAAGAGCATATAGACCAAGAAGCCCACACCCACCAAGGGGATCAGGCCAAACCGCCAATGAGCTCCCATGGCTGCCACACCCAGACCCAGCACAATGGCGCCAATTCCAGCCACCAAGTACGCGGGGCTGTGGCCAAAAGTAGGGCCAAAGCCGAGAACGGCGACGCCGAGCAAGATCGCTAAAACGGCCCCGTCAAGGACAAAGTGCCACCGCAGGCGCGCGCCTGCGAACGCTGACGGCTTCTGCGGGAGAGCCTGTTTCGGCGTTTCCACCCGTGGCTGGCGCCGGGCGGATGCGCGGGTGCCTGCCTGCCCTGCTGCTGGGGAATCTGATGAGTTGTTTTGCGGCTGTGCTGCCGCGCTCCTGCGGGCGCTCACGCGACGGCCTTTCTCAGAACTGCTGCCAGATCACTGAGCTCGCCCAAGGTCAGGACGGTCAGGTCGGCAATATTGGCACGGGCCGGTTGTGCCCCGGTAAAGCAACGGATGGCAAAAGCGCGCACACCCGGCGGCACGGAGGCGGCCGCGCTGCGTAGTTGTCCCGGGGTCACTTTTGAGCCCACCACTAAGAACACCACGGAAGCATTGGGCACCACATCGGAGAGAGTGCGGGCCAAATCAACGGAGTTGCCGCGGCGGTTGAACCCCTCCACCCGGGTCATGTCATCGAGCAGATTCCTACCCGTCTCACAACGAATAGGACCCTTCTGGGTGATGATGCTCAGCTCGCGGCTTTCCTTGATGGCTTGTCTGCCCAGCGAGGCCGCAGCCGAAATGGCCAACTCAAAATCGTCGTCGTGCTCATATTCATCGGTGTTGATGGAAAGGGCCACGGCCATGTGTGAGCGGCGGGTTTCCTCAAATTGGCGCACCATGAGCTTGCCGGTGCGGGCCGTGGTCTTCCAGTGGATATGCCGGCGGTCATCGCCAGGCACATAGTCACGGAGGGCGTGGAAGGCAATATCGGAGCTGGAAAGATCCCGGGTTGTCAGGCCCTCCAAGTCACGCAGGAATCCGGCGGCCGGGCCGTCCAGGGCTGTGGTGCGGGGATGCACAAAAAGGTCCGTGGGCTCCGTCCAGAGCATTTGACGGCGCAGCAATTGCAAGGGATCTGCATTGACGGAACGTACCGGCCCTACTGTGATGACGGCTCGGCGGGTGGTGGGGATGGTGAAGAGATCCTCGTGGATCTCCTGAGGTTTCATGCGTGGCAGGTGAAACAGTGCCGTGGCCTGACCCACCGGCAGTTCCAGCGCGGCGGGCAGGGCACTACGGGATGACATGTTGGCCACGGCAATGCTGCCCACGGCGTTATCACCCACGGCAACCCGGGTGCGGGCCAGATCAAGCTTGACCGCGTACATGGACTTGCCCATCACAAAGGCAATGGCAATAAGCATCAACACCACGCCCAGCAGGGCGGCCACTTTGGCTTCCTGCCAGCCGAACCGGGCTCCCAGGGTCCACAAGAAAACAGCCGTACCGAGGACAACCCAGCCTAGAGTGCTAATGGTGGCTAAGGCCGGGCTGATCCAGCGCTTAAACCAGGCCACAATCTTGGACCACACGGGAGCAGCATAAATGCTGGCCACCTTCCCCGCCTCACGGGTGAGTGAGGCGGGGTGCAAGCGGGTGGGGGATCCTTCGCGGTGGAAAGGCCGGGAGAGAAACTCCCCCACCTTCCCTGCGCTGGATTTAATGCTCATGTTTTACCTTCGGCTGGTGGTGCTGTGATGTGCTGGTGTTGCTGTGCTTATGACGTAGCTGTGCTTCCGTGCTTATGGTGCTGGTGTGATTAGGGTGCTGGTGTGTTTAGACGGAAGCGCGCTGCTGCGGAGGCGCGACCTCAGCCATGATGCGGCTCAGGACTGCTTCGGGAGTGGCACCGGCAAATTCCGCTTCAGGATCCATGACAAAGCGGTGCGTCCACACGTACGGCGCCAATTCCTTGACATCATCGGGCAGTACATAGTTGCGGCCCTTCGCAGCCGCCCACACCTTGGCAAGGCGAACCATGGCGATGGCGCCACGGACAGAAACACCCAGGCGGGTTTCCGGAGCGTTGCGGGTTTCTTCACACAAGCGCGAGATGTATTCCAACACGGCCGCATCCGCATGAGTGGTTGAGGCCAGGTCCGCCATCTCCGAAACTGCCTGCGGTGTGATGATGGCCTGCAGGGAGGAGGTCCTGTCACGCTGACTGGAACCGGCCAGCAGTTGGACCGTTGAGGCATGGTCCGGGTAGCCGATGGAGGTCTTGACTAGGAAGCGGTCCAGCTGAGCTTCGGGGAGGCGGTAGGTACCGGCCTGCTCAATGGGGTTTTGAGTGGCAAGCACCATGAAGGGCCGGCCCACCTCGTGCGTGTTGCCGTCCATGGTCACACGGGACTCTTCCATGACCTCCAGCAGTGCTGACTGCGTTTTCGGGGAGGCCCGGTTAATCTCATCGGCCAGCACAATCGTGGCGAAGATGGGGCCCTTGTGGAATTCGAATTCCTGAATCTTCTGATCATAGATCATGACGCCAGTCACATCGGAAGGCAGCAGATCAGGGGTGAACTGGATGCGGCTGTTGCTGCCCTTGACCGTCGCTGACAGGGCCCTGGCGAGCATGGTCTTGCCGGTGCCCGGAGCGTCCTCAAACAGAACATGCCCCTCGGCGAGCATAGCGGCCAAGGTCAGGCTGATGACCTGAGACTTACCCAGAATCGCCTGACCAACATTAGCCACCAACTTCTCGAATGTTCCTGCAAACCATGTGGCCTGTTCGGGCGTCATGGACATATGTCATCCTCTTTCGATTATTTAGATTCGTGCATCGTTTGCAGCAAAACCTGCATTAGTTTATCCACTAGTTGGCGTTACTCGCTATTAGCGGGACTTATTCAACACTTTCACTTTGTTATTCACTTGAGCAACGGCGGCCCCGGCATGAGCCGGGGCCGCCGTTGACATACGCGCCGTGCTTGAATTATGCAGCAGTTGACCCAAACACAATAGGCGCCGATGGGCTAGACGTTTCTGGGCTACTAGTTACTGGGCGAGAAGCCCATCACCACTGCCCTGGCCCTTGCGGACACTTCGGCATGTTGGGGCTGGGCGTCCAGGAAGGGGAACCACTGAAGGCATCCCATCGGGCAAACAAGCCGTTGTTGGCTCCGTTGGGTCCGCTAACCTGGCGGAACCAGTTGCCTTGGTTCCCCGAACTGCTATCTCGCCAGACGTAGCAGTTGCTGACAATGGTCTGGCCTGGGTTCAACCAGTGCCCACCGGAACAGCTACTGCCGGTCCAGTTGGTACTACCCAAAGCATCCATGCAAGTCCGGTTGCCGATGCTATGGGTAATGTTCCATTCTGTCACGGGCGGCGGTGGCGGTTTCTTGGGTCCGCTGGTCAGTGTCTTGGACACAACAGGACCGTAGGTGCCCACCGAGTTTTTGGAGCGAACAGAGATGGTCACCGAAGTACTGTAGCCACCCGTGTTGTACGTGGCACTCCCATTGCCGGATTTGGCAGCCCAACCACCGGAGCCCACTTTCACCTCAATCGAGGCCGCGTCCACGGCCCCGCCGGGATAGGCCCACGAGTAGCTCACTGATTGCTGATCCTCTGCCCCATTACTACCACCCACTCCAGGAGTTCCAGGAGTTCCATACGGTGCCAGTTTCGCGGACGCACCGGAAGTATCACTGCGGTCGCCAGCATTGGATGTTGGCTGCGCATAGACGTTGGCGAAGACGGGGGTACCGTTCGGAGAGTTCAGGACCACCCCGGACGGCACACCGCAGCTGGTAGTGCCGGGAGTGAGAGTGACACAGTACTGGACCTCGCCACTGGCGTAGCCGTTGAGCTGACTCTGGGGAATGGCGCCATAGCTGACCTTGACCTGCCCACCGGATCCGCCCGTGCCCACCAAGGTTAGCCCCGGCGCTGCGGGGATCCCCGTGATCTTACCCAGGGCACGTTGTGGCGCGGACATTCCACTCCACGCGGTGGTGCCGGCCTTGTTCGTTGCCCGCACCCGGTACTGGTAGCCCTCTGTTGACGTGCTCACGGAGAAGGTGGTACTCAGGCCTGTCACCGTTTGCGTGGAAGTCCCCTGCCCACCGCCGGAACGTTCCACCTCGTATTTGGAGATGGGGTCACCGTTAATAAACGGCTGCTCCCAGGAAACACTCACCTGGCTGTTGGATCCCACGGCCTTATTGGTTGTCACGGCGGGCACGGCAGGAACACCGGGCACACCAGCCGGGATCACGGAGGTGGAATAAGCACTCCATTCTGAGGGATTGGGGGCCTTGTTAATCGCTTGGACGCGGAATTGGTATTCCGTACCATTCTCGAGATTGTTCCACGTGGTCTGGTTTCCTGTGAGGCCTGGCTTTTGGCCGTTTTGCCCCGAGGGTGCCGGGGAAATCTCCACGTTGAACTTGGTCACTGCGGAATAGGGACCCACCGGGGTCACCCAGCTAACCACCACGGACTTATCACCGAACACTGTGGTTGGTGCCAGCGGGGTGTCGGGGATACGGTCCGGTGTGGCGCCTACGGAGGCCTTGGATGCCGGTGAGGTGCCCACGGCGTTCGTGGCCGTCACCGTGAAGTTGTATGTTTTGGTGTTGGTCAGATCCGTGATGGTGCACGTGTTTGTGGCACACTCCTGGCTACCGCCAGCCCACGCCACCGTGTAACTGGTGATGGGTGAGCCGTTATCTGCTGGCGGATCCCACGTGAGCAGGACGGCTTGATCCTTCTCCTCTTCCACTTGGGGTTTGGCAGGTGAATCCGGCCGGCCCTTGACTGTGATGCGAATCCGGCCGTTGGCGTACCGGTCCTCATTGTTGGTCTTGTCAGCAATGATGTAACGCACCACCACTGTGCCCTTGTAGTCTTCGGCGGTGTTGACGGAGACGGAGTCATTCTTATTAGTGACGGTGATGCCAGCGCTACCGGTCTCCACTGATGTTCCCACTACCTTCAGGGGCGTATCTGGGAAAGGGTTGACGTCATTTTCAAGAACCTTGATGGTTTCCACCCGGCCAGCATGAGCGTCCAGAACAATGTCCTCGTTGGCCACAGCCAAGGGTTCCGAGGAGGAGATGGCTTTGAGCAGCACTTCCGCAGGAACAGGAGGATTAGTGCCATCCTCAACCTGGACCGTGATGGTACCCGTGGCGCCCACTTTGGTGCTGTCTTGGAGTGAAACACTCAGGACGCTACCGGCCAGGTTCACCTTGAAGCCGGCGGGAGTGCCGCCCACCACCGCGAACTTGAACTTCTCTTTATCACCCGGATCAATGTCAAAGGCCAGTGGCCCAACATCGAGGGTCACGGACTCTTGCTGCGGAACATCCAAAAGGGAGCCGGTGAAGGTGGGAGGGGTATTCTTCTTCTCTTCCTTTTTGTCATCCTTCTTTTTGTCATCACTGGGCTTTGCCACCGGTGCGGGATCCACCAGAGTCATCACTGTCAGTGTTGATTTCAGGCCTTCGGGATCATCGGGAGCGGAGCCATCAGTGACCTCAAAGGTGATGGAACCCGGACCGTAGAACTTGATATTGGAGGCGTATTTAATCGCTGTACCGTCACCTGCAATAACATCCTCATTGGAAGCGCCCAGAAGGTAAATCTTGGACGCCTCGGTCAGGCGGGGCGTGCGCCCCTCCCGCACCTGGACGTAATCAGAGAGCTTCATGGTGGCACTTTCGCCAGCTGTCATGCGGATGACGTCATGACTCTTGAGTACGGGGTACTGCTTATCCAGGCCCGGCACCCAAATAACGGCTGTGGCTTTCAAACCGTCCTGATCAGTGATGGTGTAAGGAATCATTTGATCGGCGGCAGCCAAAACAACTCGCACAGCACCGTCCGAGGTGACAGTGGCATCGGGTGCGGGGCCCCCTGGAGCGCCTTCCACGGAAACTTTCAGCTCTTCGGTCACACCGTCTGGGTCAGCATCATTTTCCAACACGGGAACATCTACCGTATTTTTGCCCAGCATTTGCTTCACTGTGACCCTGTCATCTCGGGCGATGGGGGCCTTCAATGCTGCTTTGGGGGTGACCGTCATGCGGATATTACCGGTGGCTTTGGCCCCAAACTTGTCAGAAACCGTGTACATCATGGTGGCGATACCGGGTTCCAAGGGTGAAGTTACCAACACCTTGCCCTTATCGGTGACCGAAGGCAGCATCTCCTCGGGGCCCTTGAAGCCATTCTTGACCAGACCCAGCTGGCCACCGTCGGGGTCGGAATCGTTCAGAAGAACATCCAGGGATACTTTCCGGCCCGGACGCATCGTAATGTAATCATCCTCGGTGACGGGCGGGTGGTTCAGTGCAAGTGGCGGGGCCACACCCACATCCACGCGGGCAATGGCTTCGGCGCCGAGCCGGTCCCGAACCCGGTAGCTGAAGGTATCAGTGCCGGCAGAGTTTCCGCCCGCTGTGTAAAAAATGTAGCCGTTGCCGGTTTCCGCCGTGCCTAGTGAGGGCGCCTTGTCAATGCCCACCAGCTCTACTGAGTCACCCTCGGGGTCAATGCCGTTCAGGGTCACAGGGATACGGATCTGGTCCCCTGCAATCACGCGGCCAGTGAGGTTCTTCGGAGCAGGCGGTAGATTGTGTTCGGGATCTGCAGCCACAATGGTGACGGTCACTTGCGCCGAGTTTGACTGACCCGAGCTATTGCTCACCTTGTATACGCCGCTGAGCTTTCCTGGCGTCATCCCGGCAATGAAACGTAGCTGGTTTTGGTCCGAGAACAACTTACCCATGTCAGCGTTGCCGGCTTCTGTCACCAGCGGTTCCTTGAGTACTTCACCGTTGGGATCGGTGTCATTGAGAAGGACGGGAATACTCACCACATCCCCTACACGCACCGTGGCAGTGTCAGCTTCTGCGCGGGGCGCCAGTAACTTATCTGCTGCGGGAATCCGGATGATCGCAACCTCTCCCACGGAGCTGCCGGTGCCGTTGGAGATGGTGTACTTAATGCTCATAGCGCCAGTGAGTCCGCGGACATCGCTGAGCTTGATGACATTGCGTTCAATGATGGTTGCGGAAACAGGTGAGCCGGCCGGGACATCCACGGACTGGATCACCAGGACTCCTCCCGCCGGGTCCTCGTCATTGCCCAGCACATCCACCAAAACTGATCCTCCGGCTGGCAGCATGGCCAGATCCTTCACAGCCACGGGTAAGCCCTTGGTGTTTTCGGGAACAACATCAACACGGATCAGGCCGGTGGCGCTCATGGGTCCGTTGGTTACCTGATATTCCAGGTACACCTCTCCAGGTGAGCTGGCCGTAAAGGTGACCGTGCCGTTGTCCGCGATTTTGGAGATAGTGGCGTTGGGTACCTTGGACACGCTGGCCAGACGCAGTTTCCCTCCCGAAGGGTCCTGATCGTTGCGTAATGGGGCCAGCGCGATGGGCTGGTTGACCACAGCTCGGAAGAAGTCCGCATTGGCTACCGGGGGAACCGTACCGCCAGGTTTGACGTTGACCTTGATTTTCTTCTCGGTGCTGTCCTGGCCATCGGAAACTGTGATGGTCATGGTCTTCAGCCCGGCGTTCTCGCCATCATCCTTGTAGCTAAGTTGCCCATCCGGGGTGGTCTTAATGACCGCGGACTCATCATCCGAGACTGCTCCAGTCAAGAAGATGTCATCCCCATCAGGGTCAATCCAGTCTGCCAGCACGTTTTGCTTCATGGTCTGGCCTTGTTCTACCACCATGGTGGAGTCACGCATGGCCTTGGGCGGGGAGTTTTCACTCTCAGGCACCACGCGCACGTTCACGGAGGCCTGAGCAGTTCCCTTCCGGCCATCATTGGCGGTGTACATGAAGGTCCCTGCGCCAGCTGCGCCTTCGGGAACCTTGATCTGCAATCCGGTACCACCGTAAATGGACTGGACGCCGCCTACCTCGGGGTCAGTGGCAGGAGGCTCGGCGGTGAGCACGTCACCATCAGGATCGGAGTCGTTAAAGAGAACAGGCAAAATAGTGGTCTTGCCCGCGCGTACCCCAAAGGAGTCAGGGGCAGCTTCCGGAGGACGGTTCGGCTTTGTCCTATCCGGCAACGTGTTCACCACGTTGGGATCAGCAGATTCCTTCTCAGCGTTGTCCGCCTTCTTCAAATCAGTTTTTAGATCATCCCAGTTATTCACCAGAAGCATGTTCTGGTTGACCAGCCACACATTGCCGGTATTGACATCGTTGAGAACCACCACGTCACGGTTCTTCCGGAACACAAACTCAGACTTTGCCGAAGCCTTGGGAATATCAATCAACTCTCCGGCACCGTCACAAGAGAGCGCATACTTGTTAGCCCCGGACCAGGCAGCATGAACACAACCGTTCTGCACTACGGGAGCAACAGCCTTAGCCGTGGTCCCCAGTTCCAGCACCTTCGCCGCAGAACCGTCCAAGGGCTGTGTGAACAATGCCGTGGCCGTTTCCACTGCCACGAAATTCCCGTCAGCAGTGGGCTGAGCCAGCAAGGCACCCTGTGCATCGGGGATCTTCACACTCTTGCCGCCAGGTAAAAAGACAGTCCCGGACTCAGCGGAAAAAGCAACCGGCTTCCCCCCGGCAACAGTGAGCTGAACGTCAGACTTACCGGCGAGCCCCTCAACTTTCACCCGCTCCTGGGAGGCAACCTTCCCGGCGTCGGTCAAGGTGGTGGTAATCAGCTCGCCAGCCCCACCATCCACCGTGAAAATGGTGTCATCGGGCGCCGTCACCGAAACAGCACTACCCAACTTGCTCACAATGGGCGCCGTGGTCTTTTCACTAAAACCAGGCACCTCCCCATTACTGAGGGCCCACACCTTGCCCGCACCAGAATCCGTCAACGAGACAATATTGGTACCTTGGGAAACTTGTTTGCCACCACCCAAATCAGTCTCGGAAGCCATCGCCATCATGGGCACGCTGACAGGATTCAACAAAGTGCCACCGTCGCCACTCATGAACACATTCCCGGCATCCTGCACCACATCAAAAGTGGTGGAGGTAGCGGCAAAACCACCATCGAGGACCTTCGATTGGTCATTGAGGTGGCCTACCAAGCCCTCAGCACGGTTAGTAACCCACACGCTGCCATCGTTAAGATCAACATCAGCCGTGGTAAATCCGGGGTACACAATGGCTCCCGTCACCAGGGACGCAACCACTACAAGTGTTCCGGAGATCCCCAAGATCTCTTTTTTTCGCAGTGAACGTCCTGTGAGTGACTGCAATGCCATGTGCCAGACTCCAATAAATAGCTACTGTGGGTACTGCTGTGTGCCGCGTCCTTGCCGGATTCCAGCGCACGGGGCACAAGAACAACATTATATGCCGAATGGACTAACTCCTGGCCCATCCGCCGTAACTGTACCAATGCCAGCATCCAACACCGCACCAGCAAGGGCAATGGGGAGCTCTCCCCCTCACAGGAGCGCTCCCCAATGCCGCAGCTCCAACACCCCAGCTAGCAGCGGATGTTGCCACCGTTACGGTCGCGTACATCCACGGTGTCGCTACGGACCCAACGTCCGGAGACTGGTCCGCTGCTCATGACATACCAGTTGCTATGGCAGCCCGTTACCGTGACCCAGCCGTCAGCGTAGTCCAGCCAGTTGCCACCAAGGTTCACATTCCCACCTGGGGATTCAACTCCATCACAGCGAACAGGGTTGGTCTTGAATACTCCTCCCCCGCTGGGCCCCATGGTGCAGGAGTGCCAGTCCCCGGCTTTGACCCGAACTTCGGTGACCGGCGGCGTTGGCTTCTTGGGGCCACTTGTCACGGTCGTCGAGGCTACGGGACCGTAGGTGCCAATGGAGTTTTTGGCACGAACCGAAATAGTCACTGAGGTGTTGTACCCGCCAGTATCATATGTGGTGCTACCGTTGCCGGATTTGGCGCTCCAGCCGCCGGAGCCCACTTTCACTTCGACGGAGGCCGCGTCCACTGCCCCGCCGGGATAGGACCACGAATAGGACACACTTTGGGAGTCCTCTCCACCGTTGCTCCCACCCACACCGGCAGCACCCGGCACTCCGTGCGGTGTGACTCCCAGTGATGCCTTTGAGGCATCGCCCACAGAGCTCAACCCTCCCGCCGCTGCCTCGGCGCGGACCGTGGCAGAGACTTCCTTGCCGTTGGTACTTGCCAAGACCGCCCCGGACGCCATACCACATGTTTCACCCATGGTGGAAAGTGTCACACAATAGGTGACCTCATTAGCGGCAAAACCATTGCGCTGTGTGTCATCGAGAGGGGTGTAGGTCACCGTGACTTGCCCACCGGCCGCATTCTGATTGGCCACCGCGATTTCCGGCGCTGCCATGATAGCTACCTTCCCAACAGCGCGCTGCGGTGCCGAGGCAGGGCTCGAGGAACTTGTTCCTGCCTTGTTGGTGGCGGTCACGGTGAAGATGTAGGGCGCTGTGGAGTTACCCACTGTGACGGTCTGGCTGGTACCGGTGGGCGTGTAGGTTCTCACGCCGTCCCCTCCGCCGGACTGGGTCAGAGTGTATTTGCTGATGGCCGCGCCATTGATGAACGGCTCATTCCACTGCACCGAAATCTGGTTTTGATTGCCAACTTTATCCAAAACAGTAACCGTGGGTGCGGCAGGCGCGTCCGGTACACCGGCCGGAACCACGGATGCCGAGTACGGCCCCCAGTCAGAGGGTTTGGGCGCATTGTTAATGGCTTGGACCCGGAATTGGTACCCGGTCCCATTCGCCAAACCGTCCCAGGTGACGGAATTGCCTGTGAGCCCTGTCCGCTGGCCGTTCTGCCCGGCCGGTACCGGGGAAATCTCCACAGTGAATTTAGTGACAGCAGAGAATTTACCCACTGGAGTCACCCAATCCACGGTCACTGCCTTGTCACCAAATGTGGTGGTGGGGGCAGCCGGTGCATCCGGTTTACGGTCCGGAGTGGCAGTGACGGACGCCGGCGACGCCGGCGATTGCGCCACCGCGTTGGTGGCGGTCACCGTGAATTTGTAGCCCGTAGCGTTATCCAGTCCCGTGATGGTGCACGTGTTAGTTCCACAATCTTGCGAACCGCCTGCCCAGGCCACCGTGTACTTCGTGATGGGTGAGCCGTTATCTGCTGGCGGATCCCAAGTAAGCAACACGGCCTGGTCCTTCTCCTCCAAAACCTGAGGTTTTGTGGGTGCGTCCGGCCTGCCCTTGATAGTGATTTTGATGCGGCCAGTTGCGTGCCGCGCCTGATCCTTAGTTTTGTCCTCCACCACGTAACGCACCACCACGGTGCCCTTGTAGTCTTGATCGCTATTGACCGTGACGGCCCCATCCGTGTGCGTGACTGTCACGCCGGCAGAACCGGTTTCCGTCATGGTGTCCACCACGCGCAGCGGCGTGTCCGGGAACGGGTTGACGTCATTAGCCAGCACATTGACCACCTCGGCCTGGCCGGCATGGGCGTCCACAACAAGATCCTCGTTGGCCACCGGTAGGGGCTTGGCGGACGACGTCGCACGCAACACTACATCCGCCGTCACCGGCGCGTTGGTCCCATCAGTGACGGTGAGCGTCATTGTGCCTTGCTCGCCCACCTTGGTGCCGTCTCGCTGGGTGATGGTCAGGACAGTTCCGGATAAGCCAACCTCAAAGTTGCCCGGCTTGTTCTCCCCTAGTGCGAACTTGAATTTCTGCTGATCGCCAGGATCAACATCAAAGGCGAGCGGGCCGACGTCGAGCTTCACACTCTCTTGTTGGGGCACATCTAGAGAAGCCCCCGTGAAAGTGGGCGGGGTGTTCTTCTTTTTCTCCTTGGTGCTGGCCGGTGCAGGGTCTACCAAAGTCATCACTGTCAGCGTTGATTTCAGGCCCTCGGGATCATCCGGGCCGGAGCCGTCGGTGACCTCGAAGGTGATGGACCCGGGGCCATAGAACTTAATGTCTGAGGCGTAGTTGATTCCTGCACCGTCACCGGCAATGACCTTGTCATTACTGGCACCGACCAAGGAAATTTTGGCGGCCTCGCTCAGGCGTGGCGTGCGGCCCTCCCGCACCTGGACGTAGTCGGAGAGCATCATGGTGGCACTCGCACCCGCCGTCATGCGGATGACTTTATTGTTTTTCAGGACCGGGTATTGCTTGTCCATGCCGGGCACCCAAATCACGGCGGTGGCCTGCAAACCATCTTGATCCGTGATGGTGTAGGGAATCATCTGTTCCTGCGGACCCAGTTCAATGCGCACTGCACCATTGCTGGTGACGGTGGCGGATTCGGTCACAATGCCCTTGACCGGTTGAATGCTCAGCTTCAGATCTTCTGTGACACCGTCCGGATCAGCGTCATTTTCCAGCACGGGAACATCTACCGTGTTTTTGCCCAGCATTTGCTTCACCGTGACCCGGTCATCCCGGGCGATGGGGGCTTTCAGCGCGGCATCAGGGGTGACTGTCATACGGATATTGCCGGTGGCTTTGGCCCCAAACTTGTCAGCAACCGTGTACATCATGGTGGCAATGCCGGTTTCCTTCGGCGCTCTCACCAGCACCTTGCCCTGATCGGTGATCTCGGGAAGCATCTCTTCGGGGCCTTGGAAACCACCCTTGACCAGGCCCAGCTGGCCGCCGTCGGGATCGGAATCGTTGAGAAGAACATCCAAGGAGACCTTCCGGCCCGGACGCATTGTAATGTAATCATCCTCAGTGAAGGGCGGGTGGTTCAGTGCCAGTGGCGGCGCCACACCCACATCCACGCGGGCTACCGCCTCGGCCCCGAGCCTGTCCCGAACCCGGTATGTGAAGGTGTCAGTGCCAGCAGAACTACCGGCTGCCGTGTAGAAAATGTAGCCGTTGCCGGTCTCTGCGGTGCCCAGTGCCGGGCCCTTGTCAATACCTACCAGTTCCACGGAATCACCCTCGGGGTCTATGGCGTTCAGCGGCACGGCAATGCGCACTTGATCCCCGGCAATGACACGGCCGGTCAGGTTCTTGGGGGCTGGCGGGAGGTTACGTTCCGGGTCAGGTGCCACAATGGTGATGGTCACTGGCGCTGAATTGAACTGGCCGGAGCTGTTGGCCACCTTATACACGCCTTGGACTGTTTTCGGTGTGGCACCGGCAATGAAACGCAGCTGGTTCTGATCCGCGAACAACTTCCCGTATTCCGCGGCAGGCACCTCATCTACTACGGGTTCTTTGAGCACCTCACCATTGGGATCACTGTCATTGGCCAAGACAGGGATGCTTACTACGTCACCCACGCGCACCATCGCAGTATCGGGTTCAACCCGTGGGGGCTGGATTTTATCGGGTGCCGGGATCCTGACCACAGAGATCTCTCCGGTGGCGCTGCCGGCACCATTGGAGATGGTGTATTCAAGGCTCATCTTGTCACGCAGACCGCGCAAGTCATTGATTTTGATGATGCTGCGGTCAATGATGGTTGCTGAAACAGGGGAACCTGCCGGTAGTTCCACTGATTGAATCACCAGTACTCCCCCGGCAGGATCTGAATCGTTGCCCAAGACATCTACCAGTGCCGAACCACCTGAAGGCAGCATCACCAAGTCCGTAACAGCTATAGGCAACCCTTGGCGGTCAGCTTCCACCACATCCACCCGGATCAGACCGGTGGCGCTCTGGGGCCCATTGGTCACCTGGTATTCCAGATACTCTTCCTTCGGCGTGTTCGAGGTGAAGGTTACTGTGCCGTTGTCAGCAATTTCTGACACTGTGGTGTTCGGTGGGCGGGAGATACTGGCGAGCCGGAGCTTTCCACCTGCCGGATCCTGATCATTCTTTAGCGGCGCCAACACTACCGGCTGGCCAACTACTGCGCGGACATGGTCTGCATTCGCCACAGGAGGCACTCCCCCCGCAGCTTTGACGTTGACCTTGAGCTGCTTCTCGGTGACGTCCTGGCCATCGGAGACGGTCACCGTCATGGTCTTCATGCCGATGCCTTCACCATCGTCGGTGTAGCTCAGTTCGCCGTCGGGCGTGGTCTTGATGGCAGCGGAGTCATCATCGGAGACGGCACTGTTCAAGAAGATGTCATCCCCATCAGGGTCTATCCAGTCCGTCAGCACGTTTTGCTTCATGGTCTGGCCTTGTTCTATCACCAACGTGGTGGTGCGCATGGTGTTGGGCGGGGAGTTTTCACTCTCGGGCACCACGCGTATATTAACGGACCCCTGAGCGGTTCCTGCACGGCCATCATTGGCTGTGTAGCTGAACGTGCCTGCGCCAGTGGCATTCTCGGGAACGTTGATCTGCAACCCAGTGCCATCGTAAATGGACTGGAGTGCACCAATCTCGGGGTCAGTTGTGGGAGGCTCCACAGTCAGTACGTCACCGTCGGGATCGGAGTCATTGAAGAGCACCGGCAAAATAGTGGTCTTGCCCGCCCGCACCCCAAAGGAGTCTGGGGCAGCTTCCGGGGGACGGTTCGGCTTTGTCCTGTCCGGCAAGGTATTTACCACGTTGGGGTCAGCAGATTCCTTGTCCGCGTTGTCTGCCTTTTTCAAATCGGTTTTTAGATCATCCCAGTTATTGACCAGCAGCATGTTCTGGTTGACCAGCCAGACGTTACCGGTGTTCACATCGTTGAGAACCACCACGTCACGGTTCTTCCGGAACACAAACTCAGACTTTGCCGAAGCCTTGGGAATCTCCACCAACTTGCCAGCACCGTTGCACGCGAGTACGTACTTGTTGGCGCCGGACCAGGCAGCATGAACACAGCCGTTCTGCACCACGGGCGCCACAGCCTTAGCCGTGGTCCCCAGTTCCAGTACCTTCGCCGCAGAACCGTCCAAGGGCTGTGTGAACAACGCTGTGGCCGTTTGCAGCGCCACAAAATTCCCGTCAACAGTGGGCTGAGCCAGCACGGCGCTCTTGGAATCGGGGATGGTTACGCGTTTGCCGTCCGGCAGGAACAAGGTCTGAGATTCGGGGGAAAAGACAACAGCTTTGCCCCCTGCCACAGTGATTTGTTTCTCGCCCGTGCCAGCCAGCCCCTCAACTTTCACCCGATCCTGGGAGGCAACCTTGCCGGATTCGTTCATGGTGGTGGTGATTAGCTCGCCAGCCTCACCATCCACCGTAAAAATGGTTTCATCAGGCGCCGTCACAGAAACAGCACTACCCAACTTGGTCAGGATGGGCGCTGTGGTCTTTTGACTAAAACCAGGCACCGCCTCATTAGCCAGAGCCCACACCTTACCCGCACCAGAATCCGTCAACGAGACAATATTGGTACCCTGTGACACTTGCTTGGACCCGCCCAGGTCCGTCTCGGAGGACATCGCCATCATCGGCACGTTCACAGGGTTCAGGAGGTTGCCGCCCTCGCCACTCATGAACACGTTGCCACCATCTTGCACCACATCGAAAGTGGTGGAGGTAGCAGCAAAACCACCGTCAAGGACCTTCGATTGGTCATTGAGGTGACCTACCAAGCCTTCAGCACGGTTAGTTACCCACACGCTGCCATCATTGAGATCAACATCAGCCGTAGTGAATCCCGGGTACACAATGGCACCTGTCACAACAGCAGCGGCCGTTAATACGGCCGCTGACGCTCCAAAGAATTGTTTTTTGTTGCCGGTGCGCTTGAATATGTCTGTTAATGCCATGACTAGCCTTTGCTGCCCCTCTGCAGTGGGGAATGGGGTACAACCATTTTTGCGGCCCAAAGTGCCCACAAAATGCCACTGTTAGACTACCGGATTCTTCCAGTTGATTGGCATACCCGCAGAAATTGCTTTACTAGTCCACTACCAGACCTTTTTAGTCCACTACCAAGCCTTGGCCTTTGCCCCGTCCCAGCAATACAGGGGCAATCTCGCCAAAGCCGCGCACGTTTTCAACCGGCAGCTGGGTCAGCACAAAGCGGTCGTCATTAGTTAGTGCCGAGGCTGTCACTGAGTCAATGAGCACTGTCCCAGGTTCGGCCAAGGAGGTCAGCCGGGCGGCCAGGTTAACGGTGGGTCCGTAAATATCACCCAAGCGGGAGAGCACCCGTCCCCAGACCATGGCCACACGGGCTTCGGGCAGGAAGTCATCCGCTGCCATGGCTTCTGCCAGTGACAAGGAAATCTGGGCACCGGCCACCGGTGTTTCACAGTTAAAGAGGACTTCATCACCGATGGTTTTGACCAAGCGGCCACCGCCCACGCTGATAATCTCGGCGCAAACATTTTCAAAGCGCTGGACCAGGCGTGCCAGGGTCTTTTCATTCATGCGCCGTGACAGGGAGGTGTAGCTGACCAGATCTGCGAAGCCCACGGCGCGTGCCAGGGGCAGCGGCGCGTCGTCCTCATCGCCGTCGCGCCCCAATTCACTGGACGCGAGGCCTTCTTCAGCGCGCACCGCTAGGCGCTGGACGCCAGCGTTGAGCTGGCGCCGGTAGGAATAAATCAACAGTTCTTCAAGGGGCGCAATGAGATTGGGGAGCTCGGAAACCACCGCGCGCCGAGCTTCGGCGTCACTAACACCATGTTCCACCACGAGGTCCTCCACGAGAGCCTCAATCTGCCAAACAGCCATCCTGTCAGTCATCTGACCGATGGAGCGGGTGACTGAAATGGCGGTTTCTTCTGTTAATAGCCCCTCACGGACCATGGTGACAACTATTTGCAGGGCTTCCTGGTCACGCGGAGTGAAGGCCATATCCTCGTCCCCAATGTTGGGGAAACCCATGGCACGCCATATTTTGCGTGCCGACAATAGTGAAACGCCAACTCCGGCGGCAACTTCACGGCGCCT
This sequence comes from Arthrobacter sp. lap29, assembly GCF_032458965.1. Classification (NCBI taxonomy): domain Bacteria; kingdom Bacillati; phylum Actinomycetota; class Actinomycetes; order Micrococcales; family Micrococcaceae; genus Arthrobacter; species Arthrobacter sp. lap29. Next base: position 269,415 of record NZ_JAUCEK010000006.1, read on the forward strand.
GAGCGTCCGTTCGCCGCCCAAGAGTTGTGTTTCCAGTGCCTTGGTTTGATTGTGCGAGGCAGGCGGCAACAGCGGCTCGGGTGGATCAATGGTCTCTTCCAAGCTTGCGCTGCTCCTTTTCGCTCATCCCAACCACACCAGCGTAGTCCCGTTCCCGGGGTGTTTGCTGCATGGGCTCTCGGAACTCCGTAGCCCAAAATTGTTGGGCATCTTTAATAAATTCATTCCAGTGCGGAATTTCGGGTATAACCACTACGGTGTCGGGGTGCATGAGAAGTTCCAAGTCACCCGAACCGACCATTCTTTGGCGCCAATTCTGCACCGGACGCAGTTCCTTGATCTGGGTCAAGGCGCGTACTTGAAAACGCCTGCCCATGAGGCCTTTACGTACCAGCAGCCTTTGGTTGGTCAGAACATATTTTGTCCCAGTCCACCGCAGTACCCGCCGAAGCGGATAGAAAAGCCACACCAACACTACCAAAACCACCACACAAACCATCAGCGGCTCACGGAGCGGCTCAGCCCCTGGAGCCCATTCGGAGAAGGTGTGAGGTTGCAGCTTTTCCAAGGCCGCCGAACCCACCATGACGGCCATCAGGCCCACGGAGATGGGCCATAAAAGTATTCGTGAATGGGGACGGTTGGAGATCTGTACCTGCTCATGTTCCAGCAGTAACTTACGCATAGCCGATCGCACCATCGGATCCGGTACGGCGAAGGTGCAGCACGTCGCCAGCACTGACCGTGTGCTGCGTTCCTTGCTCATCCCGGAGCCGCAAACTGCCGTCAGCATTGACGTCAATGGCTGTGCCATGGAGCATGGTGCCACCGGGCAGCTCGGCCCGCACTTGCTGTCCCAGCGTACTCATCAGAGACTTAGCAAGCGCCAGCGCACTGACTCCCCCCGCGAGAGGTAACTGGGCATCCCCACCAACAGCCGCAAACGCTTGGTACAGCGCCGCAAAATTGTTCAAGTACGCAGGAAGGAGCTTATTCCTATCAAGGCCCGGCGCCGGGACGCCCTCCACCAACAATGATGTGGCACGATCTGTTGGCAGATCCTCCTCGCGGGCACTGACGTTGACACCAACCCCAACCACGACGCCGGGCCCCACCGGGGTGAGTGCGGCCGCCGCAGTCCCCGGGACGGCCTGCTCAGCTGGGGTTCCCGGGACAACTTGGGCCAGGATTCCCGCCAGTTTCCGTGAGTTCACCACCACGTCATTGGGCCATTTCAGCGTGGCCAAGACACCTGTTTCTGTACGCAATGCCTGACACAACGCCACTGCGGCAAGGATCGAGAGCCAGCCATAACCTGTGGGCGCGAAGGAAGTTCCCGAACCGTTGCTTACGCACTGCTCCCCAGGCCATACCAGCACGCTAGAAATCATGGCAGTACCCGCTGGCGCCTCCCAGGTCCTCCCCAGACGCCCCTTGCCGGCCGGTTGAGCATTGGCGATCAGGACGCTGAGGTCAGGCCAAAATTGTTGCGTGTCAGCAGCATTCGCAGCCAAGTCAGTGTTGGTTGAGCCTGCGGATTCCACTACATCAACGCGGGCAAAGCCTCCCTGCGGGCTCAGAAGGGCAGCCTTGAGCTGGTTCCTGTCTAGAACAAAATCAGCTTGCGGCACATCCGTTTGGGGTCGCCCAGGACCATTCTGTTCAGGTGTTGTGGCTGTGCCAGTCATGGTTCCAATCTTAGTCAGGCCTCAAGGCTGATGCATCACTCCACAGGTGGAGAATGGCCATTTCCCACGGGTTTCCAGTCCGTTTCGGCAGTCAGTGGTCCACTTTCCGGATCTCGACGGCCGTGGTGGCGGTGTTGTTTCCTCCACAGGGGTGTTGGTGATGTGGTGGTTCACGGATGTGCTTGGTCTCATGTTCTATGTCAGTGCCTGCTAATAGAATAGATGTATGGATACAGCAAGGGGGAACCCGGTCAATCCGGGATCCCTTTCAGGGGCTTTACGAGTTGGTGACCACGTTCATCAACTTCTCAACCTCGCCCACGCACTATCCACCACCACCGAGCCCACTGGTGCTAACACGGTGGGCGAGCCTGCTGCGCCCACTGCCTGTTCTAGCAGCGCTGGCCCTTCACAGGATCCTGGCCCTGTTCTGGGCCGGGAGGTCAGTATGGGCCTGGATCTCGGGGTGTTCACTGATGTGGAATGTGTTCGGTGGGCTCAAGACCTTGAGCAACTCCTACGCTTTGGCCAAGCCCTAGCAGTACAAGCCGCCGGTGAACTCAACGAACGAGTCCACGCAGGGCGCTACGCAGAGACCGGAGCCCGAGGAGGCACCAACCTCCTAGTGCAATCCCTGCAACTAAGCACCTCCGAAGCGAACCGGCGCATCCGCCTGGCTAAAGAAGTCCTCCCCATCACCGACCCCATTACCGGTACCACAGCCCCTACCGCTTACACAGGCCTAGCAACAGCATTCTTCAACGGCTCCCTCTCTCAAGAACGTGCCCTTACCGTAGCCCATTACCTCGATGAAGCCTCCCGGCTGGCTAAAAACGCGCGTATCAGCACCGAAGAAGCCACCGAGGTTGAAGAAGCACTCGTCTCTACCGCCCAACTCCAAGGCCCCGATTTCATCCGTGCCGTAGGCAACCAGATCATGAGTCACCTAGACCCCGACGGCAACAAACCCAGCACCTCAGACCTCATCGCCAAACAAGGCCTGTTCTTCCGCCAACCCCGCCGCGGACTCGTCTCCCTCTACGGCGCCTGCACCATCGAACAATACGAACAACTCTTCGCCCTGATCAGCTTCGCCACCAACCCCAACAAACACACCAACCCCAACACCATCAACACCAACGACCCAGACCAAGAAGACGGCACCGACACCACTGCCAGCACCAACGAAGCAGCCGGATTCGACGGCACAGTCGGGACTTCCGGCACAAATACCAGCGGCGGGACAGACACCAGCCGTAACCCAGAATGTACTGGGCAAAGCTCACTTCTAGAACAACTACGCGATCTCTCCGCCCAGTTCACCACCCCCAACCCACCAGAGCCAGAGCCACCCGAGCCACCCGAATTATCTGACCCGCCAACGCTGACGAAAACCACGGAACCAGAACCGGCCAGAGTCACACCACCACCTCTGGGTAACGGATGGCGCCGCAAGCTAGAACCCGGGGAAATACCACCACGGCCACCACAAGCCCCCGAGAACGCCATCGCCCCCGTCTTCGACGGCGATACCTGGTTCTGGTTCGCCCCAGCCGCAACAGAGCATCCAGTACAAGCAGCGGACCCAGTAACTACCGCATCTACCGATAATGCAGTGGACGCGGGGGCTGCGGTGGCTGCAGCCAAAACTGCGGATCCAGTGAATGCTGCGAATGCTGCGGATCCAGCGGATCCAGTGGATGCTGAGGAAACAGTGCCGTGGCCTCATCAGCTCTACGGCATCAACGTCCCAGCCCCGGGCAGCAACGAACCCTTCGAAGGGCTAGATTCCATCGACCCGAACAGCACCGACCCGGCCGTGAAAGACACCCGCACCTACGGACAAAAACTCCTCGACGGACTCATCTCCTGCGTCAAACTCGCCGCCCGCACCGGAAAACTCCCCCTCAACGGCGGCCTGAAAACCCAACTCATCCTCAGCTGCACCGAAGCAGAACTCCGCAACAACACCGCCACCGGCACCGGCACTATCTACACCACCCATAGCGGCCCCATGCCGCTGAACCTCTTCGCACAAACCCTCTGTGACCCTGAGATCACCACCATCACCTACAGCACCGGCCAAAACATCATCAACCTCGGCCGCACCCAACGCCTTTTCACCCCCACCCAACGCAAAGCCCTCTACGCCCGCGATCTCGGCTGCACCTTCCCCGACTGCACCAGCCCCGCCACCTGGTGCGAAGCCCACCACATCACTCCCTGGCAAGACGGCGGCCCCACCAACCTCAACAACGCCACCCTCCTCTGCCAACACCACCACACCCTCCTCCACCACAGCCAATGGCAACTACAACTCATCAACGGCACACCCTGGTACACACCCCCCTTCACCATCGACCCCACCCAAACCAAACGCCGCAACAACTACCACCACGGCCTCCCAAAAAACACCAACTAGATCAAAAGACAACAACTGTTCCACAACGCCAGATTCTTTTCGGCCGACTTTGTAGGGTTCCTACACATGCAGGCGAAGATTTCGTTATTAGACTGTCAGTAGAGTTTGCCGTTTTGTGCAGTTCCTATGAAGGTCTGCAAGCATCCACACTATTGAGCCGGAGTATCAATGAGCCACGATCTATCGACAACAGCAGGCAAGATTGCCGATTTCCGTGACCGGATGACTCAGGCTGAAATGCCTTCCGGTTTAGCAGCCGTTGAGAAACAGCACGCCAAGGGGCGCAACACCGCCCGCGAGCGCATTGATCTGCTGGTTGATCCTGAATCCTTCGTAGAATTCGACGCCCTGGCCATCCACCGTTCCACAGCGTTCGGCATGGAGAAGAAGACGCCGTTGGGTGACGGCGTGGTCTCCGGTTACGGCACAGTGGACGGCCGCCTAGTGGCCATCTATAGCCAAGACTTCAGCGTCTACGGCGGCTCCTTGAGCAAGGTCAACGGCGAGAAGATCGTCAAGGTGCAGGAATTTGCCATACGTAACGGCTGCCCTGTGGTGGGCATCAATGACGGCGGCGGTGCCCGTATCCAGGAAGGCGTAGCCTCACTGGCAATGTTCGCGGACATCTTCCGCAATAACGTGCACGCATCAGGTGTTGTCCCTCAGATTTCCCTCATCATGGGCCCCTGTGCTGGCGGCGCGGCGTACTCCCCCGCCCTGACCGATTACGTGGTCATGGTGGATAAGACTTCGCATATGTTCATCACCGGACCCGATGTCATCAAGACCGTCACAGGTGAGGATGTGGATATGGAGACGCTTGGCGGGGCCCGCCAGCACAACGCCACCACGGGAACCTCCACCTACTTGGCTACGGATGAGGCTGACGCCATTGAGTTTGTCCGGGAGCTCCTTGACTTCCTGCCCTCCAACAACCTCGCCGAGGCGCCCGTCACGGAGCACGAGCAGGAGCTGGAACTCAACGACGACGATCTCGCTCTTGATGCTTTGATCCCCGATTCAGCAAACCAGCCGTACAGCATGCTCACGGTGATCGAATCGATTCTCGATGACGGTCACTTCCTTGAGATGCAGGCACTCTACGCACCCAACGTCATCATTGGATACGGCCGCATTGAGGGCCACACCGTGGGCATCGTCGCCAATCAGCCCATGCAATTCGCTGGCACTTTGGATATCAATGCCTCCGAGAAGGCAGCACGCTTTGTGCGCAACTGCGACGCCTTCAACATTCCGATCATCACGCTGGTGGACGTTCCCGGTTTCCTGCCTGGCAAGGACCAAGAATTCCAGGGCATCATCCGCCGCGGCGCCAAACTGCTCTATGCCTATGCCGAAGCGACTGTGCCGAAGCTGACAGTCATCACCCGCAAGGCCTACGGTGGAGCCTACATTGTGATGGGTTCAAAGAAGCTCGGCGCCGATTTGAACCTGGCTTGGCCCACTGCCCAGATTGGTGTCATGGGCGCCCAAGGTGCAGTGAACATCCTGTACCGTCGCGATCTCGCAGCAGTCGAGGCTGAGGGCGGCGATGTTGAAGCCCGCCGTGCGGAAATTGTCCGGAACTACGAAGACGAGTTGCTCAACCCTTACCAGGCCGCGGAGCTTGGTTACGTTGATGCTGTTATTGCACCCTCAGACACGCGTCTTCAGCTCATCAAGGGATTGCGCGCACTGCGTGATAAGCGGGCCAGCCTGCCGGCAAAGAAGCATGGGAACATCCCGCTGTGACGGCCGCTGATCAGAGTCCTGAGAGTAACCCGGTTCAGTTACCGTTGCTCAACGTGACCCGGGGTAACCCCACCGATGAAGAGCTGGCCGCGGTGACCGCCGTCGTCCTAGCCCTGCAATCCGGCAGCAGCGAGGACGCTCCGAACGAACCAAAACGTCAGTGGGCGCGCCTGGCACAATTGCATCTGCCCCCACGGCCTGGCGCAGGTTCTTGGCGTCGCTCCGTCCGCTAGCTAGTTCTTAGCGGTACGGGGCGAACCCTGCCCGCGCAGTATGTGCACCATGGTGTCCACCGAGTTGGCAATCCTGTCCGTTGCATCCATGATGGCTGGCTGAACAACTCCTGACTCCAAAGAAACCGGCGGCAGGATCTCAGCTAGCCGGGTGTAGGAATCACGCATATTGACGGCCCCCCGGGGAGTTGTCCCGTCTCTGACTGCATCCTGACATGCCGTCAGAGTGGTGGCGGTGTCACTGACGAACGGCTCCAGCGGGGCCAGTAGTTTCTCCACCGGTCCCTTGGCCGCCGAGACGGAGAGCCGGGCTGCGTCTATCACCATGGCGGCCTGGATGAACAAGTGGCTCTGGACCAGTAAACCTTCGCCAACATATTGAGCTGAGAGCCCATCCACTGGCTCCGCCTGGGTCCGGTCCAGGGAAGTTTGCGCATTGGTCCTAGCCAACCTGGCGGCGATTCGGGCGGCGTCAATCTCTGACTTTTGGGCGGCAGGATCGCTCACCGCCACCAGATAACGCCCATAGCTGGCCAGTAGTTCGGCAAGCCGGGCTGGTAGGTAGCTGCGCTCCCACGCGGGCCACACCACGGTAGCCGCCACGGCCAAGGCGCCAGCTATGACGGTGTCCACCAAACGTGGCACTGCCACATCCCCGGCCGGAATGCCGGACAAATCCAGCAGCGCCACAAGATAGGCGGCCGTCCAAATAGCCATGAAAAACGCGTTGGGCAATCCGGAGACACGGACGCCGAAAACAAAGAGCACAACCAGCGCTATCAGCGCATAGTGGTTCTCCGTACCCACCAGAGAGGTGGCCACCGTGCCAATCCCCAGGCCAATGAGTGTTCCTGCCAGCCGGGCGCTGGTGCGCAGGAGAGTGCTGGCAAAGTCCGGACGCAGCAACAGCAATACCATCAGTGAGATCCAGTAGCCTCTGTCTGCACTGGGCAGCAGGCGGGATAAGCCATCCGTGGCCGATACAAGCACAGCAAGCCTGACAGCGTGCCTAAATACCGCCGAGCTCGGATTCAGATTAGCCCGCAGCGTATCGAACGGGGCCTGCGCGGCTACACGTATCCCACCGATGCGCACTTTCTCTTCAACAATGCGCCCTTCTACCGCCCCCGGCGTGGTCATGCGTGCGCAGGCCCGCAACTGTCCGGCCAAGGCCCGGGCATGCAAGGAAGCAAACCTGCCAGTAGGCGAATCCGGGTGATCTCCAACAATTGTTTGGAGCACGTCCACAGCCTCGTCAACGCCCTCCATGACAGAGGAGTCAAAGACTTTTCCCTTATACAGGGACTCAGCCACAGCATCGAGCACAGTCCCAGCCGCTGCCAAGAGAGTATGCACGGCATTGGCCTGCGTAGTCCGGTCAACCCGTTCAAAACGTTCGAGACAATAGGCCAAGGCGATGACTTCGAGCCGGATCCGTTCAGCCTCGTCAACCAGGCCACGATAAGCCTGCATACTGGGGCCGTGGCCGTGCCCAAAACCGGTTATCGTGGCCCTGGCAGCTTCAAGTTTGACTTCGGCTCCCGGCTTCATCATCTGGGGGTGCGGGGAGCGGGTGCGCTTCGCCAGAGCCTCATACACCGCGCCCAAGGCGGCTCTTTCCGGCGCGTGCCGGTGCACTGGCCAGCCGGCAATGGCCAAGAGGCTTTGCAGCAATCCGGCTGCAATCACCAGCGCCGCTATCCCAAGGGCACTAGATGCCGGCAACTGGAACCGGTTGAGCACAATGGCCACGGCTGTCCCGGCAATCCCGATTTGGGCCACTACGGGTCCCAGCGAAAGCAGCATGCCACTGACAAAGGCAAAAACAGCTATCAGCAACACCGAGAGCAGCCAGGAATGCGAAGCCAGAACTGACAGTCCACCGCCAATGCCAGCGGCCAGAGCGGTCATGCCCATGCGGGAAAGCCTGAGCCGGTAGCTTCCTGGCCTGTCAGCGAAAGCGGCAAACATGGCCCCGACTGCACCGAAAACGGCAATCGGGATACTTCCTATGGCCACCCCCACCACCAAGGGAATGGCGATCCCCAGGGCATTTCGGCCCGCAACTACGGGATCGGACTGGGAAAAGTCCAGCCGAAGCGATTTCTTGACGGTTGCCGTGACTGAGGAAGTGGCTAACACGTTCCCCAGTATGTCAGCCATCGGCCCCAGAAGAGATGATTTAGCTTGCTAAGCCTGATCGGAGCAATTTGGGTCAACTCGGAGCCACTGCGCACCGGCCTGCTGTGGCTGGGCCCCAGCAACCCGGCGCTCTCTAAGCCAAACACGACGCCGTCCCCCGAAAGTCATGCTCGAGCAACGGCGTCGTACTGGCAACTTCTGGCCCAGCCACAAGAAGAACAGCCGCAACAGACCAGACAAAGACAGGCCCAGCGAAGGCTAGGAAACTCTGCGGAACAAGGCTGCCAGTGCCTGTCCACCGCCAATGCACATGGTGACCACACCCAGTTCCATATCACGCCGGACCAAGTCCTTGGCAACGCGCAGGCTCAGCATGGCACCCGTGGCACCTACGGGGTGGCCCAGGGCAATAGCGCCACCGTAAGGGTTGGTCTTGGCAGGGTCCAAACCGGCATCGCGCATAACAGCAACTGCCTGCGCGGCAAAGGCCTCGTTGAGCTCGATCGTGTCAATATCAGCCGCAGTTGTTCCTGTCTGTGCGAACAATTTCTGCAGAGCCAAGGTGGGCGCATACCCCATCAAGGATGGATCCAGGGCGGCCGTGGTGACGGCTTCCAGAGTCACTAATCCCTGGAGTCCACGCTCCAGTGCGGCACCGGCACGGGCCAGCACCACCGCTGCGCCGCCATCATTGATTCCTGAGGCATTGCCAGCGGTGACAGTCCCACCTTTTTCAAAGGCTGGACGGAGCCCGGCGAGTGTTTCCAAGGTGGTGTTTGGTTTGGGATGCTCATCCAAGGTGACCGTGTGCGGCCTGCGTCCGCCCACCTCCACAGGAGTGATCTCCTCGGCAAAGGCGGCTTGCGCTGCTGGTGTTGCTGCCCGACGCTGGGATTCAAGGGCAAATTCGTCCTGATCCTGACGGGACACGCCATACTTGCGGGCCACGTTTTCCGCTGTGACACCCATGTGGATGTTACTGAACGGGTCAGTCAACATGGCAACGGTCCCATCCACAAGTGTGCGGTCCCCCAGCCGGTTACCGGCCCTGGCAGCGAAATCGTAGAACGGCATGCGTGTCATGGACTCGTTGCCACCGGCCAGGGTGAAGTCTGTTCCGGACCACTGCATTTGCATGGCTGCTGACCAGATAGCCTGCAGCCCGCTGCCACATAACCGGTTCACTGTGTACGCCGGGGTGCGCTCCGGAAGGCCAGCTGCCAGCGCCACGCGGCGTGCGTTGTACGCATCGGCCCCCACCTGCCCGATGCAGCCCATCACCACCTCGGAAATATCTTCCCCTGATATGCCCGCCCGCAGAATAGCCGCCCGGGCTGCGGCGGCACCGAGCTCATGGGCTGGCACATCCTTGAGAACCCCACCAAAACTACCAATGGGGGTCCGTGCGCCCTCGAGGATGACAATTTTCTCGGCATTCATCGCTGCTGCGTTCATTGCGTGTGTCCTTCGTGTAGAAGTTTCATTATGGTGGTGCGCCCGCGGCAAGCGGGCGGTGGGCTGCCCACCCGAGGCCTCCCGCCCACCGCGGCAAGCGGGCGGCGGGCTGCCCACCGCGGGCCCGCGGTTGGGCCTGCTAGCGGCTCACTTTGCCGGTAAGGGAGGCGATGGGCCGCAGAAACAATGGCCGCGCCATGAACCAGGCAGCCACCATAACGGCAAGGGAGCCCGCAAAGATGCCAGCGCCGAGCCAACTGCCGTCATTTCGCCCTGCATACATATGGTTCAAGTTGTGCAATGCCCCGGTAATCAGTACCAAGGTCACATGCACAGCCACGAAGGCTACAAAGTAAAGCATCACGGGTAGGTGCAGTGCCCGGGCCGCCTCAATGGGGAAGGCCTTGTTTAGCCAGACGGTATTCTTTGGCCAGGCCGGGGACATCCTCAGCCCGGAGATCAATGCCAAAGGCGCAGCCACAAACACTGTCAGAAAGTACGCCAGCACCTGAAGGGCGTTGTAATTGACCCAGCCGGATTCCAGCGGCCAGTTGAACGACGCGTATTGCAGCATGGCCGAGGCCGCGTTCGGGACAATATCCCAGCTGGTGGGCACAATCCGCATCCACTGATTCGTGACAAACAGCAACACCATGAACACAATCCCGTTCAACACCCACAGCGCATCCAAACTCAGGTGGAACCACAGGTCAAGGCTGATCTTCTTCGGCGCCCCCTTGGTTTTGATCAGCCCCTTGTTATTGCGCGTCCAATAGGCGCCGGGCCGCGTAGTGGTGCGCACCTGCCACCCGGTGCGCACAATGAGCAACAGGAAGAACCCGTTCAGGAAGTGCTGCCACCCCAGCCAAGGCGGCAACCCCACAGGCGCACCCGCTGGCAGTGCCGAATGCCCGGTGTACTGAATCAGGAAGTCTTGCACCCCCTCAGTGCCGCGGAGCCATTTCGCCCCGAGCACCATCAAAACCAGAAGTACAGCGGCGGCACTTGCCGTGAGTGCCAGCCGCACCTTTTTCTTTACTCGGGAGGGCTTGTTCTGCAGCGCCGTCATGCGCCTGAGCGTGCTTCCAGCGCGGAGATCAGTTGAGGCACCACGGTAAAGACGTCGCCCACAATGCCAAAGTCTGCAACCTCAAAGATCGGTGCATCAGCATCTGAATTCACGGCCACAATGGTTTTGGCTGTTTGCATACCGGCCCGGTGTTGGATGGCCCCGGAAATACCCAGGGCAATATACAACTGCGGTGAAACGCTCACACCGGTCTGGCCCACCTGCGCCGACTGTTGGACATAGCCGGCATCCACTGCCGCACGGGAAGCTCCCACGGCAGCGCCCAACGCATCGGCGAGTTGGCCTACCAAGGCAAAGTTCTCGGAGGAGCCCAGCCCGCGTCCGCCAGCCACTACCCGGGCCGCGCCGCGCAGTTCAGGACGGTCACTGGCTGTGGTGGCTGCTGTGCTTGAGAGGATTGTCACTGACGGTCCCTGGGCAGGATCTAGCGAAATGGTAGTCACGGTAGGGGTGGCGGCCGGGGCCTTGTCCTCAATGGCGCCCTGACGGACGGTGAGAACCGCAGCACCGCCGCTCACGGTGGCTTCCACCGTGTAGTCACCGCCCAGGACGGAGTGCGTGCCAATGATTGAATCACCCTCAACACGGACATCAACAACGTCCGCCAATAATCCTGCACCGGTGCGGGCCGCGAACCGGGCGGCCGCATCGCGCCCGGCCACGGAGTTAGCGGCCACAATGGCCACCGGGTTCAGGGCCTGAGCCGCTGCCGTGAGTGCGGCAAGATCCGCGGCCACCACAAGCTGGCCAACGTTCGGCGATTCAGCTAGGAATACCGTCTCAGCACCCCAGGCACCGAGCTGTTCTGCCAGTTTGGCGCCGCTGCCGGGAGCTACGGCAAGAACAGCCACGGGTGTACCAATCTTGGCTGCGGCTCCCAGCAGACCTGCGGTAGTAGTGCCCAATGCGCCGGTTTCAGTGGTTTCAATAAGTGTCAAGACATTTTTCATGATGGTCCTTATGTCCTAGATCAAACGGCTGGAGCGCAGGAACGCCGCCAATTCGGTGCCGGCATTTCCTTCATCAACAACAATTCGGCCAGCAGTCCGGGCTGGGGTGCGCACCGTGCTGATCACAATGCTGGAAGCCGCTGTTCCGGTAGAAGGCAGTGAGCCCAAGTCGGCAAGGCCCAGCTCAGCAAGACCCAGCACTGACAGAGGTTTGCGCTTGGCGGTGATGATGCCCTTGAAACTGGGGAACCGGGCTTCGCCACAGCGTTCGGTCACCGAGACCATGACCGGGAAGGGTGCGCTGAGCCGCACTGAACCTGTTTCGGTGCCGCGCTCCCCTATTACTTCTTGGCCGGAAATTTCTACGGTGTCTACAGCACTCATCAGTGGCAGCGACAAACGCTCGGCAATCATGGCTGGCACAACACCGCCGCGACCATCCGTTGACTCGTTGCCTGCCAACACCAGATCCGCGCCGGTGTGGCGCAGGGCGGCGGCGAGCACTTCCGCCGTCCGTCCCGCATCCGCACCGGCCAGGCTGGCATCACACACGTGAAGAGCATAGTCGGCACCCATGGAGAGGGCTTTACGCAAGCCCTTAGTCAGGGTGTCCGGGCCCATTGAGATAACAACCACCTCGGTACCTTTGTTGGCGTCCTTATACTTCAACCCCACTTCCAGGGCACGTTCGTTGATCTCATCCAACAAGTTCTCCCCTGAGCGGTCCAAGCTCCCCTGCACGGGGTCAAGGTTGCGCTGCTCCCCGGTGTCTGGAACCTGCTTCACCAACACTGCAATCTTCACGTTGTACTTCCTTCTCATCCCTGATGGGTGGACCTGTTGCGTGGGCCTGCTGGGTGAGGCCGTTGGCTGGTGATGCTAGAGGTTGCGGGAGATCACCAAGCGCATGATGTCCGAGGTGCCTTCCTCAATTTCCTCCAGCTTGACATCACGCATCCACTGCTCAACCGGGTACTCGCGGGAGTAGCCCCAACCACCGAGGGTCTGCACGGCCGCCCAGGTGACGAACATGGCGGTTTCGGAGGCCTGCAGTTTAGCCATGGCGGCCAGGCCATTGACGTCCTCACCGGCATCGAGCTGACGGGCTGCATGCAACGTCATCAACCATGACGATTCAATGCGGGTGGCCATATCTGCCAGACGGAACGCCACAGCCTGGTGTTCAATAATCGGCTTGCCGAACTGAGTGCGGGTCCGGGCGTAGTCCAGTGCGTATTCATACGCTGCACGGGCGGCGCCGCAGGACGCTGCTGCCAGGACAACACGGGATACATCGAAGGTCTTCATGAGGCCGTAGAAGCCCTGGCCTTCTTCGCCCAAGCGATCTTCTTCGGGAACAAAGACGTTGTCAAAGAACATTTCGCGGCACACAATGGCTCGCTGGCCCATCTTCTTCATCGGCTCCCCGAAGGAAATGCCGGGCGTGTCCTTCTTCATGAGGAACGCCGTGACACCCTTGGACCGCTCTGAGGGGTCAGTCTTGGCGAATACCACGTACTGATCTGCCAGGCCGGCGTTGGAGATCCACGCTTTCTGGCCGTTGATGGAGTAACCGCCTTGAACCTTGTCAGCGCGGGTCACCATGGAGGCGGAGTCAGAGCCGGAGCCCGGTTCCGTAGTGGCCAGAGCAGTAAACGGTGCATCAGGACCGGACAGGGGCGTGAGCCACTTCTTTTTCTGGTCCTCGTTTCCGAGCGCCAGGATGGGGTCAGCGAAGAAGCCGTTGGAGCAGACAAAGTTGCCAATGCCGGGATCTCCCCAGCACAGCTGTTCCTGAACCAGGCACTGGGTGAAAGCATCGGTGTAGCCGCCGCCGCCATATTCCTCCGGCATCATGAAATCGGTAATGCCCACCACTGCGGCTTTCTGGAAAATGTCCACGGGTGAGACGGTGTCCGCCTCATCCACTTCGCGGCCACGGGGACGGATCTCGTTGGTAGCAAAATCCTTGACCATTTCAACGATGGCGCGCTGCTCATCGTTCAACGGCCAGTATTCAACATTCTTCTTTGCCATGGTCTTCTCCTGTTTTTGGTGTTAAGTGTTTTGGTCTAGGCCGTGAACTGTGCCGCAAGCGGGCTGTTCACGGGGTGTTCCGGGATCTGGCGGTGGTGCCAGGTAAGAACATTTTTTGCTTGCTGCACCACGTAGTCCCGCGCTGACTGCTCAGATAAATACGCGGCATGCGGACTCAGTAGAACCCGGGGGTTGCCGAGCATCGCCTCCCCCGCCGCCGGAGGTTCAACGGCCAGCACATCAAGGCCGGCCCCACCTAGCTGGCCGCTTTCCAATGCCCGCGCCAGTGCCGGGTGATCTACCAACCCGCCACGGGAAACATTGACTAAAAACGATCCCCTCGGCATGAGTGCGAGCCGGTCCGCGTTCACCAGGGCGGTGGTCTCTTCGGTCAGTGGAAGGTGCAAACTGACAAGGTCGCTGCGGGTGAAGAGCTCATCCAGCCCCACCGCCTGGATGCCGTCGGGTGCTGGAAGGTAGGGATCGTAGCCCAGCACGGTTCCCACAGTAGGTCCCATGAGCTTGGCGAAACGGGCACCAATACGGCCCAGCCCCACCACGCCAACGGTTGCCCCGGAGAGCCTGAGCAGCCTCTCCGTTGTGCCGTCCCACTGCCCGGCCTGCACACTCCGGTCAAGGAAGGGCAGCCCGCGCAGCAAAGACAAGGCCATGGCGAAGGCGTGGGTGGCAACTTCCTCCGTGGCCGCCCCCGGCACGTTGGCCACCCAGATGCCGCGCTTGGTGGCAGCAGCAAGATCCACCGTGTCAACGCCCACCGATTGGGTGGCTACAATCTTCAACCCCTCAAGGCGCTCAAGGAGAGCCTCATCAACCACGCAATAGCCAATCAGCAGGGCTTGTGCGCCCTGGGCTACCTTGGCAATGACGTCAGGGTCTGAACTATTGGCCACCCGGACCTCAAAACCGGCTGCTTCCAAGAGCTCAATACCGGGCTGAAGATCGGTGCCGTCCACGTCGGTGTAGACCGCAAGGGGTGAACTCATCGCTGCACCGCAGTGATTTCTGTGTATTCCTCCAGGCCGGCCACTCCGAGTTCACGGCCAATTCCGGAGTCCTTCCATCCACCGAAGGGGGCTTGCGGGTTGAACGGGGCACCGTTGAGATCAACCTGGCCGGTGTCAAGGTGCCGAGCAATCTCCAGTGCCCGCTCGGTACTGCCGGCCCACACCGCACCGGCTAGTCCGTAGACCGTGCCGTTGGCAATCTCAATGGCTTCGGCCTCACTGGAATAGGCGTGTACCACCAGCACAGGCCCAAAGATTTCCTGCTGACTGGCCGGGTCAGTGGGCGCCAAATCTGCCAGGATGGTCGGGTTTACATAGTGTCCGACGGCGTGGGCTGAGACGGGCGGGCCCGTCACCAGCCGGGCGCCCCGGCCCAAGGCACCGTCAATGACGGCAAGTACATCAGCCTTTTGCTTGGCGCTAACCAGCGGGCCCAGATCGGTGCTCTCCGCAGTGGGGTCTCCCACCACAAGAGTTTTGACGTGGGCAGCTGCCAGTTCCAGAGCTTCCTCATAGCGTTGTGCCGGGACCAGCATTCTGGTCCAGGCACTGCAGGTCTGGCCGCTGTTGAGCATGGCCGCGTCCACAGTTCCGGTCACGGCCGCTGCAAAATCAGCATCAGCGCAGATGATGGAGGAGGATTTCCCGCCCAGTTCCAAGCAGGCGCGTTTGAGGTTGCGGGCAGCGGTGGCCCCCACCTCACGGCCTACTGTGGTGGAACCGGTGAAAGAGATAAAGTCCACTCCGGGATGGCCCGTCAGAGCGTCGCCAATGGCACTGCCTGCACCGCTAATGAGGTTGAAAACGCCCTCTGGCAGCCCGGCTTCAATGGTGGCCTCAGCGAAAATATAGGAGGACAACGGCGCCAGTAACGCAGGTTTTAGCACAACCGTGCACCCTGCGGCCAGGGCTGGACCAACCTTCGCCGCCAACTGGTAAAGCGGGTAATTCCACGGGGTGATGCAGGCAACCACACCTACCGGTTTGCGCAGTAAAACAGAGGTCCCGGACTCTTCCTCAAAGGCATAGTTGCGTGCGTTGGTGGCTGCGGCAGCCATCAAATCAATGGCCAGATCCACATGCCAGGCACGGGCGTTGGCAACGGAAACACCAACTTCTGCAACTGTCACCGCAACGAGCTCCTCACGGCGCTGCCGCAACACGGCAACGAGGGCTTCGATGGCATCGGCACGCTCACCGGCAGTTTTGGCACCCCAGGCGCCGGCTGCCGTGCGGGCTGCAGCTACAGCAGCATCCACAGTGGCCCCATCGCACAGAGCTGCCGAGCCAATCACCTCGGCGGTGGCCGGGTTTTCTACCTCCTGCGTAGCCCCGGCCTGTTGCCAGCTACCGCCAATGAGGACGTCGTCACGGAACCAGGTCATGACCGCGGTGTTCACAGTGCCTCCTTGGCGGCCAGCATGTCCGCTGCGGCACGGCTGTCCTCATAGATGTGCAAAACGGTGGGCCTATCGGCGTCGAGCGCTGTTTTGATGGCGCTACCTAGTTCACTGGCGTTGGCAATGGCTACGCCGTAGCAGCCAAGAGCCCTGGCGAGCGCCGGAAAGTCCGGGCTGCCCAAGGCCACAGCGTGCACGGGTTCGCCGCGGTCAGCCATTTCATTGCGGATCTCGCCGTAGCCGCCGTTATCTACAATGACGATGGGCAGTGCTAGGCGAAGCTCCGCGGCCATGGCCAGTTCGGCAATGGTGAACATGATGCCACCGTCACCGTGCAGGACCAGTACCGGGGCTTCTGGATTGGCAACTTTGGCACCAATTCCCGCCGGTAACCCGTACCCGAGCGTGCCAACACCTGTGGGATACAAGAACGCGTTGGGACGGTGCAACGGCAGGTTTGACAGGGCCCCGTAGTAACAAGCCATGGCACTGTCTGCGGCAACAATGCCGTCCCGGGGCAGGGCCGCTGCAATGGCGTCCACAATCTCCAACCAGGGTCCGCCTTCAGTCTGGGCGTCCGTTTCAAAGTCCGCCCGCAGCGCCACCATACGCTGGGCAGCGATGGAGGCGGCGGCGTCGTCCGTGGCTTCATCGGTGGCTGCATCAGTGGCCGTATCAGTGGCACTGAGGTTCGCCAGCAGCGCCGTCAAGACGGCTACACTCTCGCCCACCAGAGCGTGGGCGGGGATGGCGTTGGTGTTGATGGAGGTGGCGTCAATATCGATCCGGATCAGTTTTCCCGCCAGGTTCGGCAGCCCCAGCCACCAGTCCGCGGGGGAAAGTTCTGTTCCGATCGCCACAACAGCGTCGGCATCGTTGAAGGCAGCCAAAGTGCTGGGGTGTTGGACTCCAGCACCAACGGCCAGTACGTGGTCCTCCGGGAAAATGCCCTTGCCGTTGGTGGTGGCAAAGACCGGCGCGGACAGTGCTTGTGCAAGGTCCTTGACCTGGGCCGCGGCCCGGGATGCCCCACCGCCCACCAAAAGCAGCGGGCGTTGAGCTTCGCTGAGCGCGGCCGCAGCAGCCTGGATTTGTGCTGTAGGGGCCATGAGCTGACCGGCGGCCACCGGCGGCACCACAGTTACTTGCCCCACCTCATCGAGCAGGTCCAGCGGGATTTCCAGGTGTACCGGACGTGGCCGGCCCGTTGCCATGGCAGCGAACGCCTGGGCAACGGCCAACGGGATTTCTGCCACGGAGGTCACACGGTGGCTGTAGGCCACCACGGCCGCCAATGCTGCCCCCTGATCCTTGATTTCGTGCAACAAGCCGTTGCCGCGGCCGGGGTGCGCCAGCGGCATGCCGGGAGAGATGAACAGCACCGGAATTGAATCCGAGTACGCCTGGGCCGCAGCTGCTGCGGCGTTGAGGATGGCGGGGCCCGTGGTGGTAAGGACCACGCCGGGGCGTCCCGAGGAGCGGGCATAACCGTCGGCTGCGTAGCCGGCTCCCTGTTCGTGCCGCGGCGAGATGTGCTTGATGCCGTAGCTGGGCATGGCGGCGTAGGCGGCCAAGTTGTGTGTTCCGGGGATACCAAAAATGGTGTCCACGCCGTGGGCTGCCAGACCGGCAACCAGGGCTTCTCCACCTGTAAGGGCGCTCATGCTTTTACTCGCTCATCTGTGTAGACGGACTTACCTAACCATTGGCCACCATCCACCACCATGACTTCACCGGTGACGTAATCGGCACGCGGGCTCAGGAGGTAGTTGGCGGACTCGGCAATTTCGGCGGGGCTGGCGAACCGGCCTGCCGGGACGCCGCTGAGGACCTTTTCACGGGCGGACTCGGTGCCCCACAACGCGGCACCGGCACCTTCAGTTTCGGTGGGTCCGGGAGCAATGCAGTTCACTCGAACTCCGCGGGCTGCCCATTCCACGGCAAGCGTGCGGGTCATGGCCACAATGCCACCCTTGGCTGCTGCGCTGTGCACTGTGCCCGGATGTCCGTGCCAGGCGTAGCTGGCAATGACGTTCAGGATGCTTCCGCTGCCGGCCGCCAGCATGTGCTGAGCTGCTGCGTGGGTTGCGTAAAAGGTCCCGTTGAGCACAATGTCAATGACGGCCTTCCAGCCGTTGGGGCTCAGGTCCTCGCCGGGGACAATGAAGTTGCCGGCCGCATTGTTCACTAACGCATCAATGCGTCCTTCGCGTTCTACAACAGAGTTGATGGCATCTGCCATGCCCTGGGCATCACGGACGTCGCAGGAGATGTAATCGGCGCTGCCACCAGCGTCAGTAATGAGCCGTACAGTCTCCTGCAGCGGTTCTTCTCGGCGTCCTATGACAACGACTTTTCCGCCGGCTGCTGCGTAGCGGGCGGCGATGGCGCGGCCAATGCCGGAGCCGCCACCTGTTACGACCGCAATTTTTCCAGCAAATTCTTCTCTGATATCCGGAACAAGCAAGGCGTTCTCCTTCATGCGTTGACCGCGGCAGCCGTGAGCACCAATGCATCGACTGCGAGAGCCCCTTCAGGGGCCACACGGATAGGATTGACTTCAAATTCTGTGATGTTCTGGTTAGCTGCGACGGCTTCGGAAATTGAAACCACCATGGCGGCCAGTGCCTGGATGTCGGTGGCCGGGCGGCCGCGCCATCCTTGCAAGAGCGGCAGGCACTTCAACCGGCCAATCATCTCCAACGCGGTAGCGTGGTCCACTGGCGCCAGCTCTACGCTGATGTCCTTGTGCAGTTCCGTTTCCGTACCCCCGGCTCCTACCGTGACAACCGGACCAAAGTCCCTGTCCTGGCGGGCACCTACCAGCACTTCTACGGTATTTTGGCGAATATCCTGTTCCTCTACTACGTACTCGCCGTCCCCCAGCCGCGCCTGCATATCCTCGAAGGCTGCCATCAGCTGCTCGGCCGAGCCCAAGCCCAGCTTCACGCCGTCGTGCTCACTTTTGTGCTCGAGCCAACCGGCCTTCAAGACGAGAGGGTAGCGCAACTCTTCGCTGGCCCGGACCGCGTCGGCACGGTTGTTTGCCAGCCGTCCTTCCGGCGCCGCGATGCCCAGTTCCGCCAAAAACGCACGAGCCTGCCAGTATCCTGATTCCGGTTCGGCCAGCTTCTGCTCCGGCGAGCCGAGCACCCGCCCCGGGGACGCGCTTAGCTGGGCTGCCAGGGACAGCGTCCGCAGTGCAATCTCGATGCCGGGGTAGGTGGGGATGCCATCAGCCCAGAGGCGCGCCACCACGGCCGAGTCGGAACTCATACTGTGGACAACCAGGGGCATCCCGGCGGCCTTGACAATGTCCGCCATACGGTCTGCAACGCTGAGTTCACGGGCCTCGATGGCGGGCGTGTCTGAGCCGTAGCAACCGAAGTATCCAGAGAGGACTACCGAGTCCACTTCACCGGAGCTCATCAGAACCTCCACCAGATCGGCGTACACATCCAGATTCGCTTCCCCGGCTCCAGCTAAGTCGATGGGGTTGGATACTGCGGCACCGGCGGGCAGAATTTCCGCGAGCTGGCGCTGCAACTGTTCGGAGAATATGGGTGCGTCCAGACCGTGGACTGCGGCCACGTCTGCTGCTATGCCACCTTGCCCACCACTGTCACTGATGAGTGCAGTGCGCCGGCTGGCCGGTTTTGCGGCAACACTCAAGTAACGGGCGGCGTTCACCAGCTCGGTGGGGGTGGCTACACGGATGGCCCCAGCCGCACGGCAGGCAGCGTCAACAGTGTCAAGGGCGGAGGTGAGTGACCCGGTGTGGGACTGGGCCAGACGTTGGCTGGCATCACTGGCTCCGGTGGTGAGCACCAGGGTTGTCTTTCCTGCCAGGGACAGGTCACGGATGGTTTCCACCAGCTGAACTCCGCTGGTGAAGCTCTCCAAATACAAGGCGATGATTTTGCTTTGTTCGTGATCTGCCAGATCAGCAACGAGTTCCGCAGCGTTCACATCCAGCTGATTTCCAATGGATACAAAGCGAGAAACACCCATGCCGGCACGCGCAGCCAAGATGGCCAGTTCAGATCCAAGCTGCCCGCTTTGGGAGATGATGGCCAGCGGACCCGGGCTGAAATGCCCCCATGCCAGCTGCAAAGAAGAGGAAGCATCAAAAAGTCCCAGACTGTTGGGGCCAATGATGCGTGCACCGGCGGCGCGAATCATGGCTCCGAGGGCTTCTTCTTCCAGCACACCTGCGGTGATGCCCAGAAACGCCTTGACGCCGGCGGCGAGGGCCTCCCGGACCACTTCAGTAACAAAGCGCGGCGGGACGCACAGAACAACGAGTTCAGGTACGCCCGGCAATGCCGAAATGCTGGAGTAGGCCGTTTCGTTCTGGACGGTTGCAGCTGATCCGTTGACAAGGTACACATCGCGGCGATGCGCTCCGGACAAGGCCCCGCGGGCTAGCCAGTAACCCCATTTAGCTTGATCATCCGAGGCACCAACCACTGCCACGGATGAGGGATCACGAAACGCTTTGAGCGAGGACGCTGGCATCAGTTGCCTCCGAATGCTTCTGAGTCTTGGCATCCGAATGGATACCGTAGTTGGTAGGTGAGACTTTGTTGAGGTCCAGTTCAGGACCCGCCGCCTTTGGCTGGGGCTCCTGCACTGGTCCGACAACAGTTACCGGAAGTTCTTTAACTAACCAGTCAGTTATATAACTAAGTGTGACTGGGATCACGCAAGTTGTCAATGTTGGCGGTGGAAATTTTACTAGCTTCCGCACTGGCGCCCTGGGGCACCCGCCGGCACACCCAATAGGACACCTGACGGACCCAAGGAAGTGAATGCCCAGTTGCTTAGGCCGTACCGTACTGCGCATCAATGGCAAGCAGCTGCTCACGAGTGAAAGCCAGTGCAGCATCGCGCAGTGATGACCCATCACGTACTGAGCGCACAAACATATCCGAGACAATCCTGCTCATTTCCCGCCGAATCATCGCTTCGGACTGCTGGGCATCGGCATCAATGTCACCAAAGAGCATCCACCACCACCATGCATTTGTGGCGGAGTTAGAGACAAAGTCAGGCACCACCGGTATACCGCGAGCCAGGAGCATCTCCTCAGCCTCTTTGAGAACCGGCATATTCGCAGCTTCCACGATGAGTGAAGCCGCAATTTCGTGCTGATTTTCTGCGGTGATGCAGTAGGAAATGGCGGCAGGCACCAAAACATCAGTCTCAATGCGCAACCACTGATCACGGGGAACCAAGGCATCCTCAGGCCTTAGGACCTCGCGGTCAATTTCGCCAAATGAGTTACGCGATGCCAGCAAAGCCTCAACATCTAGCCCCTGCGGGTTGACAATGACTCCATTGGCATCTGAAATGCCAACCACCAACAGGCCAGCCTGTGAGAGGTAGCGTGCCGTGGCACCGCCCATAGAGCCGAAGCCCTGGATCACCACGCGGGACCCTTCCCTGCGGCGCCCCAATGCATCAAGGGCCGTTAAAACTGATTCAGCAACTCCGAGACCCCCAACCAACTCTCCCAGCCCCACTGCGTCTATCTCAATCTCAAATGCACGGCTCAAACGCTCCGTGGCAGCAGCGCGATCCTCCAGCAGCGGATAGACAGCTTGCACGGAGCTTTCCAGTCCCAGCTCCGCAATGATCTCGTCAATGAGCTTTTGCTGCACACCCAGGTCCTCCCCCAGGGTCCAGTGTGCACTGACCAGTGCGCTGACGCTTTGCAGGAAGCGCTTGAGAACAGCGCGCATGTTGGGATCGTGCGGATCGCAGTCAATGCCACCCTTAGCCCCTCCGAGCGGAACATACCGCGCGCCGGGACGGTAGTGCAGTCCCTCCTTGAGCGTCATGCCTTGGGCGAGTCCGCGAACCTCGTCCAGGGTGCATCCCTTGCGCATGCGGAGACCGCCGCTGCAAACTCCCCGGACCAGCCTGTCGATCACCAAGTAGCCCTTGTATCCGGTCACGGGATCAGTCCAACTAATCTCCAGCAAGGAAGGGACCACGGTCTTGGCCGGCGCATTTTCAACTGCTACTGACATGCCTAACTCCTATGTATCGGAAATTATTTACTGAACCGCTATTCAGCATTCACGAGACTTGGATGATTTGTCAAGAGCTTGGATTCAGGCGCATCTGCTAAGTAAGGGGGCATCTTTTCTTCGCAGTGCCTTTGGTTCACTACCTGAACCGCTAGTCAGCAGTGGCGCATAGCGCGCGAGAGGTATCAGGCAGGAACTGGCTCTCCTGTGGGCACAAATACGAAAGGGCACCCCTAAACCGGCTATGAGCTCAACGGAGGCAGAGAAAAGGGGTTACTGGCAACAGCTTCTCAAGCTATTGCCAGTAACCCCTTTAGATCCCGAGCAAAGAAAATCAGGTCCCGCGCCTATTCACATCTCAAGCAGTGCTCTTGGCAACAAATGCTCGGATGCGCGCGTTGGTGTCGGGATGGGAGATTATCGAGGAAATACTCTCAGCCTCCAACGCCAGGTGCGCAGCGAAACCCGCGTTACTGGCGCGCTTGAGAAGCTGCCGGGTGGGACCCAAAGCCTGTGTTGCACCCGCTGTCAGCTGTGTCCCCAGCGCGCGGGCTCGTTCAACCAATTCTTCAGCAGGCACCAGTTCGCTCACCAGTCCCCAAGCAAGGCCCTCTTGAGCTGTGACAGGGCGTCCCAGCAGGCAGATTTGGGCTGCGCGCTGGTGCCCCACTATCTGAGGAAGCAGATACGAGACGCCACAATCAGGGCTCAACCCCACGTTGCCATAAGCCGAGACGAAGCCAGCCTTGTCCGATGCGAGCACAAAATCGGCATTGAGGACCAGGCCTAGGCCGGCACCGGCGGCAAACCCTTGGACGGCAGCAATGGTGATGAGCCGTGAGTGTGCAAGACTCAGCAACCCTTCATGCATCTTTTCTGCCAGCGCCTTCAGGAATCGAGCCGGGTCCTGCGCCGCTGCCATCATGTGAACATCGCCACCGGCACAAAAATACTTTCCATTGCCCTGCAGGATCACAACGTGGCAGTCAGGATCGTTTTGCGCCAATTCGATGGCGGCGCAAAATTCGTCAGCCAAGGTATCACTGAGCGCATTGGCTTCGGCGGGGCGGTTCAAGGTGAGCCACAGCAGTGGCCCCTCCTGCTCCACCACAATATTTTTAAACGTCATAGCGTCCGTCTTGTTCTAGGCCAGGACTCGGGCATCGGCGGCTTCCCAATGCATTTGAATCTGGGCCCCTGCGTGGATGCCATCAGGTGAGCGGGGAACTTCGGTGCGGGCAATCAAGAGGGCACCGGCATCCGTGCGGGCCTGGACTGTCCGGCTGCTGCCAAGGTAGATGCAATCTTCCACGGTAGCTCCGATCTGGTCATGAATGGTGTTGGTTATCTGGCCGGCAGGAGAAACACGCATATGCTCTGGCCGGATCATTAACCCGGTGCCCTCCTTGGCATGCCCCAGGGGCAGTTTGAACTCGCGGGCATGCTGCCCGTCAATAAATGCGGAATTCTTAATGGATCCTTGGAAGATGTTGGATACACCCACAAATTCAGCGGCGTACCGGCAGCTCGGTGCGTTGTACAGCTCTTCTGGCGTGCCTAGCTGAACAATCTGCCCATCCTTGAGCAAGGCAATCCTGTCTGACATGGTCAGTGCCTCGTCTTGGTCATGGGTGACGAAGACAAAGGTGATGCCGATGTCCTTGTGCAGCTTGCGGATTTCCAGCTGCAGCTGCTCGCGTAGCATCTTATCCAACGCTCCAAGAGGCTCATCCATGAGCAATACGCGGGGGCGGAACACGATGGCACGCGCCAGCGCCACACGTTGCTGCTGACCACCAGAAATTTCGGTGGGCTTGCGGTTTGCCATGCGGCCAAGGTCAACCATGTCCAAGGCCTCCCCTACCCGGCGGATGATTTCAGCCTTGGGGACGCCCAGCCGCTTCAGTGGGTACGCCACGTTTTCTGCCACGCTCATGTGCGGGAACAAGGCATAGTGCTGAAACACCATACCCAGTCCGCGCTTGTGCGGCGGCAGACGGGACACATCCACGCCGTCAACCTCTATGGTGCCACCCGAGGGCTTGACGAATCCGGCAAGGATGTTCAGAAGCGTTGATTTGCCGGAACCACTGGCCCCAAGCAATGTCAGGAACTCACCTCCGTGAATGTCCAGATCAACTGAATCAAGCACTGTCAGCTCTTTGTAGGTCTTGCTGATTCCGGAGATGCGGATCGGGGCACCAGAGGATTCATACTGGGTTTCTTGAGACTTCGTCATCTCATATTCCTTCGTTCATGGTCAGGGACGCTCGACGGTCAATCATTTTTCGGATCATTTTTACTGCACCCATCAAAAGGAACGTTGAAATGATCACCAGCAGGGAAAGGCTGGAGACTGCGGCTACTGCCGGGTCCACCTGGACACGTATGCCGGACCACATCTTTACCGGCATAGTGGTCATATCAGGGCCCGAGAGGAAAATTGCGGTCACCACTTCATCCCAGCTGGTGATGAAAGCGAACAATGCCCCCGCGAGCACGCTGGGAAGAATGAGCGGCAAGGTAATCCGGAAGAAGGTGGAGACCGGCCCGGCACCGAGGTTCATAGAGGCCATTTCCAGCCGGCGGTCAACAGAGACTAACCCGGTGGAAACGTTGATCATGACGTATGGGACGCCCAAGCAGGTGTGCACCAAGACAAAGCCCAGCGTGGTCTCGGTCAGCCCCAAGTTAAGGAACGCTATGTAAACGGCCAAACCAACAATCACGTACGGCACAATCAGTGGTGCCAGCAGCACTGCCGTGACGGCGTTGCGGAACGGAAACCTGCCACGCACCAGAGCAAGTGCGGCCAGCGTTCCCAAAATTACTGAGACGGTGGCTGACAATAGCGCCACTTTGAGGCTAGCGAAGGCCGACCGTCCCCAGCTGGGGTCATCAAGCAATTGCTGGTACCAGCGCAAGGAGAGTTCCTTGGGCGGGAAGGTAAGGAAGGAGCTGCTGGACAGTGACATGGGGACCACCACCAGTACGGGCAACAGCAGGTACAGTCCTATGATCGCGGCGAGGAGAATCAAGGCCGTTCTTGCAAGGATGCGGTTCATGATTGTCCCATCAAGTGCTTTTGCAGGTCAAAGTATTTACTGGCCAAGCCAATGAGGAGGAATGTGGTGACAAGCAGCATGGTAGCCAGCGCCGCAGCAAACCCGAACCGCAGGACTGTGCTGACCTGCTGGACAATCAATTCACCAATCATGGTGTTCTTTGGCCCACCCAACAATGCCGGGGTGATGTAGTAACCCAAGGCCTGGACGAAGGTCAACAAAATTGCCGCCGCAACACCTGGCAGGCTCAACGGAACAAAAATCCGCAAGAACGCCCCTGAGGGGCGGTCGCCCAACCCTTCGGCAGCCTGCAACAGGCGGCGGTCAATGGTTCGCATGGTGGCATAGATCGGCAAGACGGCAAACGGTAGGGCCACTTGGACCATACCGATCACCACTCCGCTCATGGTGCGGATGATGGTGACGGGTTCAGCGATGAGACCCGCATCCTGTGCCAGCGAGTTTAGTACGCCTGTGTCACGCAAGAGCAGGACCAGGGCGAAGCTGCGGACCAGAATACTTGTCCAGAAAGGCACAAGCACCAAAACCAACATCACTGTGCGCCACTTCGGTGTTGCCAGTGTCATCAGGTATGCGTAGGGGAAAGCCAGGAGCAACGTTACCGCTGTGACAATTGCCGCTGTCAAGAACGTGTTGCCCAAAACTTTCACATAGACGGATTGGGCAAAAATTGCCGTGTAGTTCTGCCACCCAAATGTGGGGTCGGTGAAGCTCTTTTGGAGCATGACAAACAACGGGAGGATAAAGACCAGGATGAGGAACACTAGCAGCGGCAGAACTAGCGCACCCCACCCGTCAATGCGCAAGAAGTTTTTGATCTTGCTGGCAAAGGAGGGGGGCGCCGGCTGCCGCAGGGCTGCCCTGGTCCCTGCGGCTACACTCATTTGGCGATCCAGTTATTGAGCTCTTCGGTGACCGAATCATAGTTCTTGGCCCAGTATGAGTAGTCAATGAGCCCGGCGGAATCCTTGGAGACTTCTTCGCTGCCGGCAAGGTCCTTGCGATCAGCTTCGGGAACCAAGCCAATCGCGTCACTGGAGACAGGACCATAACCGGATGCGACGGCGTCGTCCGCTTGGGCCTGCCCGTTACCCAAGAACCAGACCATCCAGTCCGCGGCCAATTCGGCGTTGGGGTATCCCTTGGGGATGACTACCTGGTCATAGGAGATGAGGTTCTGCCCGTAGTCATTGGCCACGGCCTGGCCCTCTGCTGCAGCCTTGGTGATGCGGCCATTCCAGGCTTGCACCAGAGGCGCTTCCCCGCTGGCCACCAGCTGGGTCTGCTGGTCACCGGTGTCATACCAAACAATGTCTTTCTTGATGGTGTCTAGCTTGGCAAAGGCTCGGGGCAGATCCAGCGGGTAGAGCTTATCTGCCGGGACGCCGTCGGCCAGCAGTGCTGCCTCAAACAGTCCGCCGGTGGCGTACTTCCAGAAGCCGCGCTTCCCCGGGAAAGTCTTCGTATCGAAGAATTCGGCCCAGTTAGTGGGGTGCTTATCGGCAAACACCTCAGTGTTGTACGCAATGCTGAACGTGTACTGCAGATTCGGGATGGCGCATTCGCCCATTTGGGCCTCGGGGACGCCGGCGGCCTTGGCGGCGTCAATGACTCGTTGTGGCAGCTTCTCCAGCAAGCCCTTCTCACAGGCAGTATTGGCAAAGTTGGGTTCAACTTCAACAACTCCCCAGTTGACCTTGCCAGCATTGACCTGGGTCTCGATCTTGGCGTAGTCAGTGGGTGAATCTTCCTTGATGGTCACACCACTCTCCGCAGCCCAGGGGGTGAAGTAGCTAGCCACATGTGCAGACTGGGCTTGCCCGCCCCACATGGTGACAGTGAGCGACTTTTCATCCGAAGCCGTTCCGGCTCCGCCACACGCGGAAAGGGAGAGCGCCAACACTGCCGCTCCTGCCATTACTTTGTACCTTCGTGCCATTTTAAGGTCCAACTTCCATAGTTAACTAATCAGTCAGTTATCAATAGAACTGTGACGCAGTTCACGATGTTTGTCAATGCCAATTTTTCGCCGGGTTCTCTCAGTGCCGCCAGTCCGGGCACCTCCCTGGGCACGGCTTGGGCTGGGCTTGGGCTGGGCTTGGGCGGGGCTTGGGCCGGGCTTGGGCCGGGCTTGGGCCGGGCTTGGGCCGGACTTCAGTAGGGCCCGGGCACCTTCGTGGCGCTGCAAAGCAACCCGATCCAGGGTGCGGATTCAGCCTGGTTCAGGCAGAGGGTTCAGGTTGGGCCGGGTCAGGTGCGGGGGTCGGGTTCAGGTTTGGCCAAGTGGGCACGAAAAGACCCTGCCACCGCAGTTCTGCTACTGCGGGCTTAATACCGCGGGAGAAAGCCCTGAACCGCAACGGTAAATGGCGTGTTTTGCGCAGTGATTAATGGCCGATGAGCAGGGCCTTCCGCGCGATGTCGACAATCTCGGGCGTGAACCCGGTGAGGCCGTTGAACCGCCCGGCATGGCGGCTTGGCCGAGCACGCGTCGATTTACGTGATCATCAATAAAGTCTTCCGTGCATCCGGGGTGGAGGATGTGAAGGTTGGATCACGTGCCCTTCGCTACAACGCGGCATCGAAGTTGCTGCAGGCAGGTACCGCGTTGCCGACGATCTCGGTAATCCTGGGCCATGCCCACAACGACTCAACCAATGTGTATCTCAACGCTGACACGGAGCGGTTGCGTGGCTGCGTGCTGCCATTGCCGGAAGGAGTACGGTGATGAGCAAGCCAGTGTTCACCAGTGTGTTCGCCGAGGACCTGAAACGGTATCTGGCCTTCAAGCAGGATATGGGCTGCTATGGCACCGCCCGCGGCTGGTACCTGAGCAGCTTCGATGCCTACTGCACGAAACACGGGATCGTCTCCTTTGACCGGCAAGCCGTCGAAGACTGGGTGGTCTTCAGGAAGTCCTCCCAGCCGGGCTCTCAACCGTCCTGGATGTCATACATCAGGGATTTCGGCCGCTGGATGCGGACCCACAACAACCCGGACGCGTATGTGCTCACCGAGTCCTGGCGGTCCGGATTTGTCCGTTCCCAACCATACTTGTTGAGCCGGGAAGAAATCTCCCGGTTCTTCCAAGCTGCTGCCGAACTGAAGACCAAATCGCCGTGGCAATGGCAGTCCGTCGCCTTCTTCGGGTTGATGCACTCATGTGGGCTTCGGACTTGCGAAACCCGTCGTCTGCGACTCCAGGATGTTGACCTCCGTAAAGGAGAGATTGATGTGTTGTGGTCTAAAGGCAACCGAAGCCGGCGCCTGCCGATCACCGATGAAATCATCGAGGTCCTCACCAAATACGACCAGATGTCTCGTAAGGAATTTGGGCGACAGCGTCCCAGATTCTTCATTTCTTCAACCCCAACCCCGATTACTCCAGTCACGGCAGGGGTCATGTTCAACCGGATCTGGGACCAGGCCAGGCTGCCCAGAAGTAGCGGTGGCAACCAGCCGCATCCATACTCCTTCAAGCACCATTTTGCTTACGCCAACATCGAACGATGGATGGCAGAAGGCACCGACGTCAACGCGATGCTGCCCTACCTCGCCCGATATATGGGGCACGCTTCACTGGATAGCACCTATTACTACATCCACACACACCGGATTTCATGGATGGCTACGCAGCCCTCACCCACGATGGCCAAGGCGTATTTCCCGAGGTGGGATCCGAATGAAAAACACAACACCCCAAGCAGTCCCGGATTTCTGGGGATACGCCCGGAACTACCTGCACCAGTTCCTGCCCCAAGCCAGGAACCTGGGCCCGCGCAGCATTGAGGCATACCGAATCAGTCTCGAGAGCTATATCCACTACCTGGTCGCTCTCTACCAAGCAGCGAAGGCTCTCAAGGCACCGGCCACACCACGCAAACTGAATCGTCCCGGGTTTTGTGCCGTTTTCTATTGAGAGAATGGATAGCATGCCTAAGCAGTACACCCCTGAAGTGAAGAGCCGTGCCGTGTCTTACGTGATGGA